>JASHOF010000095.1 GCA_030041255.1 Acetobacteraceae bacterium
GAGGCAGCGGAAGCGGCGGCCGACCGCGCGGCGGAGGCAGCCGCCGGCGTGCTGGCACGCGCCGGGGCCTTGGAGCAGGAGCGGCGCCGTCTCGAGGACCGGGAGCGGCGGCTCGCTGCCGACGAGGCCCGGCTTGCTGCCGCCGCGATCGACACTTTGCGCCTGGAGGCGGCGGCGCAGGAGGAAGCGGCCTCCGAGGCGGCCCTTCAGGCAGCGCGGGCCGAGCGGGACAGATGCGCTGCCAGCCGCCAGGCGGCCGCCGTGGCGCATGAAGCGGCGCGGGAGAAGCTGGCGCAAGCGGTTGCCGAACGGACCCGCCTTGCCGCCGAAGCCGAGGCGCTGGCCGCCGTTCTCGCTGCCGGAGGCGAGCCGGGTGCAGAAGGGCCCTCTCTCGGCGAAACCCTCACCGTTCCGGCCGGGCTCGAGGCTGCGGTTTCGGCGGCGCTCGGCAATGCGCTGGAGGCGGCGGCCAGTCGCTGGCGCGCGCTCCCGGCCGCGGGGGTGACCGCTTCGTTGCCCGAAGCGACGATCCCGCTCGCTTCGCTGTTGCCCGTGCCGCCGGCATTGGCGCGTGCCCTGCCGCTGGTCGGACTGATCGAGAACGCCGAACTGGGGGAGCGGCTGCAGGCGGCCCTCGCGCCGGGCCAGGCGCTGGTCACGCGCGACGGCGGCCTCTGGCGCTGGGACGGCTATTCGCTGAAGCCCGGCACCGAAAGCGTCGGCGCGGTCCGGATGGTGGCGCGCAACCGGCTGGCGCTGCTGGGCGATCAGCTCCGGGCGGCCGAGGAATCCGCTGCCAGCGCAGAGGCTGCCCGGGAAGCGGTTGCGGCTTTCGAGTCTGCGGCGGGCCGGGCGGCAGCCGAGGCGGAAGCGGGGCATCGGGCGGCCGAACAACGCTCCGAGAAAGTGCGCCGCGCCGCCGATGCGCTGCGCCGGGAGGCGGCCAGCGTTGCCGCCCATCGCGAGGCACTCGCGCTCCCCAGAGAGCGGGCTGGCTCCGAACGCAACGAGCTGGAGCGTGCCTTGGCAGCGCTGCTCGCGGAGTGCGCTGATCTCCCCGACCCTGCCGCCGCACGTGCCGCTCTCGAGGCGGCGCGTGGCGAACTCGCGGCGGCGCGCGGGCGCGAAGCGGTGGCGCGCTCCGGGCAATCGGCCCTGGCGGAGCGGAGCGCTGCCGATTCGGCACGCCAGTCAGCCATTGCGCGCGAGCGGAAGGACTGGGCTGAACGCAGCGCGGCCGCCGCGGCGCGCACTTCCGAGCTGGCGAGCCGGCGTGCCTTGCTCGCCTCCGAACAGGCGGCGCTCGCGACCCGGCCGCAGGAACTCGCGCGTACGGCCGCCCGGGCTCTCGATGCGCTGGAAGCCGCGGAAGAAGCGCATCGGCAGATTCAACAGCGGCTCGCCGGGGCCGAGCAAGACGCGGAAGCGGCGGCGCGCGCGCTGCGCTCGGCGGAGCAGGACAGAGGTTCGGCCCGCGAACAGGCGCTGCTTTGCGAGTCCTCCCTCCGCGAAGCCGAAGCGGCGCTGGCCAGCGTGGATGAGCAGATCCGCGAGCGCCTGGGCGCGCATGCCGCGCTCCCTGAAGCGGCAACGGCGGCGGATGCCGAACCGGCGGCGCGCCGGCGGCTCGAGCGGCTGATGGGTGAGCGGGAAGCGATGGGGCCGGTCAATCTTCGCGCCGAGATCGAAGCCGGCGAAATCGAAACGCGGATTGCCGCGATCGTCCGCGAAGGGGAGGAGCTGAGCGGGGCGATCGCCAAGCTGCGCGGATCGATCGGTTATCTCAACCGCGAAGGGCGGAGCCGGCTTTCGGCGATGTTCGCCGAAGTCGATCGGCATTTCCACGCGCTTTTCCAGCGCATGTTCGGCGGCGGGCGGGCGCATCTCGCCCTCGTCGGATCGGAAGATCCGCTCTCCGCCGGGCTCGAGATCTACGCCGAACCGCCCGGCAAGAAGCTCGCCCAGCTCTCGCTTCTTTCCGGCGGCGAGCAGGCGCTGATCGCCCTGTCGCTGATTTTTGCGGTCTTTCGCTGCAATCCGGCGCCGATTGCCGTGCTGGACGAAGTGGAGGCTCCGCTCGACGACGTGAATGTCGAGCGGTTCTGCACACTGGTCGAGGACGTGGTGCGCGAATCGGGCACCCGGATGCTGATCGCAACGCACCATCCGCTGACGATGGCACGGATGCAGCGGCTTTATGGCGTGACGATGCAGGAGCGCGGCGTCTCGCGCCTGATCTCGGTCGATCTTGCGTCCGCGGTCGAGATGGCGGACCCGCCGCGCCTGGCGGCCGAATAGCAGCGATCCGTCATCACAGACCCTTGCCCGGCGTCCGGAACGCGGTTGACGGCCGGAGGGGATTTTGGGTCGAGCTATGGCGCCTGCTGGGTTTGTACGGCACGTCGAAACTCGATCGGCCTGGCAATCATTGAAAACGGCTCCCTGCTGCCGCCGGTCCCCACCACCAGAATTCTACCAAAACCCAGTATCCTGGCGACGATACCTTGCTGAACGTCAACCGATTCGACCTTGCTCAACATCATTTCGAGCGTCTTTCGCGAGACAATCCCTGTCTTGATGACGACCCGCTTGTTGGTTACGACGTACTCGCTCGTCGCCCGCCGGATCATTCGTCCCATGAAGAGCAAGCCTCCCAGCACGATCAGGCTGCCTCCAAGCGCCGCATTCGAAGAGGCGCATCCAATACCAAAGATGACCAGCAGAACCGGCGCCAGATATAAAATACGATGCAGGTGCGTTTCGAAGACCACGGCTTCTCCATTCAACAATGTTCTATTCACGTAGCGTCCCATTCGGCCTCTCCATATCTTTCAGTCCTGGAAATCGGCCGCGATCTCGGCCATCAGCGGGCTGGTGAATCCGTGCGTCCTGAGGGCGGCGAAATCCGCGAGCACATCATCCTTCCAGGATTTCCCGCCGCCTGAGCCGTCGTCGGCGACGGCCTGGTAGCTGAGATAGATCGTGCGCGCGGCATCGGTCTGGCC
The DNA here is from genome assembly GCA_030041255.1 of Acetobacteraceae bacterium. Lineage (GTDB taxonomy): Bacteria > Pseudomonadota > Alphaproteobacteria > Acetobacterales > Acetobacteraceae > JAKAWQ01. The sequence goes on from JASHOF010000095.1 coordinate 3,006, forward strand.
GAGCATCATCAGGGCGTCGGCGCGGTTTATCCGCAGCCAGACGAGCCCGGGGGCGAGCGCAATCGCGGAATCGGCGGCATCGAGGGCCTTCGCGAAGGCGCCCTCGATCAAGAGGCGGCCCGAGACATTGCCGATGGCGCCGGCAGCGAGCCGGAGCGTACGCTTCGCATCCGGATCGTCCGGGTCGTTGGCCAAGGCGGCCCGCGCGAGCTTCACGGACCGCGCGAGCCAGGTCCGTGCCTGGTCGAGCGTGCCCTCAGCGGTCAGCATCTCGCCGACCCGGCGCGCGGCATCCGCATCGCCGCCGCCGGCCGCCTTCTCGAACCAGGCCTTTGCCGCTGCGTTGTCCTGCGGCACGCCCTTGCCGGTGGCGTAGAGGTTGCCGAGATCGTACTCGGCGGCGGGATTTCCGTCGAGGGCAGCCTTTCGGTACCATTCCGCGGCCTTGGCGTAGTCCTGACCAACCCCGATGCCCTGGTTGTAGAAGTACCCGGCCTTCAGCGCGGCGCCGGCATCGCCGGCTTCCGCAGCTTTCAGGTACCAGCTCATGGCAGAAGCCGGATCCGGCCTGACGCCGCGGCCAAACTCATAGAGGCGGCCGAGATTGTATTCGGCGCCTGCATTTCCGCCGAGCGCACCCTTGCGGTACCACTTCGCGGCTTCGGCGTAATCCTGCTTCACTCCGAGGCCGTGCGCGTAAAGATACCCGATGTTGCTCTCGGCGAGGTGATTCCCCGCCTCTGCCGCCTGCCGGTACCAGTACATGGCCTCGAAATAGTCCTGCTTCACGCCACGGCCGTACTGGAACAGAAATCCGATGTTGTTCTGCGCCGTGGAATTGCCGGCGGCGGCGGATTTCCTGTACCAGGTCATGGCTTCTGTGAAGTTCTGCGCCACGCCGATGGCGTGGGCATAAAAATAGCCGACCTCCAGCGCGGCGTCGGCGTCGCCCTCGTTGGCGGCCTTCAGATCCCAGCGCATGGAGGCCGCCGGATCCGCTTTGACGCCGAGGCCGTTCTTGTAGAAGTACGCCACATTGAAGGCAGCACCGGCGTCGTCTTCGGCGGCGGACTTCAGGTACCAGTCCAGCGCCGCCTTGAGGTCGCGTTTGACGCCGATTCCGTGCTCGTACAGAAAGGCAACGTTGAACGCACCGCTCGGCGAGCCTGCTTCGGCTGCCTTGCGGTACCATGCCATCGCCTTGGCATCGTCGCTGCTGACGCCGAAGCCGTGCTGATAGAGCCAGCCGATGCCGTTCATGGCGGGGGCATTCCCGGCGGCTGCCGCGCGACGGAACCAGCGCATTGCCTCGGCGTAGTCTTTGGGGACGCCGAGGCCATTCTCGTAGATATAGCCGATATTGTCTTCTGCCGCGATATTTCCCCCGGCGGCGGCTTTGCGGTACCACGCGATCGCCGTGGCGTAATCCTGCGCGACGCCGATGCCGTGCTCGTAGAAGCGGCCGGCATTGAACGCTCCGTCGGCACTGCCTTCATTCGCCGCCTTGAGGTACCAGACCAGTGCGGCTCCCGGATCGGCCTTGACGCCGAGTCCCGCTTCGTAAAGGTAGCCGAGATTGGAGGCGCCCTCCGGCCAGCCCTCGTTCGCGGACTTGAAGAACCAGGCCATCGCCTGACCGTAGTCGCGCGGGACACCGATGCCGTGCTGGTAGAACCAGCCGATATTGCTGGCTGCCGCTCCGTCGCCATTCGCGGCGGACTTCACGTACCATACCATGGCCTGTGTCGGGTCGGCTTTCACACCGCGGCCGTGATCGTAGAGGTAGCCGATATTGTTGTCGGCCGCGGCATTGCCCTGCAGTGCTGCCTTCCGGTACCAGAACATGGCCTGGCCGAAGTCCTGCCTCATGCCGAGCCCTTCATCATAGAAATAGCCGAGATAGAATTCCGCTGACGGGTGCCCTTTCTCGGCGGCCCGGCGGTACCATTCGGCAGCCTTCCTTTCGTCCGGGGGGAGGCCGTAGCCGTACTCGTAGACGCGGCCCATCTGATAGGCGGCATCGACCGAACCGAGGGCCACTGCCTTCTGGAACGATCTGATCGCGGCGGCGTAATCCCTGTGCCCACCCTGGCCGTTGAGGTCGCTGATGCCGGCATTGTCGGCCTGGGTTGCCGCCTGCAGCCGCCGCAGCACGAGTTGCTGGTGGACGAGGATGGGCGCGCCGACGATCACCAGGAGGCCCGCCAGCACGCCGGCACCGATGCTGCTGCGGCGCCTGATCTGCCGGCGACGGCCGCTCTGCTCGAGGAAACGCATGGCGAGCGCGAAGTCCCCGCCATAGCGCTTCGCCCAGGCCTCGCTCGGACTCTCGCGGCTCCGCCAGGCGAGGGCGGCGGCGAGATAGGGCATCCGAAGCAGCCCGCTCTGCCGCTTCGCCCACCGGCTCGCCGTCTCCTCGAGATAGCGGTACTCTTCGGCGGCCTTGGCCTCGGCGTTGAGCCACTCGCTCAGGCGTTTCCATTGCCGGATCAGGCTTTCGTGGCTGATGTCGACCGTCGTTGCGGGTTCCAGCGGGCCTCGGGGAGAGGTGACGAGGAAGTTGCAGCCGGGATCGCGGAAGGCCTCGACAATGGCGGCGACGGCGGCGGCATTTCCGCCGGCGAGGGCGACCAGCTCCGAGATCCGGCACGGCCGGCGGACCGCGGTTGCGATCGAGGAGCCGCTCACCAGCGCGCGGAAGACGGGCCCGGCGGAGGCGCTATGCTCGGGTGGGATGCCGGCCAGCACTTCTTCCGCGTGCGCATCGAGCGCCCCGGCGAGGCCGCCGAGCGCTTCGTAGGCGGCCTGGCGGAGGGTGACCGCTCCGGACGGCTCCGCTTGCCGGGCCTGGAGCCAGAGCCGGTTCAGTACGTGTTGAAGAAGCGGCAACTGGTCGGCGCGCCGGGCCAGAAGCTGGAACTGCTCGACTCCGCGCTCGCCTTCCCAGGGAGCAAAGCTCGCCAGATCATTCAGAAGCGTGTTCACCAGCAGCGGTTCGATCGCAAATCCGCACACGGCGGCCGGCCCGACGATGGCCTCGCGCATCTCTTCGCGCGTCATGCGGCGGGTGAGATAAATCCCCTCGTTGATCCGTTCGGCGAGATCCGGAATGAGTGCGGAGGGGCCGAGGAACTCCGAGCGCATGGTGAGCACGACATAGATCGGAAGGTCTTCGGCGGCGGCGCTTTTGATCAGGAGGGAAACGAAGGCCTCGGCCTCGTCCCGCCCGGCAAGGTCCGCGTATCGGAACAGCTCCTCGAACTGATCGATGAGAAGCAGGAGGTTGGTGCGCTCGGGCAGATTTCCTTCGCTGCACCACTCGATCAGCGAGCGGGGGCCGCGGCGGAGCCTCAGCGCGAAATCCTGGGCCCCCTCGAGCGCGGCACCGGTGCGGGGCAGGGCGAGCAGAGCGCGGGCCAGGTTCTCGATCGGCCGGGCGCCGGGGCGCATGTCCGCGATCAGCCAGCGGGGTCCGGCGCCGGCCATCAGCCCGAGTTCCAGGGCATCCAGGAGCCCGGTGCGCACCAGCGAGGACTTGCCGCTGCCGGAAGGCCCGAGGACGGCGAGGAATCGCGTCTTGGCAAGCCGCGCCACCATCTCGTCGACGCTCGACTCGCGGCCGAAGAAGAGATCCGCTTCTTCGCGCCGGAACGGGCGGAGTCCCGGGTAGGGCAGGCGGGGCGGGGCGTTCACTTCTCGAGCGCCTCGAGCACCGGTTTCAGCGTTTCCCTGCTGACCTGGCCGGGCACGCGGATTCGCTGCAGCTCTTCAAGCCGCATGCCGTGCTCCTTGTTCTCCGGCGGATCGACGATGACTTCCAATACCTTCGGTGGAGCGGCACGCTTGCCGCGCAGCTTGTTGTAGAGACGAAGCTGGCCGCGCACCCAGAACGGCGCGTTCTGCCCGTTCACCAGGACGAGCACGTCGCATTCGAGCATGTTTTCTTCGAGATCGGCGCGCACCGCTTCGGGTGGTCCGGACAGCACCGGCAATCCTGAAGGCTGGGTGATTTCGCCCTGGATGCGGCGCGCCAGCTCGAGATCTTCGAGCGACGCATCGATGAAGACAGAGGTGGAGGATGCGGCCGGCCTGGCGGTCGGGGCGGGCTTGTTCGCCTGCCGCTCGACCGCGGCCTTGAATCCCTCCAGGCTGTCGACGATCACGTGCTCGCCGCCGAGGAGGCGGCGATGTTCGGCGTTGCCGACGGCGTCAACCTTGAGCTCCGGGCTCCGCCATTGCATCAGCGGAATGCCGGCGGCGAGAGCCGCGGCCGCCTGCCAGGCGGTGTAGCCTTCGGGCATGTCCGGCGGCCGGCGTCCGGGTGAGGCGCTGAGCAACTGCACGAAAAGACCGGCACGGGAGAGATCGTGGGCGAAGGCAGCGCGGAACGCCTCGCCGCCCTGCGGATAAGCCTCGGCGGGCAGCACGGCGACCTTGAACTGCGCGAGGTAGGCTCTCACCTGCTCGCATTCCTCCTCGAGATCGTCCGTCGCCTGGGCGAGCAGGACCGCGCGGCCGGCGCCGCCGGCCGCCGGCGCGGGCCGCGTTCCGGCTGCCGGCGTGTCGCGGATCTGCCTGAGCTTCCTTGCGATCTCGCTGGCAAGTTGATTGATGCGGATGCGATATTCGTCGGCGCCCGCCCGGAGCGGCAGCGAGATCGACCCGTGCTTCTCCCAGAACGGCATGGCGATATGGCTGTCCAGCGGCGGCGGATAGGCGTCGCGGTCGTCCGGCTCCAGGCACTCCACCGCAAAGAGCCGGGTCTCCTCTTCGTCGTGCCAATCGTTGCTGGTCGTGAAGGCGGCCAGTTCCTCGCGCGTCCAGGGGCGGGCGGCGTAGTTGGGCGAGGTGACGGCGAGCAGGACGGCCGAGTTCCGCGCCGCTGCCCTGAGCTTCGCGAGCTGGTGGTTGGAGGCGACGGTGGTGCGGTCGAAGAAGACGCTCGGGGTGTTGCCGTTCAGGCGCTGGGGCAGGAACTCCCGGAGATCGTCCTGGAACTGCTCCACCCAGCCCTTGCCGGATGAATCGCGGACGTCGTCGGCGTGGGCATAGCTGATGAAGACGTCGTATTCGTACCGCGTGTACGACATGGCTGAAAAATCGCGCCCGGGATCACTCCTTCGGCGGACTCTTATCTCCCGCGCGGGGGACGCAAAAGGGGGAAGGCGCAGCACCCGGGGTCACATTCACGGGACGGCACCCGGATGTCGGCGCCCCTTGCCAGGGGCTGGAAGGCCATGCAACGGTTCGCAGGCGTGCCAAAGGTCGCGGGGGGCCTCGGGAGACGATGCGGCTTGGCCTCAGGGCTGTCGGGTTGGCGATTCCCGCGCTCTGCCTCTGTTCCGGCTGCACGGCCGTCGACAGCTTCAGCGTGCGTGCCTTCACCTACAATAACCAGGCCGCGACCATCGAGGAGCAGGAGCTGCTGCTCAACGTGGTGCGCGCCGCCTATCGCGCGCCGCTCCAGTTCACCGCCTTCACCCAGATCACCGGCCAGGCCGGGGTTTCCGGGACCGCCGCCTTCACGCTGCCTTTCAACCCCACTCCCTCCAGCTTTCCGCGCAGCGACGTCGCGAACCCATCGGCAACCCTTTCCGGGACCGAAGCCTTCACCCTGGCCAATCTCAACACCCAGGAATTCTACCGGGGAATCCTCTCACCGGTCCCGCTGGCGACGATCGATCATTACATCGAACAGGGATACCCGGAGACCGTCGTCCTCACCCTGCTGGTCGGGCGCATCGACTTTGCCGTCGCGGGCGGCGCTTCCGGATCGCTTTTCAACAATTTCTATCATTCCGGATTCGACCGCTTCGAATCGGCAATCCTCGGGTTCGTCGATCTCGGGCTGAGAATGGAGACGGTGACGAGCGTGCAATCGGTCGGCCCGCCGCTGCCGGCCGAGGACATCGGCAAGGTGCTCGCGCTGGCGCCCCTGATCAACGCCGACACCACGCTGCACCGTTTTACGCCGGGCACCGACCCCGATCTCAGTGCCGAGGAACGCGAGAGGCTTACCGCCCGGCACGTGGGCGAATATTACCGCTTGCAGAGGACCAGCGAGGTCAGCCGATTCTGCTTCGACCGCAGGTTTCGCAATCTCCCGGAAGCGAGCCAGGCGCTGGCCAGGGCGGGCCTGATTGCTGCGGGCGAGACGGTCAGCGGCTTTGCCGCGACGCTCGCCACCAGGGCGGAGGAATGCGGCGCACCGGGGTACCTGCGGAGACAGGCGGCAGCGCGCGCGGGCTACGCCGAGCCTGACGACCGGCTCACGCTCGAGGTCGAGAGTCCGGGCGGCGTGGCACGGCAGATCTCGCTCGGCCTCTCCATCACCATCCGATCGGCAGAGGGGATCATCTATCATCTCGGCGAAATTGCACGCGGAGAGCTGGCGATCGGCGTGGGCTCGGCCGAGCCGCCGCCGATCGTCAGGACCGCACTCGGCGATGATCGCCTGTTCACGGTCCGGCATCGTTGCAGCGGCGCGCCGCGGGAGATCAGCATCAGCTATGGCGGGGTGCGCTACTGCGTCGGGATCGACCCGTCGGGGGCGGACCGTTCCGCGGAGGTGATGCAGATCGTGCTGCAGCTTCTTGCGCTCGAGAACGCGGCCAAGAATCTTCCCGCGCCGGGTGTGATCTCGATTCTGGCTCCATGACCCGCGGGCGCTTCACCCCGGTTGCCGGGGCGGGACGGGCGAGGGCGAGCTGACGATGCGCCTTGGCATCTATCGCCTCCGGGACTGGTTCCTGCTGGCCCCGCTCTTCTGCGCGGCGCTGGTGCTCGGCGTCATCGGCTTCGAGCATTGCACCGGACAGAAATGCCAGGTGTCCTCGCTCAGCGGTGCGATCGTTCGCACGCTGCTCCTGATCCGCCCGAGCCAGACCTTCTCGTTCGATACGGATCCCTGGCAGCTCGTGGTCGCGCAGTTCCTGATGTTCGCGGTCCTGCTGCTGGCCGGGCTGATGGGCAGCGTCAAGCTTTTCGTGCACAACCTGCGCCATGACGTGCACCTGGCGCGTGCGCAGGCCATGCGCGGGCATGTCATCGTGTGCGGGCTCGGCGAGACCGGCCTCGAGATCGTGCGGGGGTTGAGAAGGGCGGGAAAGGCGGTGGTGGCGATCGCCCGCGAGGAGAGTTCGGAGGCGGTCGCTGCATGCGAGCGCATGGGAGTGCCGATGCTGAGCGGGGATGCGAGCCGCGTTGAAACGCTTGACCACGCCGGGGTGCGCCGGGCCGGCGCCCTGGTGGCCGCCACGGGTTCGGATGCCGTCAACCTCGATATTGCGGCCGCCGCCGGCCGGCGCGCCGCGGGACGGGCGAAGCCGCTCGTCATCCGCCCGGAAATCCGTGCGCCCTGGCTGATCGATGCGATCGCGGCGCCGCGCGGGGCCCTCTTCGATTCCTCGCTTCTCGTGCATCCGCTGCGCGTGCAGGAGGTGGCGGCCAGGATTCTCCTGGGCCGGGCACGCTTCACCCGCGATCGCGGTCCGCAGCGGCGACTGCTGCTGGCCGGACTGGGCGATCTCGGGGCGGCGATCCTGCAGCAGGCGGCGCTCTCCACTTTCGCGCTGCCGGGGGTGAAAGCCGAGGTCGTCTGCTACGACGACAAGGCCGCCGCCCGCGAGGCGGCGGTGCGCTCCGCCCCGTGGCGAAAATTCCTCGATCTCGAGCTCCGCGCCGCCTGCTTCGGCCCGATCGCGGATGCGGCCCGCGCGGTGGACTGGGATGCGATCCGCAGCGATCTCGCGGCTGAGCCGCCGGATGCGGTGATCGTGGCGCTCGGCGACGACAATGCCGCCCTCGAGGCCGCTTTCGGCCTGCGCGATGCGCTCGACCGGCGGCGGCATTTTGCGACGCCGGTCTATGTTCGCACGCGGCGTGCCGAAGGGCTCCGGCAGTTGCTGTCGCGGATGGCGGAACGCCCGCTTTGCCCGGAACGGCTGGCGGGCTTCGGCGACCTGGGCTCGCTCACGGCGCCGGAACAGCTTTTCGACGAAGCGGCAGACCGGATGGCGCGCGCGGTGCACGCCATTTATCTCGACGGCGCCGGGGAATCGGCGGAACCGGCGGCGGTGGCCTGGGAACGGCTGGCCGAGCGCTTCCGCCGCAGCAGCCGCGCCAACGCGGACCATCTGCCGGTCAAGCTGGCCTTTGCCGGCCTCAGGCTGGCCCCGGGGCCCGGCCAGGGGGCGAAGCTCTCGGAGGACGAGATCGAAAAGCTGGCCGAGGCCGAGCATTTCCGCTGGAGCCGGGTATTGGAGGCGGAAGGCTGGCGGGTCGGCCCACGCGACGAGGCGGCGAAGACGCATCCCCTGCTGGTTCCGTGGCAGCACCTTCCCGCCACGGTGCAGGCGGAGAACCGGTCCCGGACCGCCGATATTCCGCGCATCGCCGCGGAGGCCGGCCTGATCGTCCGCCGCCTGGTGGCGACGGATCCGTCCGCTGCGGCGCCCGGTCCGGACGCGATCGCGCTTCTCGCGCTCGATTTCGAAGACAAGCCGGCCTGGCGCGCCGCCGAGGCGTTGGCGGCCGAGGCTTCGATCGTGGTGCATGCGCGGGGCCTGGCACGGGCCTCGATCGGCGATCTCTCCGACCTGGCCCGGGACTTTCCGCGCGCGGCGGCGTCCGTGGAAGCCTGGACCGAGGCGGCGGGATGAATGCCGCCCTGCTGCCGGCGCCGAAGCCGCGGCTTGGCTTTCGTGTCGGCATCACCGGGGCGCGGCCGAATCGGCTCGATCCGGCCGCGGTGCCGGCGCTTGCCGCCGCGGTCGGTGCGGTTCTCGGTCAGATCAGGACGACGATCGAGGCGCTGGCGGCGGAGCCGGCGACACGCGCGCTCTACGCGCCGGAGCCGGCGGCGTTCCGCTTCATTTCGCCGCTCGCCGAGGGTTCGGACCGGATCGCGGCCGAGGCAGCGCTCGCGCAGGGCTTTCGCCTGGAAGTCCCGATGCCGTTCCCGGAGGGCGAGTACAGGAAGACCTTCGACCCCGAGCCGCGGCCCGGTTTTCCGCCGTTCGAGCCCCTGCTCGCCAGGGCGGTGACGGAGAGCGGCGAGGCGGCCACGCTCATCCTCGACGGCAGCCTCGACGATGCCGAGCCGGCCTATCGGGCGGTCGGCCGCCTGGTGGTCCGCAACAGCGACCTTCTGATCGCGATCTGGGACGGCAAGGGCGGCAAGCCTGGCGGCACTGCGGAAATCGTCCGCTACGCCGCCCATGCGCACGTGCCGATCTGGTGGATCAAGGCAGAGGCCGACACGCCGCCCAGGCTGCTCGTGGGGGCGGCCATGTTCGAGCGGCGCGAGGGCGCGGCCGAAGGCGAGGCGGCCGAGGCGGCGCTTTCTCTGCTGCTCCGGGCGACGATCCGGCCTCCCGAGCCGGGGGAGCCCGCCCGCCATGGCTGGCTCGGCGAAATCATGCATCGGTTCGCTCTTCTCTTCGGTGACCGGCGCGAACCGCTGCCGGCATTCTTTGCCGAGACCGAGGAGCCGCGGCGTCCCTGGCCGTGGGGCATCCACGGCTGGCTGCTCGAGCGGCTGGCACCCTCCCTTCCCGAGGCAGACGCTTCCACGGCGCCAGCCCTTCCCGAAGCGACCGATGGAGTGGAAAGTTCCTGGGAGAGAATCTACGCGGCGGCGGATCGGCAAGGCACCAAATACGCGGATCGTTACCGTTCGTCCTACGTGCTGGTCATCGGGCTGGCTGCCGTTACG
>JASHOF010000096.1 GCA_030041255.1 Acetobacteraceae bacterium
GGCGCGTCCACGTCCGACCGCAATCTGCGCCGCAAGCGCCACGTTTGCGTTGCCCGATGGAAACTCGTCAAGCAGGTCCTTGTAACGCCCCTGGGCCAGGTAGGTTTGGAGCAGAAGCGAAAGCGCCTTCTCCGCGTTGTACCCGTCCGCCCGGGCGGCGCGCGCTTCCCGTTCCGCGCCGACCGCATCCCCAAGCGACAGGTCGATCTTCGCCAACTCGAAATGTGCGGCCGCGTCGGTCGGATCCTGTTTGATTGCGTTACGCAGTTCGATCGCCGCCGCACGGGGTTCACCCTTGGCGAGCAATGCCGCTGCGCGCGCCGCATAGTCCTCGGCAGCGGCACTCCCAACTCCGGCGAGGAGGACCACCGCGCCGGCGAGGAATACAGTGCGAAGCATGGCCATCATGCCTGCTCGCCCGTCGTGCCAGGCACCAGCACGAGCCCAGGCTCCGCCAACCCACCAAGGCCATGGGCCTCGAGCAGGCCGTACAGCGTGGGGCGGCTGATGCCCAGTAACCGCGCAGCCGGTGCGACCCGCCCGCGGCTTTGAACAAGGGCCCGTTCGATCACCTCGCGCTCGGCACGAAGTCCTGCTCCTCTGAGATCGAGGTCCGCTGCGTCAGCGCTTGCAAGCTCCAGGTCTGCGCAGTCGATCACTCGTCCTTCAGCCATGATCGTTGCGCGCCTCACTCGATTTTCCAGCTCGCGGACGTTGCCGGGCCAACTATGTCCGGCCAGGATGGTAAGCGCATTTTCGGTAAACCCACGAAGATTGCGGCCGATCTCGCGATTGTAGCGGGTCAGGAAATAACGCGCCAGCAGCACCGCATCACCGGCACGTTCGCGCAAGGGAGGCACCCGCACAGTGACCGGGTTGAGGCGGTAAAAGAGATCAGCCCGAAAATCGCCGGTCTCCATCTGTTGCTCTAGTGGCTGGTTGGTCGCCGAGATAACCCGCACATCCACTGGGATCGGCTGACGTCCGCCAATCCGTTCGATCGCCCGCTCCTGCAGGAAGCGGAGCAGTTTGACCTGCAAGGCATGCGGCAGATCACCGATCTCGTCGAGAAACAATGTACCGTGCTGTGCGGATTCGATTCGTCCGATCGTCTGCTTCGCCGCCCCCGTGAAGGCACCCCGCTCGTAACCGAACAATTCGCTTTCCAGAAGCGTCTCGGGAATCGCACCGCAATTGATGGCAACGAACGGCTTCGCTCCGCGTGGCCCAAGGTCGTGCAACGCACGCGCCAATGCCTCTTTGCCGGTTCCGCTTTCACCCAGCAGTAGTACAGGCACGTCAGTCCGTGCCAGCTTCTCGATGTCACGACAGACCCGTAGCATCGGCTCGGCAGCGGTAATGATCCGCTTTACCGCACCTGTGCCGGTCGCCTCGTCCAGTCGACGATTCTCCGCCTCCAGGGCATGCAGATGGAAGCTCCTTTCGACAATCAGCCGCAAAACTTCGATTTCGGGCGGCTTCTCATAAAAGTCATGCGCACCGGCGGCAACCGCGCGAAGCGCGTTCTGCCTGCTGCCATTGCCCGTCGCAACGATCACCTTCATCTCGGGAGCAATCCTGAGCATCGCCGCTAGTGTGGCGAAGCCTTCGCTCACGCCGTCTGGGTCAGGTGGAAGACCAAGGTCGACTATGGCAACCGCCGGGGATTCCTTCTCCACGATCGGCAACGCCTCGGCGCGCGACGCCGCAGTCAGCACCGTCCGACCGGGAAAGGCCCAGCGGTACTGGCCGAGAAGACCCGGGTCGTCCTCGACGATCAGAATGGCAGGCTTGGTCATGCGGAACTCCTCATCCAGGCAATCAGGCGCGGACCGCCAGCGGAGCCGGCGCGTCGCGACGCGCCACCACCGGAAGCATGATGCGCATGCAGGTGCCCTCGCCAATCGTACTAGTGACCGTCAAGTCTCCTCCGGCCTCGCGCAAAAGTACACGCGCCTGGAATGCACCAAGGCCAAAGCCGGAACTTTTGGTTGAGGCAAATGGTCGGAAAAGCCTCTCGCGGACGAATTCCTCGCTCATTCCTCGGCCCCGATCGATGATCGATATGACGACTTGGTTGACCTCGTGAACAAGTCGTACTCTGACCAGAGCCTCCGGTGGCGACGCCTCCAAAGCGTCGTCGATCAGGTGGCGGATCACCGCGTCGAACGCCGCCTCGTCGATGGCCACGCTCGCCTCGCCACCGTCGGTCTCGAACAAAATGGAGTTCGCCCCGGCTTCGCGCAGCTTAGTCACAGCTGACGCAAGGTGCTGATCTGGAACCAGGCGCGGCCTGACATCATTGCCCTTCAAGGGTGGCTGCAGGCGGGTCAGCAGCGTAGAGATTCTCTGCACAGCACTTCTGAGCGTGGCCAACATATCGGCACGGAATGCCGGGTTCTCGAGGTGCTGCTCGGCGTTGCCGAGCAAGAGGGAGAGCTGCGCCGCGAGATTCTTGATATCGTGCGCGACGAACGAGAAACGCCGGCCGGCCTCGGCAAACTGCCCTGCCTCCACCAGCGCCTGGGTGGCCTGATGTTCGGCGATGAAGAGCGCTATCTCCCGCCCGACGATTCGTAAAAGGTCGAACACCTCCCGATCGAGTCGAAACGGGGCCCGTGGGCGACTCAGCACGACGAAACCGGCCGGTCCGTCCGCTGCCGGTAACGGCACCGCAAGCCAAGCTTCGGGGAACTCGGCAAACCAAGGTGGCGCCCCCGGCACGGCCTCGGCGATCCACTCTCCGCTTCTGAACAAGCCCGGCAATGGATGCTCGTGACTAACCGCTAACCCGTCAAGCTTTGGTGCACTCCAGCTTCCAGCCGCGCGGAAAATCCGAGACTGGGTATCGCCCGGAGATTCCGCTAGGAACAGCACGCCGGCCGGGCTGTCCACGATCTCGGCAACTGCACGGATAACCCGCCTGTGGAGGCCAAGATAAGGATGGGCCGAGAGCATAGCGATGCATCGGGCCCATTCGCGGTGATAGTCGTAGCGACGCGCAAAGAAATGATCGACGACCAGCCGCTGCAGCCGCGACCGCGCCCGTCCGGAAGTCGCAAACACTGCAATCGCGATGCAGCCGGCAAAGATGAGGCTTGCTTCTGCAAGCATGCTCCAGCTGTTGCCGAAACGGCGCAACACCTCGCCCGCCGCCGCAAGGCCCATCAGGAAAATCCCGCTTAGCAGCAAGGTCGCAGTGTGGAAGACGACACTGCGCGAAACCCCGACATCCTCCTTCCAGCGCTTCAGCCGATGGGTGGCCAGGAGGAGAAGCGGCAAAACCACCAGATTCGCGGGAGCCTGCCCGGCATACAGCAGGGGCGAAATACGCCTGTGCAGTACGGTGTCTGCGTAGAGAAGAATCTCATAGAGAAACAGGCCGCCAACGGCGATACAGGCAAGGTTGATGTGCCAGCGCGCCTCCTCGGCCGCATTGCGATAGAGATTTTCAACCATTACCAGGATCGCGATCGCGATCGCGATCCGGGCCATGATGACAAACGGAACAACCAGAGGGCCGACCGCAGGTGCCGGATTCCGCCCACTCAGCAGAGCTGATACCAGCACTACCACTCCGAACAGAAGGCCGGCCAGCGTTCCCCCGCCGTCCCAGCGCGGGCGGCCCGTAACTCGCCGGGCAAGTACTAAAAGATAGGCGAACCATGCGCCGGTCCGAAGAAAATCAAACACCGGCGCCGGACCGAACAACAGCGGCACAGGCTGCGCGCCAGCAGCAGCAGCCCACGCCGCGCTCGCCGTGCAGGCACCGGCAAGCGCGATATTGCTCCGTCCCGGCAGTCGCTGCGCCAACACTGCCATCGCGGCCATGGCATAGGCAGCTGCGGTTAGCCCGAAGAGAACGCTCGCCATCGGCATCGTTTGCTCCCGCGCACGACCCTAAGCAGTTCCAGGCAGGCCGAGCCGATCACCGACCTGCCGTCCTTGCATGACGGACCCTGCACGCATGGCTCTCAGGTCGCCGGCCAAGCACGCGAATGTTCGGGCAAACATAGGGTCCGTCAACGCGCACCCTCCCCGAACAACACCACTCGGACGGTCGCGGCGAGGATGCGAAGATCAAGGAGCGCGCTGCGATGCTTCACATAAAACAGGTCATAGGCCAGCTTCACCCGCGCATCCTCGACCGAGGCACCGTAGCGGTAGTTGACCTGGGCCCAGCCGGTGATGCCCGGCTTCACCAGGGTCCGGTCGTCGTAGCAGGGAAGCTCAGCGGCAAGCTGCGCTACAAAATAGGGGCGTTCCGGTCGCGGTCCGATCATGCTCATCTCGCCGCGGAGCACGTTCCAGAGCTGCGGTAGCTCGTCGATTCGCGCCCGCCTTATGAGGGCGCCAATCCGCGTCACGCGCGGGTCGACGAGGCCCGCCCATTGCGGACCCGACTCAGCCTCGGCATCCACACGCATGCTGCGGAACTTGACCAGCCGGAACGAACGGCCATGCAATCCCACCCGCTCCTGCCAGTAGAATACAGGGCCGCGGCTGTCGAGTTTGATCAGTGCGGCGACCAGTGCTGCCACCGGCAACGTACTGATGAGCAACAAAACACTCAGCGTAATATCCGTAGCCCGGCGCATGAACTTGCACGCTGCGGAATCCCGGAGGCTGTGTGCAGTCGCCAGTCCGTCGGGTTGCACACGGTCGATATCGAGTCTCCGTGACCATCGCTCTCGAAATTCACCTTCCCCAAGCAGTCGTACCCTCGCCCGGCAACAGCTCTTGCGCAGCTCTGCATTGTCCAGCAGGGCGTCATCGGTCGCGACGATACCCCAGATCTTCCGCCCCTTCAGCCCTTTGGACGCGAGAGTGCGACGATCATCCGGGGAAAGGACGCCGGCCACCAGAAATCCTGGATCGTAGCCCGGAGCCAGGCGCGCACCGACATCAAGCCAGTCGGAGGATTGGCCAAGCACCAGTACGGATTTTCGGGGACGACAGCTGGAAGCCAACAGATCCCAGCCAAACGCAAGGGCGACCACGCTAATCCATGAAAATGCGATCAGCGCCAGAACCAAGAGCCAATGCGTCGAGGCTGGCTCCACGCTGAAAAGGCTGATCGCCAGTCCAAGGCTGATCAGCGGGGCGGCAGCCAGCAACAGTCCCCATCCAAACGCGGCGAGCAATCGCCGGCCGGGAAGCCGTCGACTCGTGGCCGAAAACTCGACCGCGGTCCAGAGTGTGCCACCGACCACCATCCCGAGCAGGGTTCCATTCGGGTGGGAGAGGGCAGGGGCGTGCGCCAGCGCTGCCGCAAGGTAGTGGTGAATGGCGGCCACCGGGCCGGCAAGACCGCCGGCAGCACAAGGATCGATCAAACGAAATCCCATCTCGCCGCCGATCCCGGCTATGAGCCCGCTCATCGGCCGCTCCTCCCCATCCTCGGCCGATTCGATGACAGATCATGCATCCTCCGCCGAGGTACCACTCTGAGCGAACTGAGATGGCCGTCAGTATTGGTAAAAGCGGGCCCGCGCACGCTTGCGCAGGCCCTGCAGTTCATCTTCATCAGACGCCAATCAGATGAAAAATGCATGCACGCAGGAAACATATCCACGACTCTCCTCACGGCATCTCAATATTCGGCCCTGGCTGAATGTCAGCCGCAACACCCATTGGACCGCTTTCCGCGCGGCCGAACGCAGATCTGAACACCCCGAATGCTTAACATGCGGAGCCGGCTGCCATGAAAGGTAGAAATTTAAACCATCTATCAATTTTTAGGGATGGCAACCGGCTACCGCCGCATTTGGCGTTGCATCAAGGGTGGCCCTGGTATTGGTTGCCCCTGTGGTCGCCGGCCCTCAGGCCGCCCGGAATGATCCTGGGCGGCCGCCGGGATGGAGGGAGTGTGCCTAAGCTCACAGAGACGACAGACGTGTACGGACGCATCCGGTACGCGCAGCATCGCAAGGTGCCGCATTTCAGACCGTACCGGTTCCCCGCCCGCATACTCTCAATTCTCGCCATTCTCGCCCTGGCGGCCTGCGCTATCCCTCCCGCGCCGGCCTCGCTCGTCGCACCGCCCGCCGACGCCACCGCCGCCTACCGCATCGGACCGGGCGATACTCTCAGCATCTCCGTGTACGGTGCCCCCGACCTCAGCGTGACGTCGTTGCCGGTGCGGCCCGACGGACGCATCTCCACGCCTCTGGTGCCGGACATCGTGGCGGTCGGCAAAACCCCGAGCCAACTCGGCCGGGAGATCGCAACACGCCTGCAGAAATACGTGAAGGATCCGCAGGTCACCGTGATGGTGAATACTTTCAACGGCCCACTCGACCGTTCCATACGCGTCATCGGCCAGGCTACCACGCCAGAGACGATCCCCTACGTCGACGGCATGACACTGCTCGATGTCATGGTTGCCGTGAAGGGGCTGACGCCGTACGCGGCGGGCAACAGCGCCAAGATCATCCGTAAGGAGAACGGCCAGGAGATCGCCATTCCGGTGCGTATCGGCGCACTCCTGAACGGCGGAAACGTCTCGCAGAATATCGCCATGCACCCCGGCGATATCGTCGTTATTCCCGAAAGCTGGTTCTGAAAGCCGATGGATGAGATCGTCGTTCTTCTGCACCGTTATGCCCTCGGCGCCTGGCGTCGTCGTTGGCTTGGCCTCTTCGCGGCCTGGTTGATCTGCCTCGCCGGGTGGGCAACCGTGTTAAGCCTGCCGCCTCGCTACGAGGCCAGCGCCGAGGTCTATGTGGCCGCAGATCCTGTACTGACACCTCTCTTGCATGGCATTGCCATCGGTAGCGGCATCGACAGCCAGGTGGCGCTCTTGCAACGAACCCTCCTCAGCCGCCCCAATATCGAGATATTGATCTCAAAAGCCGATCTCCTATCCGGACGCGACAGCATCGCCGCGCACGAGGCCCTGATGAAGACGCTCGCGGAGACCATTCGGATCGTCCCCGAGACGGACAGTCTCTTCACCATCACCTACAGCAATCCTGACCCCAGGCGCGCCTATACCGTCGTGCAGACGATGCTCAGCATTTTCATTGAGCGTGCAAACGGCTCCAATCAGACCGATCTCGCCAACGCCCAGCACTTCCTCGATAGCCAGCTTGCCTTTTATCAAGAGAAATTGCGCGATATGGAGAAGCGTCGCGCTGCCTTCCTCGCCAAATACATCCAGCTGCTTCCAGGCGCCGACGGGAGCGTCTCGCAGTTCGATATGGCGGGCGCAAAGGTCCGCTTGCTCGAGGGGCAGCTTCAGGACGCCAAGGCACGCAAGCTGATGCTGGAAAGTGAACTTGAAAAGACGGCCCCCATGCTGGTCAGTAGCCAGGGCGCTTCGGGCGGTGCGTCGACCGGCTCGGCCCTCGCTGCAGCAGAAGAGCACCTGACCGAACTCCGGCAACACTTCACCGAAGCATACCCCGGCGTGATCGCCGCCGAACAGCTTGTCAAGGCTCTCGCCGCCCAGGCCCAGGGCAAGGGACCCAGCGGCATGCCGGTTGCCGAAAAGTCGGTGCCCAATCCGGTTTATGATCAGCTTAAGCTGCAACTGCTCGACGTTGATACAGCGGTCTTTTCGCTCAGCCGCGAACTGAAGGCAGCCGCTGCTGAACGCGATCGCCTGGCCGCGCTTGCCCGCACCCAGCCTGGCTTGCAGGCGGAATTCATCAACCTTAACCGCAACTATGACGTCCTGCGCAAGCAGTACCAGGATTTGCTGACTCGTAAGGAGTCGATGCAGATCACGACCGCGGCGAATATCGATGCCAACCGCATTCAGCTACAGATCGTCAATCCTCCGCAATTGCCACGGATCCCTGTTGCCCCGCCGCGCATTCTACTCCTCGCCGCGGTACTGCTGCTTGGCTTTGGCGGCGGCGCGGCAAGTGCGTTTGTGCTCGCACACCTCGACACGTGTTGCTATACTCTCCAGGATCTGCGCGGCATCGGGGTTCCCGTGGCCGGAGCGATTTCGTTGCGATCAATGCAGATACAGCAACGCCATCTCCTGCCGGCTATTGCCTTTGGCGCTGGGGTCGTTCTGCTCGCCGTGGTCTTCGTCGGCGTCCTGGCGGGCGCACAGCATCTGGCAGGGCTGGCTTGAAACCGGTGAGTAAGCCGCTGCATCTGGTCGAGCGAGCTGCGCTTCACCTGCGCCAGGGGAGCACCGGCGGTCCGGAATCGGCACTGCTACCCGAGGCGGCGGCAGAGCGGGTCGCGACACCCCCGGGAGCCCTGCTGCTCTCCGAACCTGGCCCCGCTGCCATTCAACCCGCTCAAACCCTCTCGGTTGAAACACTCGAAGGGGCCGGCATGATCACCTCCCGTGGACGGCGCGACCGCATTGCCGAAGAATTCCGCATCGTCGGCCAACAGGTGCTGGCGGGCGTCGCCGCGGCTGCAGAGGGGACTTCGCTGCGTAATCTCGTTCTCGTGACCAGCGCCCGGCCGGGCGAAGGAAAGAGCTTCGCCGCCCTGAACCTTGCGGCCAGCCTCGCCCTTGGCAGCGGGCGCTCGGTGATCCTGGTCGACGCAGACATCAAGGCTGGTTCGCTGACAGCAACATTGGGCCTCGACGCTGAACCGGGCCTGCTGGACCTGGTCGTTTCGCCGGCCCAGTTGGCCGAGGCGACACTTGTTCGTTCACGCATCGAGGCATTGCACGTCATGCCGATCGGCGGCGGCAGCGATCCGAACGGCCGCGCCCTGATCTCAACCCACAATCCTATCGCCGGCCTGCTGACGAGCTTCGCCCGTCGCCTGTCAGAAAGCCTGATCGTGGTGGATGCCCCGGCCTGTCTTTCCAGCAGCGACCCGGCAGCGCTCGCCGCTATCGCGGGGCAAATCCTTCTCGTTGTCGAAGCGGAAAGAACGCGGCGGCGCGAGATCGAGGCCGCACTCGATCTCATCGACGCTTGCCCAAACATCATGCTGGTGCTGAACAAAGTGAGGGTCGCCACGCGCGACACCTTCGGCGTCTATTCATGAGCGGCTGGCCGCACCGACCATGATCCGCTGCGGTGGCGAGCAAAGCGCCCGTATCCGGCAGCGACGGTTCACAGGCTAAGCAGCAATGCGAGACAGAACTCCGAGCTCCCGGATTTCGCTTTGTGCGCTTGCCACTCCGGGTGTCGTCATCCTGATCATGCTGGCTTCGCCCGCCGCCACGAGGATGGCACTGGCGCAGGACCAGAGCAGCTCCGGCTCCGCGCCAACCTCTCCCTCCGCCAATGCTCCTGCCGCCCCCGCTGCCGCGGCGGCGCCGGCGCCAGGAGTCTCCATGCCCCTCCTCGGCAGTCCCCAGGGTCCCGCACAGGGCCTTTTCGCTGCCCCTCCGCCTGGCACTGCGACCCCGGCACCTCCCGTCGGCGTCTCGGTCAGGCTCGGTGACGTCGGCGGACTGATCTCAGCGGCTAACGCCATCGGTGCCGTGCCGATTTTAGCGCCCAGCGGCCTGACCGTCACACCCAGCCTCGGCGTGTCGGAGGAGTTCAACAGCAATATCTTCAACAGCGTGGACAATCGCCGCTCGGATTTCATCACCGGAATCACTCCGGCAATCCTGGCCACCCTCTCGACACCCTCTGCCACGGGTTCCCTGAGTTACTCGCCCACTCTGCAATTCTATGCCGAGAACCCTTCCCAGAACAATGTAGCGCAGTTCCTGAACGGCTCGCTTGACGCGACGCTATTGCCGAACACCTTGTTGCTCTCTCTTCGAGCTTATGCCTCCGAGGGAAGTACCAGCGGCGGAGTTGTTCCCGGTGGTGTCAGCATCCCGCCAAGTGGCAATCGCACAACGACAACCGGCTTCTCTGTACAACCGACGTTTGAGCATCGGTTCGGCGACATCGGCACTCTCCAACTGACGTACGCTCTTCAGTACAGCAATCAGAACGGCAGCTCCGCCGTCGCCCCGGGCGCCAGCCAGCCATTCTTCGTCGGCTCGAACGCACTGAGCAACCAGGGCAGCGCCATATTCACGACTGGCCCGTTTCTCGGACGATTCAACAACAGCGTCGACGCCGCCGTCAGTGAAGAAAGTGGCAGCGGCATTCTCGACGGCGCACACCAGTACGTCGTCACCGACACACTCCGCTTTGCCGTCGAGCGCCGGATCTATGTGTTCGGCACCCTCGGCTACGAGAACATCTACTATCCGAGCGTCCCGGTGGTCGAGATCCGTGACGGGGTCTGGGCGGTCGGTGTCAATTTGACACCCGCAGCCGCCACTTCGATCACCGCCGGTTATGGACGCCTCGAAGGCTTCGATTCACCGTTCCTCCGCGCCGCCATCAGTCTCACGCCACGGACCACCCTCGCTGCCTCTTACTCCGATACGCTCGGCTCTTCCCTTCAGTTTCTCCAATATGCGCTGACCAACTCGCTGGTGGACGCCGCCGGCAATCCGGTCGACAGCTCGACCGGGGCGCCGGTCATGCTGAGCAACCAGCTCCTCAGCGTGCAATCCGGCCTGTTCCGCAACGCCCTCTTCTCGGCCAGCCTGACCACCACCTGGCCGCGCGATACCGTCTCTCTCTCTCCTCAACCAGCAGCAGAAGCTCATTGCCAATGCCCCTGGTGTGAGCGGCTTTTCGCAGAACTCGTGGTCCGCAGGTGTCACCTGGACACACTCCCTGACCCCGTCTTTGACCGCCACCTCATATTTGCAACTTGGCGAGACCAACTCCCGTGCGGTCGGCAGCGGAGCGACCTCGGTCGTCGCCGGTCAGCTGTCGCTCGTTTATCGCCTCACGCCGACACTCGCCGGCAGCGTCCTGTACGGCATTACCAACAATTCGTACACAGAGGGAAACGCTTTGCAGAACGTCGTGATTGTCGCCCTGCAGAAGACATTCTGAGGCAGCGCCATGTACGCGGACTATTACGGATTTTCCGATATGCCGTTCCGGCTGACGCCGGACAGCCGTTTCTTCTTCCCGAGTGGTGAGCATAGCCGCGCGCTCTCCCATCTTGTCTTCGGTCTTGCACATCAGGAAGGCTTCGTCATCGTCACCGGTGAGGTGGGCGCCGGCAAAACCATGCTCCTCGAACGGCTGTGGGAACGGCTCGACCGCGGCTCCTATCTGATCTCACGCATCGACACCGCCCAGGTTCCGGCAGACGATCTGTTGCGCCTGGCTGCCGCTGGCTTCGGTGTCGGACCGACTACAGACAAGGCAGCCCTCCTTCGCGGCATATTCGAGGCACTTCGGGCCGGCCGCTCGGCCGGCCGGCGCTGCCTGCTCGTGATCGACGAGGTCCAGGCGCTCGACCTCGCAGCCATCGAGGAGCTGCGCATGCTCTCGAACCTCGCCGAAAGCGGTCGCTCGCTCTTGCAGGCAGTGCTGCTTGGCCAGCCGCAGTTCCGCCAGATGCTCGCCCGGCCCGAACTGGATCAGCTTCGCCAGCGAGTTCTCGCCTCCTATCACCTCGGGCCGCTGAGCGTGGAGGAGACACGGGGCTACGTCGAACATCGCCTGCGAGCCGTCGGCTGGCACGATCGCCCGCTCTGGGAAGATGGAACCTTCGGGCTCGTGCATCACTACACGGGAGGTATCCCACGGCGCATCAACCGGCTCTGTGGCCGGGTCCTGCTGCACGGAGCCTTCGAGCAAAGCGATGCGATTTCTGCCGCCATGGTCCGCCTGACGGCAGGCGAGCTGCAACAGGATTTGGCGGCGACATCAGGGACACCTAGTGCGGCGCCCATCGCGGCGCCTGATCTCACGGGGCGGGTCGAGGCGCTAGAGCGAATTGTCACGCGCCGCGAGCGAATCTTCCTTCGCCTCTTCGATTTGCTGGCGGATGGCGGAGGCGGTCGATGAGCCGCAGAGAGAGCGATCGGCTCATCCCGAGCGCGATGATCGTGGATATCGAGGATTACTTCCAGGTCCAGGCGTTCGCCGACCAGGTCTCGCGCGCTAGCTGGGACTCCATTCCTCGCCGTGTCGAGGCCAACACCGAGCGCATCCTCACCCGCTTCGCCGAGGCCGGCATCCAGGCAACGTTCTTTACCCTCGGATGGATCGCCGAACGTCACCCGGAACTGATCCGGCGTATCGTCGCGGCCGGGCATGAGCTGGCCAGCCACGGTTACGATCATGTGAGAGCGGACCAGTTCGATGAAGCAGGCTTTCGAGCCGATGTCGGCCGGACACGCCGTCTCCTCGAAGATCTCGGCGGCGTTGCGGTTCGGGACTATCGTGCGCCGACATTTTCGATCGGTACACACAACCTCTGGGCCTTCCGCGCCCTCGAGGCTGAGGGGTATTCATACAGCTCCAGCGTTTATCCTGTGCGTCACGATCTCTACGGCATGCCCCATGCACCGCGCTTTCCGTTCCGGCCCGGAAATGGTGCGCTGTGGGAGCTGCCGATGACGACACTCGCCCTTGCCGGGCGTAACTTGCCTTGGGCCGGAGGCGGGTATTTCCGATTGCTTCCCTACTCGCTCTACAGGCGGGGTCTTGCACGGATGCTTCGCCGGGACCGCCGGCCGGGAATCTTCTACTTCCACCCCTGGGAGATCGATCCCTCTCAGCCGATCATTGCCACTGCAAGGCTCCGGTCGCGATTGCGACATCGGCTCAATCTCGCAGAGATGGAACGCCGTCTCTGCCGGTTGCTCCGCGACTTCGCGTGGAATCGGGTGGATCGGGTCTTCGCCACGGAGCTTGCTTTACCGCCGGCCACCGCCGTGAGGAGTTAGCGACATCATGGCGGTTCGCTGCCGCACCCTCGACGAGGCATCCGAATCGGCCTGGGATGCGTTTGTCTTTGCCCGACCCGATGGTACCTTCTTTCATCGCGCAGCATGGCGGCACGTGATCGCCCGCGCATTCCACCACCGTTCCTGCTACCTCGTTGCCGAACAGGACGGCGCGATGACCGGCGTGCTTCCGCTGGTGCATGTCAGAACGCGGCTGTTCGGCAATGGCCTCGTTTCCGTGCCGTTTTGTGTCTATGGCGGGCCCCTCGCCGCCGACGAGGAGACTGCCGAAGTCCTCGAACGTGAGGCGGCCAGACTGATGGCAAAGTCCGGCGCGCGATTCTGCGAATTCCGATGCCTCCATTCCTCCGGCTCGATTTGGCCGGAGACTCCCCCCCTTTATGAAACGTTCCGCAAGCAGCTTCCGCCTGCGGAAGAGGCGGTTCTGCAAGCCATTCCCCGCAAGCAGCGGGCTGTTGTGCGCAAGGGGATCGCAAACGGCCTCTCCACCCGGGTCGATCGCGAGGCAGACCGCTTCTTCCGCCTCTATGCCGAGAGTGTGCGCAACCTTGGCACCCCCGTTTTCCCACGCCGTTATTTTCGTCTCCTGCTCGAGCTCTTTGCGGATTCGGCCGAGGTGCTGACTGTCGAGGATGCGGATCGACCCATCTCGGCCATGCTCTGCTTCAGCTTCCGAAATGAAATCCTGCCCTATTACGCCGGTGGCGGTCGCGATGCGCGTGGCCGCGGCGGCCATGATTTTATGTACTGGGAGGTCATGCGGCGGGCCGTCGGGCGTGGGCTCGACCTGTTCGACTTCGGCCGTAGCAAGATCGGCACCGGTGCGCACGCCTTCAAGAAAAACTGGGGCTTCCAACCGCAGCCGCTGCATTACCGCCACTTCCTCGCACCGGGCGCGCGGGTACCGGAGAACAATCCGCTCAATCCAAAGTACCGGCTGCTGATCGCCGCCTGGAAGCGGATGCCGTTGCCGGTTGCCAATTTCCTTGGCCCACACATCGTGCGCGGCATCGGCTGAGGCGATGCGCGAACTCCTCTTCCTGTGCCACCGCATTCCTTACCCGCCGGACAAGGGTGACAAGATCCGTGCCTTCCATATGCTCGAGCATCTCGCGCACTCGTTCGATGTTCATCTTGGCTGTCTCGCTGACGACCCGGGTGATCTTCAATATCTCCCTGCGCTCCGGGCACGGACTGCAACCGTCGGCTGCTTTGCGTTCGACAGGCGGGCGGCAAGATTGCGTTCCCTGGCAGGGCTTAGCGCTGGCAGAGCGCTGTCGCTCGACTATTTTTGGAACCGGAAACTTGCCGCATGGGTCACCCGCACCCTGGCGCAGCGGACAATCGCGCAGGTGTTCGTTTTCTCCTCGGCAATGGCCCAGTACGCGATGCCAGTTTCGGATTTGCCGCGAGTGCTCGACATGGTCGATGTCGATTCGGAGAAATTTACGGCTTATGCGCAGGATGCGTCGTTGCCAATGCGCCTGTTCTGGGCGCGGGAGGCACGAAGGCTGCTTGCCTTCGAACGGCTCGCGGCACTGCATTTCGACTGCACGCTTTTCGTCTCACCGGCCGAAGAGGCGCGGTTTCTTCAACTCGCACCAGATTGCGCCGGCCGCACGAACTGGGTGGAGAACGGAGTGGATCTTGGTTACTTCTCTCCTCACCATCAATTTCCCTCGCCGTTCGCGCCCGGCGAGATCGCGATCGTGTTCACAGGGAGGATGGACTACAAGCCAAACATCGATGCAGTAAGATGGTTTGCCAATGCCGTACTGCCGCGGCTTGCCGCGCAGCCATGCGTCTTCGTTGTCGTCGGTGCGGAACCAGTGCCGGCGGTCAAGGCGCTGGCGCGTCGGGCAGGTATTCGTGTCACCGGGCGGGTGCCGGATACGCGTCCCTATCTCGCGCATGCTGCCCTCGTCGTGGCACCGCTGCGCATCGGCCGCGGCATCCAGAACAAGGTCTTGGAGGCAATGGCCCTTGGGCGTCCTGTCCTCGCTTCGCCCGCGGCGGTGGAGGGGATCCGGACCGGAGGAGAGCGCGCGGTTCTCGTCGCGACCGATGCCATCGAGACCGCCCGGTTGGCAGAAGAGGTACTGAACGGCGGCCATCCCAGTCTCGGCGCTGCGGCACGGCGCGCCGTGCTCCGCTTCCATGATTGGCGCGCAACCCTCGCCAGGCTCGATCCGATGCTCGAAGCATCTGAGACACTGAGGCTCAGCGCATGACCGGCTTAGGTTCCATCCACCGCGCCTGGCCCGTGCTGGCTGTCGGCGTGATCGTCCTCGGCCTTCTGTTCAACGTCGAAATTGGTGCTGCGGTCAATGTATGGCTTGGCTCGACCGCGTATAATCACTGCCTGCTGATCCTGCCGATGGCCGCCTTTCTCGCATGGCAGCGACGCGCGCGGCTCTGGCACGTACCACTCCGGCCGACTCTGCTCGCCCTGCCAGCCAGCCTCCTTCTCGGCGTCGTCTGGTTCCTGGCGGACCGCCTCGGAATCATGGAAGGCCGCCAACTGGCAGCCATGGGCTTCCTGCAGATTCTTTTCCTTTCCGTAATTGGTTTCGGGCTTTACCGCGCGATGGTTGCGCCGGTTCTCTATCTCTTTTTTCTCGTGCCCTTTGGGGGCTTCCTCGTCCCCATGCTGCAATCCTTCACCACCCACTTCGTCGTGCATGGCCTCGATCTTTTCGGCATCCCAAACTATAACCAGGGCAATATCATCGAAATCCCTGAGGGCGCATTCCGCATTGCGGAGGCCTGTGCCGGGCTGCGCTTCCTGATCGCGGCAGCCGCTTTCAGCGTGTTTTATGCCTGCATTATCTATCACGATGTCGGGAGACGAGTGCTGTTTATTATTGTTGCGTTATTCGTTCCGGTGATCGCCAATGGGTTTCGCGCGCTCGGCATTGTCTGGCTCGGCCACGTGCTCGGCAGCGCTGAGGCGGCGGCAACCGACCATGTGCTCTACGGCTATTTCTTTTTTTCCATCGTGCTGTTTCTCCTGATCCTGCTCGGCCTCCTCTTCCGCCAGGACCAGATGCGCCGCGAGGTGCGAACAAAACCAGCTCCGGCGGGGCCGGCTCGCGGTCTTGTACCCGCCGCCCTGGCGATCGTTCTGGCGGCGCTCTTTCCCCTGCTGTCCGGCGCGATCGACCGCGCGGCAGCGGCGACGCGCGTTGCGCTGCCTCAAAGCATCCCCGGCTGCTCCCCAGCGCTGGAGGACAGCCAACCACCGGAACTGGCCGCCGCTGGCGGCGCCCTCAGGCGATTTGACTGCGCTGATGACACCCTTCAACTTTCGCTCGCTGCCTTTCCTCCACGCAGCGATCCGCGACTGATCGTGGACACAGAGCGCGCACTTTCCGGCCGCGACACGCGGGAGGCGGAGACGCGCACGCTCCGTGTTGCCCAGGCGGCACCTCAGAACTGGCAGCTTGTCTTCATCCAGCAACCGCCGTCCGCGACCGCAAGTGCGATCTGGATCGGCGGGCGGCCGGTCCCGAACGATCTCCGCACGAGAGCGAAGCAGGCACTGGCGAGCCTGTTCGGCGCTCACGACCCTCCACTCGTTGTCACACTCCGGGCTTCGGGCCCACCCGCACAGGCAGAAGCTCGGTTGGCCAGTTTTCTTTCCAGCGGGGGCGCGATCCCGGCGAAGGTTGCTTTAGCGCGATGACTGGCCCCGGATGAACAGGACCCATCGTCCCTAAGACATGGGCATCCCCTTCGCCTTTGCCTGCGAGATGTGAACGCGGTGGAAATGCGCCGACATAATCGAGTTCCATTGCGGCCGGCGACGCTGCCTGGCAGCATGTCTGCCAGGGGGCATATTCAATGAGCCAGAATGGACCCAAGCGGGAGGATCCGGCGTGGCCTGATGCTGTCTTCGCGGTGTTGCGGGCGGCCGAGATCCGGCAGGTGGCCTATGTGCCAGATGCCGGCCATTCGCGGCTGATCGCACTCGCAAACGCCGAGACAACAATGCGCGCCGTGGTTTTGACGACAGAAGAGGAAGGGGTTGCGCTCGCCGCAGGTGCCTGGCTCGGGGGGCAGCGTGCGGTGCTTTTAATGCAGTCCTCGGGCGTCGGAAACTGCATCAACATTCTCTCGCTGATTGCGCATTGCCGGATGCCGCTCCTGGCCCTGATCACCATGCGAGGCGAGTGGGGAGAATTCAATCCGTGGCAGGTGCCGATGGGCTCGGCGGCGCCCGCTGTTCTTGGGGCAATGGGTGTGCATGTGTTGCGCGCGGTTCACGCCAATGAGGCGGCGGAGACCGTGCGTGCGGCGGCCGCCCTTGCCTTCGACAGCAGCGTACCGGTTGCGGTGTTGCTCTCGCAGCGCCTGATCGGCGCCAAGGAGTTCCGGAAATAGCGCCTTTGCAAAGCGCCGGAGCCGGACAGCAGATCGGTCGCGCGGATCGCCGCGGCATCGACACTCGCGAGAAGTTCTGCCGGCCGGGTTCGGGGACCCGTTTCTGGGCCATGCGCGTCTCGCCTGGCCCGCGATCGCCCGAGGCGGAATCGTCGGAGGGCGTGAATCGCGGGCACGCAGCCCCTGCTGGCATAAGATAGCCAGTTCTCTGATTTTCCTCGGGTTTCACGAAATCGAGGATGCCCATAAGCTCGCCGCGTAGCTCAGCATGGACCTCGCCACGCTTCGGGCCGGGGGTCAGCACGATTTCGCCGATGAGCGAGCGAAGCGCCTGGGCCGCTTCCCGGCCGCCGTCCGGGTCGTCCAGCGCCTCGGTGAACCGAACCACGTTCTGGCCGTAGATGTTGGCGACGTTGGGATGCACGTCGGGGATGTCGGCGGGGGCCTGCGCCAGACGTTCGGTAATTTCCTCCTTCTGCCGCTCCAACTCGTCCATCCGCGCCTTCATCGATGGCTGATACATCCCGTCCTCGATGGCGGCCATGATGCCGGCAATGGCACGCTCGGTCTTCTGAAGCGCCCGATGGTCACTCTCGGCCTGCGCTCGCCGGTCATGGTTCAGCCGGTTCATTTCATCCGCGTAGGCGCGCACGGCTTCGGCAACCGCCTCGGACGACACAAGCCGGTCCTGCAAGCCCGTCAGCACCCGAGCCTCGATCTTCTCGCGCGTGATGGTGCGGTTGTTGTCGCACGTCCCGCGACGGTGATGGTTCAAGCAGCCGTAGTGGTTGGGCGTCAGGATGCCGATCTTGCCGCCGCAGCACCCGCAGGTGAGCAGGCCGGAAAGAAGGGAGACGGGGCGGTTGGCAAGATGCAGCCTTCTGGCCCGGCCCTCCCGCGTGTTCGCCGGGTTTGGGCCGAAGATGGCCGATATTGCCTGCTGTCGCGCCCGCGCCGCCTGCCACAGATCATCGTCCACGATCTTGAGATGCGGCACCTCGGTCCTGATCCATTGGCTTTCCGGGTTGGGACGGGACACGCGCTTGCCGGTCGCCGGGTCTTTCACGAACCGCTGCCGGTTCCGGACCAGCACCCCGGCATAGAGTTCATTGTTGAGGATGCCGGTGCCGCGCGAGACATGGCCCCGAATGCTGGTATCACCCCAAGCCCGGCCCAACGGGCCGGGAATCCCCTCCTTGTTCAGTTCAACGGCGATGTCCTTCGGACTCTTGCCGGCGGCAAAGGCGCGGAAGATGCGCCGGACTGTCGCTGCTTCTTCCGGGACGATCTCCCGGTCGCCCCGAACCGGCTCGCCGTTGGCGTCCAGCTTCTTGACCACGCGATAGCCATAGCAGAGGCCCCCGCCTGCCTTGCCTTTCTCCACCCGGCCGCGCAGGCCGCGATGGGTCTTCATGGCGAGGTCTTTCAGGAACAAGGCATTCATCGTGCCCTTGAGGCCGACATGCAGCTCGCTGATCTCGCCTTCGGCCAGGGTGACAATCTGCACGCCCGCGAAGCGCAGATGCTTGAACAGGGTGGCGACATCCGCCTGATCGCGGGAGATGCGGTCCAGCGCCTCGCCCAGCACCACGTCGAACCGGCCTCGCTGCGCGTCCTGCAAAAGCACCTGGATGCCCGGCCGCAGGATCATGCTCGCGCCTGAGATGGCGGCATCATGATAGGTGCCTGCGATCTTCCATCGCTCCCGCCCGGCATGTTCCCGGCAAAGCCGGAACTGATCCTCGATCGAGCTTTCGCTCTGGTTGTCGGACGAATAACGGGCATAGAGCGCGACGCGGGGCATGGGGCGGTCTCCGTTCTGTCTAATCCTCGTCGGCCCCATCCTCGGCGTCCTGCACGCCCTTGGGCCTGTTGTCGTTGGCGGCGCTGAGCGCCGCGAAGTGTTCTCGTGCGATCCGGCGTCCAATCAGCCGGGCGATGGTCAGCACCACCTGATCCAACTTCCGCCGCGTCTCGTCATCCTGCCTGGCCGGACCTTGATTATCATTGGCCGGTATGATGCCGTCCGGCTCTGGTTCGGTATCGTCGTCCATGCCGCTTCTCGCTCTCTTTGCGAAGTTAAACGGGCATGAAGAGCCAGCAAAATCAGTATGAGAAGACAGAAAATCCCTTCATCGTACTGTGGCGTAAAAATACTTGCGAACGGCGGTTCTAGCGTAGATGTCAGGCACGCTCCTTCTCGTTGAGATCAGTGAAATTCTTGATCTTGACCGCGTGATCCGGGAAGCGCGCGACGATCTCCAGCTCACCGCCCATTGCTTCGATGAAGCGGCGCAGCGTGCTGACATACATGTCCGTCCGCTTCTCGATCTTGGCGACCGATCCCTGCTTGATCTGGAGCGTCTGCCCGATTTCCTCCTGCGAGAGCTTCAAGGCACGGCGCACTTCGGCAAGGTCCATTTCCTCGCCGAGACGCTGTGCCTCGGCTTCCGCCCTGACCTGCGCCTCGGGCGACATCCGGGCACGAAGCTCCGCGAAGGAACGCCTACCGGCCATCGTTCTTCTCCTTCTCCAACTCGGCCAGATGCTCGTCGTAGAGGGCATCGGCGATCGGGATCATCCGTTCGTAAAACCGCCGGTCGCCGGTCTTGTCGCCGCCGATCAGCAGGATGGCCATGCGGCGCGGATCGAAGGCATAGAACACCCGCAAGGGCTTGCCACCGCTCTGCACGCGCAACTCCCGCATATGGGCGTGACGCGACCCGTTGATGCCGCTCGAATAGGGAAACGGCAGGTTGGGGCCGCGCTGCTCCAACTTGCGGACATGGGCGTCGATGCTGATCTGCTCGGCTTCGGTGAGGGTATCCCACCAGTCGCCGAACTCGTCGGTATATTCGACCGGCCATTCCATATAGTGAATACTATTCCTTTTTAAGAGTAAAACAAGCCCCTCTGATGGTGCAGGATCGCTACCGGCCGTGCCATCAGTCAGGAAGGGAGTGTCGCACTCCCAATGATCCTTACCTGCATGGGACGCCGCTGCCGGGCCGGGGACAGCCGGTCAAGGCCGTAAGCCGCGCAGCGGTGGCGCGAAGCGCCAGCCTTGAGGGGCTGGAGAGCCGGTCCGGCCCAATCGCTCCATGCAGGTGACTATGTCTCGGATTGGGCAGTCGTTTCAGGGGGAACCCCTAGAAGCCAAAAACTGAAAATCAGGGGTCGTGTCCTGGGGCGTGGTGTAGGAGCTGTGGGTAACTGGCCTGCCGGAGCGACCGCGAGAGTCGGGCGTAGGCGGGCCAGTTATCCACAGCGGTGGTCATCGTGGATCTTCGGTAGGGTCTGTTTGGGCAGTGGAACCCGAACCAAAGGACCCGACGATGACCGACGAGAACATGAGCCTGGGCGATCTCCTGGAGAAGACCGGCGACCCAGATTTTCTGCGTGAGATGCTAGGTTTTGCCGGGCAGCGATGGATGGAGCTGGACATTGGGAGCCGGACGGGAGCGCCGCATGGCGCCCGCTGTCCGGACCGTCTGACGCAGCGCAACGGC
>JASHOF010000097.1 GCA_030041255.1 Acetobacteraceae bacterium
GTCGCCGCATCTATGCTCACTATCGCCTACCACTTGCTCAGGGACGGCACCTTCTATCAGGACCTCGGCCCCGATTATTTCGACCGTCGCGCCAAGGGGGCCGCCACCAAGCGTCTGATCGCTACGCTGCAAAGCTTCGGCTACGACGTTCAGATCACGCCGATCGCCGCATGACCAGCGGCAAGTTTCTTTCTAGATGGTGGAACTCGAGACCCCTCGCGCGCACCACGACCTGGGCGGTGCCGGCACATACATCTGCCAGGAAATCGACCGCGCGGCGCATACGCCCACTGACTTCGACAAGGAGGTCGACGCGATCCGCCAAATTCTCGGCGCCAAGGGGATCATGACAGTGGACGAACTGCGCCGTGGCATCGAGGGAATTCCCAAAGCGGAATATCATCGGCTTTCGTACTATGAGCGGTGGATTCGCTCTATTACGTCCAACCTCCTTGAGAAGGGTGTGATCAGCGAGGCGGAACTCGCCGCCGTGCTGGCCGCTGCGGCATGAGCGGGAGTCCGCAACTGGCGGTGGGAAGCCGCGTGCGGGTGCGGGACGATTGGCCGGAGACGCGGGGACGGGTGCATATCCGTACTCCGCATTATGTGCGCGGACGCACCGGCACGGTGGTACGGTGTCTCGGCGATTTTCCCAATCCGGAGGAACTTGCCTTCGCCCGGCCGGCACGGCTCCTGCCACTCTATCAGGTGCTTTTCGAGCAGCCACAGATTTGGCGCCAGGGATGCGCGGGCGATCAGCTTCTCGTGGAGATCTATGGATCATGGCTGGAACCGTCCTGAGGCTTGAAGAGGTCGCGGGAGAACGGCTGCTTCGGGCGGTCGCCGCACTGCTGGCGGCGAAGGGCATCGCCAGTCCGACCGAAATCACCGAGCAGATTGCCATGACCGACAATGCCTCGCCTGCACAGGGGGCGCGCATGGTGGCCAGGGCATGGGTCGATCCGCCATTCCGGGCGCTGATGCTTTCCGACGGCACGCGGGCAGCGGAAATGCTGGGGATCCCGATGCGCGGCGCCCCGCCGTTGGGCGTGCTCGAGGATACCCCCGGCCTGCATCATCTCATCGTCTGTACGCTTTGCAGTTGCTATCCACGGGTGGTGCTCGGCTATCCGCCGTTCTGGTACAAATCGGCAGCGTATCGGGCACGCGCGGTGCGCGATCCGCGTGGCCTGCTTGCCGAATGGGGCACCGTGCTCGACCCCGGGGTCAGGATTCGCGTCGTCGATTCGACAGCGGATTATCGCTGGATGGTGCTGCCGCTGCGCCCGGCCGGAACGGCGAAATGGAACCAGGACAGGCTCGCGGCTTTGGTACGCGAAACGGACATGATCGGTGTCACGTTGCCCCGCCTTGCCGGTGGTTGATCCACCGCCGTGCCAGGCGGGATCGGAACCCTGTCGGCAGCGCTCGGGCATACCGCCCGGTTGACTCTTCCTGCCCGTCGTCGCCACCTTCCGCCCGCCCGGCGGCAGGAGGGAACGATGGCACAGGCAAAGAACGGCGAGGCTGGCCCACAGCGGCTGCGCAGCCGGCGCTGGTTCGACGAGCCGCACAACCCGAGCATGACCGCGCTCTATCTCGAGCGCTACATGAACTACGGCCTGACCCTCGAGGAGCTGCAATCGGGCAAGCCGATCATCGGCATCGCCCAGACCGGCTCCGACCTCGCCCCCTGCAACCGCCATCACCTCCAACTCGCCGAGCGTGTCCGCGCCGGCATCCGCGACGCCGGCGGCATCCCGATCGAGTTTCCCCTCCATCCCATCCAGGAAACCGGCAAGCGCCCCACCGCCGCGCTCGACCGCAACCTCGCCTATCTCGGCCTCGTCGAAGTCCTGCACGGCTACCCGATCGACGGTGTCGTACTCACCACCGGCTGCGACAAGACCACGCCTGCCTGCCTGATGGGTGCCGGCACGGTCAACATTCCGGCCATCGTCCTCTCCGGCGGCCCGATGCTCGACGGCTGGTGGCAGGGTCGCCTTGCCGGGTCGGGAACCATCGTCTGGGAAGCCCGCAAGCTGCTCGCCGAGGGCAAGACGAACTACCACGAGTTCATCCAGATCGTCTCTGCCTCGGCACCCTCGGCCGGCCACTGCAACACGATGGGCACGGCGAGCTCGATGAACTCGCTCGCCGAAACGATCGGCATGTCGCTCACCGGCTGTGCGATGATCCCCGCCCCTTATCGCGAACGCGGCTGGATGGCCTACGAAACCGGCCGCCGCATCGTCGCCATGGTGCACGAGAATCTCCGGCCGTCCGACATCATGACGAAGAAGTCCTTCGAAAACGCGGTGGTCGCCGCGGCTGCCCTCGGCGCGTCCTCCAACTGCCCGATCCACATGGTCGCGATCGCCCGCCACGTGGGCGTCGATCACACGCTCGACGACTGGCAGCGCCTCGGCCCCGAGATCCCGCTTCTCGTCGACATGCAGCCTGCCGGTCGTTTCCTATCCGAACGCTTCTTCCGCGCCGGCGGCGTGCCGGCCGTGCTGAAGGAACTCCTCGACGCCGGCAAGCTCCATGGCGACGCCATGACCGTGACCGGCCGCACGATGGCCGAAAACCTCGCCGGGATCCCGGAACCCGATCGCGAGGTGATCCGCTCCTACGCGAAGCCGCTCAAAGCCGCCGCCGGCTACGTCGTGCTGTCCGGCAATCTCTTCGACAGCGGAATCATCAAGACCAGCGTCATCGACGAGGAATTTCGCCGCCGCTTCCTCTCCGACCCCGCCCATCCCAACGTCTTCGAAGGCAAGGCGATCGTCTTCGACGGCCCGGAGGATTATCACGAGCGCATCGAAGACCCCTCTCTCGGCATCGACGAGCACTCGGTGCTCATCATCCGCAACTGCGGCCCGGTCGGCTATCCAGGCAGCGCCGAGGTCGTCAACATGCAGCCCCCCACCGTCCTCCTCAAACGCGGTGTCGACGCCCTTCCCACCATGGGTGACGGACGCCAGTCCGGTACCTCCGGCAGCCCCTCGATCCTCAACATCACGCCCGAAGCCGCCGTCGGCGGTGGCCTCGCACTGCTGCGCACCGGCGATCCGATCCGCATCGATCTCAATGCCCGCCGCGTCGATCTCCTGCTGCCGGCCGCCGATATCGCTGCCCGCCGCTCCGCCTGGAAGCCGCCCGAACTGCAAAATCTGAC
>JASHOF010000098.1 GCA_030041255.1 Acetobacteraceae bacterium
CGATCGGTCTGCTGGTGGCCGCGATTGTCCACCCGGCCGATGTGCAGGACCGTGATGGCGCACCACTGCTGCTGCGAGCCCTACGCCGTGCGTTCCCCTGGCTGCGCCACGTCTTTGCCGACAGTGCCTATGCTGGCGGCAAGCTGCAGGGTGCGCTGGCGAAACTTGGCGAGTGGACCATCGAGATCATCAAGCGGCCGGATGCGGCAAGCGGCTTCGTCGTGCTGCCCCGGCGCTGGGTGGTCGAACGCACGCTCGCCTGGCTCAATCGCAACCGCCGACTCGCCAAGGACTTCGAGGCAACCATCGAGAGCGCCACCACCTGGCTCTACGTCGCCAGTGTGAAGCTGATGTCCCGCCGCCTCGCTGCCTGATAATGGCTCAGCGAAATCAAAGCCTTAGACGTTCACTTGCCGATTCGAGTCAGGCTCTGAGAGGCACGCGGCGGTTGCCGCAGCGGTGGCCGCGCGCGCCTGCCGGCGAGCTGGCTGCATCAGGGGCTGCGTCCGTTGCGTGGGAGCAATGAGCAAGCGCTTTCGTCGTGTTCATCGAAAGCCTGGGGTTGGATCGGGACTCGCGGTTTCGGCCCATGCGCGTTGTCCGAGCGGTTTGGTCAGCACCTTCAGAGCCAATATTCCCGCGGGCGCTCCGCTCTGCCAGAGTCGGGTGGAATACGAGGCTTCCTCGGGTCGGGCTGCGTCGCAGCCGTCTCGAAAATCAAGATTTTTGCGACAGACGCTGAAGCGTCCAGTGCCATATGCGGCAAGGTGGGTGGCTGTGACAGAAGGCGAAGGCGCTCATGGAAGCTGAACTAGTAGTCGCCCTCATTGCGGGTGCGGTTGCCTTGGCTTCTGCTGGAGGAACAGTCTGGAGTTCGGTAAGAAATGCCGAGCACACTGACGCAAATGCGAAAGCCATTGAGTTACTAAAGATCGATAACGAACGCCTTAAGGCCGCATATCAGAAGCAAAAGGAAATATCCAAATTCAGTGAACCGCTCGCTAGGTCCGCTTACGATTTGCAGAGCCGCCTATATAATATATTAAAGCAAAATCTGGTCGATGCTCATCTGGTTCATGGTGATGATCGGGGAAGGTCCTACGTTATTAACAATACGGTATTCCTGGTCGGACAATATCTGTGCTGGACTGAGATCGTTCGGAGGGAGATCCAGTTTATTGACCTAGGGGAAAGCACTAAGACGCGTAAACTATTGCACCTTCAGGACACTATCACTGGCCTGTGGCGGACCGACCAACAGGGCCCCATATTCCGCATTTTTGCGGGTGAACAAAGGGCGATTGGAGAGACTCTTATTCAGACCGGTGCGCAGGGATCAGAGTGCATGGGCTACGGCGCGTTCCTGAGGACGTTCAATAATGGCACCAGCCCACTGATTGATGCACTTAGGGAGGACGTGATGTCATTGGACAATGGCCTTAGCCAAGCTTCCGAACGGCTAACCAATCTTCAGCGCGCACTAATAGACCTGCTGGAGATGCTCGATCCAGAATATCTCAGATTTCCCGAGGGTAGGCGGTCCAAAGTATAGCCGGTCGAAGGCGTGGGCTAAGTTGTTCGGAATAACGAGGATCACCCGGACCAGATGGATTTGACGGGCGATGAAGGGACAGCGGTCAAACTATTTTCACCTCGTTAACATGTGGCCGATGTCATGTGGCCGATGTGATGATCACCCGACCTAAACACGTGCATTCATTCTACGAGAATCTGCCGAAGAGCACCTTCCCGTCTGAACTCACACTTTTTAGGCTCTGGGCTTAGCATTCTTCTTTCGTAGCAAGAGGGTAGCGACATGGCGGATGAACGTAATATTGCGATTGGGGTTCTGCGAATCGCAGCCGCACATGGCGGTCTGGTTGCGCCTAGTGTCCGGTCGGAACTGGGGGTCGCTCCACATGCCCCAACAGGGCCGCTGGTGCTTCGGCAAGACGCCGATGCAGAGCTTCCTCTCGCGAAGTAGAAACTCGTGGCCGCCCGATCACGACCGACACGGAAAGGGGCGTTCACAGGCGCCGCACGCCCGGCAGCGATGGATCGATGAGTGCAAAGTTCACGGGGCCAACGCCGCAGATGGCGATAACGGCAGGTTTGTCATGGCCACGAGGGACGCCGTCATAATGCGGCGTTCCGGCAACCCGGTGGACGAAACTGCCGGCGGGCACGGGAACGCAGGCGCCCGGATCGAAATCGGCTCCACTGTTGCACCACCATGTTCCAGACACAACGACACAGAAGCGATCGGTGGTATAGTGGTGTGGCGCACTCATGAAGCCCGGCCACCAGCGGACGAGCTGGTAATAGAGACCTGGACGATTTGGATCGCCGGCAAGCAGGCAGTTGTCGACGCTCGGCTCGGAGAAAGCGTGGTTCGACTTCCATTGCATCTGCTCCGGCAGACGAATGATCGTCTGCTCGGGATTGAGAGGAGTTGCCGAGGCGGTTGCCGCAAGCGTGACCGGCAGCGCCGAGACGAGCGCTGTCAGCAAGATCTCGCGCCGGAGCGAAGACTGAGTCATGGAGACCTCTCCTTTTCGACCAACTCTATGTACCCGTCAGAGGCAATGTCCCCCCCGCCCCCGATCCGGCCGATCTTGTCGATGATACCGGATTTTATCGAGAGTGTCGGCATCGGTTGCCGCGGCCGCCACTCATCGAAGTGGTGGACGGACATGTGCACGCGGCCGCATCTGCCGCCGGTCATCTGCGCAAACGGCCGCCCAGGCCGGCAACTCGGCAATTCACCCCTACTCCTCACCGGGCTCCCGGCCCGAAGGGAGAGGGGAATTCTGCCGGCCGCTCTGGTCTCTGCCAGGAATCCCGGAAGGCCCTTTCCCGATTCCGCCCGGGCCTGTTCGGGTCTAGGATGAGCCGCCTTTGCTGCGGAGGGAGCGATGCAGACAGAGGAGGTCGTGGATTCCCGTCCAGCTCGTTCGGATAGCGAACCAAAGAGGCTCTGGCTGCGCGTCGGCGTGCCGACCGGCGGCGTGGCGCTGGTCATCGCCGCCATCCTTGCGATCACGCTTTACACCGATCGTGTCAATCGCGCCGGGGTCCTGGCCCTCTCGAACAACCTTCTCGCCGGGCTGCAGGCACGCATCGCCCGGCAGGTGAGCGGCTATCTCGATCCGGCCACGCGGGCGGCACTGCTGACGCGGGACATGGTCACGCGGAATGCGATCGCCGATCCGCGCACCGCCTTGCAGGCGTTCGCAGCCAGCGCATTGCGGGAGATTCCGCAGATCGACGCGATGTACGTCGCGGATCCGGCTGGCAACTTCATGATGGTCCGGCGCGGTCCCGCCGGCGGGACCGCAACGAAGATGATCCGCAATGAGCCCGGACCGCGCGAGGTGAGCTGGGTCTATCGCGATCGAGCCGGGCAGGTCACGCGGATCGAGCAGACCCCGAAGGACGATTACGACCCGCGCACGCGCGGCTGGTACCAGGGCGCGCTCAAGACGGGCGACGTATTCTGGAGCGACGTCTATGTCTTCTTCACCGACCGGGCGCCGGGCGTGACGGCGGCGATCCGCTTCGACGACCCGACACGCGGGGAAAGAGTGTTCGGCGTCGATATCACGTTGAAGGCGCTTTCCGCCTTCCTCGCCTCGCTCCATGTCGGCCGCGGCGGCCGCGTGGTGATCATCGATGACACCGGCCGCGTGATCGCCGCCCCGGATCCGGACCAGCTCGTGCGCGGCGAGGGGGCTGCGCTCGCGGCGGCGCGGGTCGATGAACTCGGCGATGCGGTGTTGACCGGCGCTTATGACCGGTTCCGCGTCGAAGGCTATGGGCGAAGGGTGATCACGGTGAAGGGCGAGCCAATCGTTTCGATCGCCGCCCGACTACCCGCGGCGGGACGCAAATGGTCGCTCCTGATCATGGTGCCGGAAAAGGACTTCATCGGGTTCGTCGCCGCCAACAGCCGGCGCGCGCTGGCGCTGTCGCTGGTCGTCGTGGCGCTGACGGCGCTGCTCGCGGCGTTCCTGGTCCGCCAGGGCCTGCGCGCCGACCGGACGGCGCGGCTGCTGCTCGATCGCGGGCGGGCGGTAGAACGGCAGGGCGCGGCTTTCGCCGGGCTTGCCCGGCAGACGGACCTCCTCGATCCGACGCGGGAAGAACCGCTCAGAGCAGTGACCGAGACGCTGGCCGAACTGGCGGCGGCACGCCGCGCCAGTATCTGGCGGGTCAGCGAAGGGGCGCGCAAGCTCGGCTGCGAGGACGCCTATGAGCGCGAGAGCGCGGGTCATGTCAGCGGGCTCGAGCTTGCGCGCTCGGAACTGCCGCAGTTCTTCGCCGCCCTCGCCGCCGGTGAGGAGATCGAGAGCGCCGATGCGGCCAATGACCGGCGGCTGGCGGAACTGCATCGCGTCCTGATGCACGGGTTCGGGAGCCGGGCGCTCACCGTCGTTCCCGTCATGGCGAAGGAGAGAATCGCCGGCGCGATCATGCTCGAGGATGCGGCGGGACTTTCCGAGGTGCGCGACATCCTTCCGGCCATCGCCAGCATCCTGGCGATCCGCATGCAGAGCAGCGAGGAAAGAGAGGATCGGCGCGTCGTCGAGGCGGTTGCCGAACGGCCGGGTGCGCAACCGATCGAGGCCGGCGAACGCAGCTTCGAGGCCGAACTGACCCTGCGCGGCCTGGAGGGGAGGATGATCGGCGCGGACGTGTTTCCGGCAGTCGCGGCGATGGCGGTGAAGTTCGGCGACCCGGCGGCGATTGCGGCGCGGCCGGGCAACGATGCTTCCATCGTGGCCGACCGGATTGCCGAGGCGATGCAGGCCATCGCGGCCAGCCACGACATCCCTTATATGAAGCTCGTCGGCCACGAGGTGGTGGCGGCGGCAGGGTTCACCGCCAACGACGACGGCGCGGTGGTGCGCATTGCCGATGCTGCGCTGGCCATCCGCGAGAAGTGCCTGGAGGCGTTCGAAGAGGCCGGGCAGCCGCCGACATTTCACATCGGGATCGATTTCGGCATTGCGATCGGCAGCGAGGTCGGCCGCCAGCCGCGGCTGTTCAACCTGTGGGGCGAAGCGGTGCGCACCGCGGATGCCATGGCGAGCACGGCGGCCGGCGCCGGCTCGATCCAGGTGAGCGAGGCGGCCTACCAGCGCCTTCGGCGGCAGTTCCTGTTCCGTCCGCGCGGCAGCTTCTACCTGCCGCAAGTCGGCGCGGCACGGACTTTCGTGCTGGCAAGCCGGTCATGAGCGAAGCAAGCGTGCCACCGGCCCCGGCGTGGTCCGGCGCGGTGCTGGCGGCGATCGGGCGGCTGGTGCGGCGGCGGGCGGAATTCCTGCTGATGCTGGCGGCGCTGGGCTGGGGCGTGCTGAGCGAAGCGGCGCGCCCGGCTTCATGGCGTCGCACCGTGCGCGCGGAGTTCCGCCGCACGCTCGTGCAGGCGGCCGGCGGCGGCCTCACCACGACCGTGGTCACGGCCGTGCTGACCGGGCTCGCGATGGTGGCCGAGACGCTTTACTGGCTCGGGGTTGCCGGCCAGGGGCAGCTTGCCGCGCCGATCCTCGTTACCCTGCTCGTGCGCGAGATCACGCCGTTGCTGATCGGGCTGATCCTGCTCGGTCGCAGCGGTACGGTCGTGGTCGAGGAGGTGGGCGGGCTCAGGCTCGGCGGGCAGATGCGGGCGCTGGCGGCGCTCGGGATCGACCCCTTCCTTCTGCTCGTGCTGCCGCGCGCGCTGGCGCTGGCGGTGGCAAGCTTCACGCTTGGGGTCGTGTTCGCGCTGACCGCCCTCGTTGTCGGCTTCGTCGCGGGCAGCGCGCTCGGTGCCGTGGCAGGATCCGTCTGGAGTTTTCTCGACCAGGTGCTGGCGGCGATGCGGGCGGCGGATTTCGCCCTCTTTCCTGCCAAGCTGGTGGTGATCGGGCTGCTTGTCGCGCTCACCGCCTGCCTCACCGGAATGCGGGCCGGTGCAGGGGAGGACATGGCGAGGCTGCTGCCGCGCGGCTTCGTGCGCGGCCTGGTGGCGATCATGACCGCGAGCCTCGTTCTCAGCCTGGCGGCGTGACGCGATGGCGGGTGGTGCGGCCATTCTGCAACTCCGCTCGGCGCAACCGGCGAGCGGGGAGTGTGATTTGCCGCCGTTGCCGTTCGAGCTGGAACTGGCGGCGGGCGATCTCGCCCTCATCGAGGTGCGGAGTCCGGCCTGGGCCACGGAGTTCGCCGATCTTTGCAGCGGCCTGATACCGCTCAGGCAGGGCAGTGTGAGCTTTCTCGGACGGGATTGGGCAGCGATACCGGACACGCTGGCGGCGGCGCTGCGCGGGCGCATCGGCCGGGTGCACGGAAGCGGGGCCTGGATCGGATTTGCCGGCACCGACCTCAACATTCTGCTGCCGCAGCTTCACCACACGCGCCGGCCGGCGGCCGCCTTGCGCGATGCGGCGGCGGAGCTCGCCCGCGGATTCGGGCTGCCCGGCCTGCCGCTGACACGGCCCAGGGCGCTGTCAGCCTCTGACCTTGCGCGCGCCGCGCTGGTGCGTGCATTCCTGGGCGAGCCCCACCTTCTGTTGCTGGAGCATCCGACCAAAGGGCAGTTCGCGGATCTCGTCGCGCCTTTGCTCAATGCACTGGCAGCGGTGCGCGACCGCGGTGCCGCGGCGATCTGGCTGACGGGCAGCGACCTGATCTGGAACGACCGTTCGTTTCCGGCGACCGTGCGGCTCCGCCTGACGGAGCGCGGCCTGCTCAGGCTGCGCATGGCGGCATGATCCGGCTGCGCCACACGGAGGAGTGGGTCGGGCTGCTGGTGATTGCCGCGGTGGTGCTGTTCTTCGGCGCGGTGCTGGAGGCGGGCGTGCTGCGCGACTGGTTCCGGCCAGCGGCGCAACTGCGCATCCTGCTGCCGGATTCCGGCGTCGGGGGACTTGTCGTCGGCGCGGATGTGCAGGTGCTCGGCACGCACGCTGGCACGGTGCGACGCGTGGTGCTCAATCCGGGCCAACCGATCTATGCCGAAGCCGACATCGACCGGCAGGCCGAGCCGTTCATCCGGCGCGACAGCCAGGCCGTGATACGCCGTACTTTTGGTGTCGCGGGGGCGGCGTACCTGGATATCTCCCGCGGCACGGGGAAGGCGCTGGACTGGCAGTACGCGGTCATCCGCGCGAAGGTCGAAACCGGCCCCACCGACACGCTGACGGCGATCCTGAACGAGGTGACGGAGAAGGTATTTCCGGTGCTGGACGACGCGAAGCGCACGATGGACGCCCTGGCCAGCCTCACGGTGGGAATGAACGAGGGCCGGGGGACGATCGGCCGGCTTCTGACCGACGATACGCTGGCGACCAGGGCGGAGCAGGATGTTGCGGATCTCGGTGCGGCGGTCGCGGAACTGCACGAGGCTGCCGGAAAACTCAACGATGCTGCAGGAAATATCGACACGCTCGCGAAGAGCGCCGCCTCCGGCCAGGAGAGTGTGCCGGAACTGATCAGCCGGGCGAACGCGCTGCTTGCCAACCTGCAATCGGCGACCCGAGAGCTGGCGCTGGCGGCGCCGCAACTGCCGGCGATTACGCGCGATCTCTCGGGCGCTGCCGCCAACCTGCCGGCGCTGCTGACGCAGACGCAGGCGACAGCGGCAGACCTGCAGCGCCTGGTGACCCAGCTTCGGGGACTGTGGCTGCTGGGCGGCGGCGGGCGCCCGCTGCCGGAGCCGAGACGCCTGCCGGCCAGCCAGATTCAGCCGTGAACAGGGCCGCGTTTGTCGCCGTGACCTTGGCCGCCGCGCTGCTTACGAGGTGCGGGGGCGGCACGGCGCCGGCGACAAAGCCGACCGACACGGCGATGCAGCGGACTTCGGAAGCGGGCAACCTTGCCTTCACGATGGACCGCCCGGCAGAGGCGGCGGCTCAGTACGAGCAGGCGCTGCAGCGCGCCGAGGCGCGCGACGATGCAGCCGCCATCGGCGATTACGGCTATGACCTTGCGGTTGCCGACCTTGCTGCCGACCAGTCGAAGAAGGCGCTGGCGGCGGCTCGCATGACCCGGATCGAACTGGCGCGGCGCGGTCTTTCGGCTTTTCCTGCTTTGCAACTGGCGGAAGCCACTGCGCTCTACAGGCTCGGAGAGCGAGAGCAGGCGGCGCGCCTGGCGCGGGTGGTCGAAGCCGGCGACGATGCCGCCGCCGCCGCCGGCGCGAGCTTCCTCCTCGGCCTGATCGCGGATGAATCGGGCGACCAGGCCGGGCTGGACGCTGCGCTGGCCCGGCTCTCCCACCCGGCGACGAACGAAGAGAGCGCGGATGCCTTCGAGCTTGCAGCGCGGCGAGACCTTCGCGATGGCGATTTCGCCACCGCGGCGCGCGAGGCTGGGCGCGCGGCTGAACTCAGGCGAACCGGCCTCGACTATCGTGGCATGGCGCGCGCGCTCGCCTTGCAGGGAGCGGCTGAAGCCGAGGCGGGCGACAGCAGCGCGGCGGCGAACCTCTATATCCGTGCTGCGCAGAGCGCCGCCGCGCAAGGAGATGCCGATACCGCGCGCCCGTGGCTGCGACGGGCGCTGGCCCTGGCCAACACGCCGGCGCTGAGAATGCTGGCAGAGCAGACACTCGCGGATCTGGCGAATGCTCCGGCCACGGCAGGCCGCCGCTGAGGCGGCCCGCGATCGCCCGAGGCGGAATCGTCGGCGGGCGTGAATCGCGGGCTCGAATAAACCGCGCCAGCGCTTCTCCGCTCAGAAAATATCAGGCGACAGCGGGAGTGGCGGCGATGTCGGAGTGCTGGGAGGTGAACTTGCAGGACGGCGTGTCCATCTCCCGGAGCTTCTGCTGGCGGTAGAAGAACGGGCTGTTCGCGGCCGGGCAGAAATGGGTGACGAGGCTCAGGCGCGTGCGTTCCGGCCTGGTGACCGGAGAGCCGCCGTGCGCGAGGTCGGCGTGCCAGACCAGGAGATCACCCTTGCGGCCGAGAAACGATGTTTTCGTGTGGTTGTACCGGCGGGCGTCCTCGTGCAGGCTGGTGAGGAACTTGTCGTGCTCGGCGCCGTAGTCGGCGTCGGCGGTGTTCATCCATTTGCTGACGCCACCGAAGCGATAGTCCGGGGCGCGGTGGCTGCCGACGAAATACTGGAGCTCGCCGGTGCCCTGCCCGATATCCTCGAGTGCGAGCCAGGTCGCGGCCAGCGCGAGCGGATTGCCATCCACCCGCACATAGGCGGTGTCCTTGTGCATGGGCTGCTGCGAACCGTGCCAGAAAGTGAGGCTCTGGAACGCCTGCGGCTTGTCGTCGAAGATGGTGTGCAGGAACTCGACCACCGGCGGGGCGCTGATCGCGGCCCGCGCGGCGGCGGAATAGGCGAACGCATCGAGCAGCTTGGTGCGGCCCGCGCGGTAGGAGATGTCGGGCGGCAGGACGCGGAGCTGACCGTCTGGCTCGTGGGTTTCCATGCGCATGGTGGGCGGCGGGTTGGCCCAGAACGCTTCGAGGTCGGCGACGATGCGATCGACGACGACCTCGGGGACCGCCTTCTCGATGACGAGATAGCCGTCGCGCACGAAACGAAAAATCCGCTCGGCGAGAAGATTGGAGACGAGGCCGAGGCGATGCCGTTCCGCGAGGCGATCGACCCAATCCGAGCGGTCGATCCAGAGGCCGCCGAAGTGACTGGAATAGGTGGCCTCGGAGGCAGCCTTGCGGGCGCCGGGCGGCGCTTCCGGCATGCCGAGATAGAGATCCGTTTCGGTAAAGCGGACGCGGATGCGCCCCGCATCCTCGGCACTGATTTCGGGCGGGAAGTCGAAACGGAACTCGCACCTGCCGTCGCCGAAGCCGGACTCCTTCACGTCCTCGCGGGGGTTCTCGGCCCGGCACTGAGCAATGGTGCGGCCGTCGAGCACGATATCGAGCAGGGGCTTCATTTCGGATGCCCCGACGATCGTGATCCAGCCGGAAATGCCGTGACGGTCGAAGCGTTCGAACGCGCCG
The DNA here is from genome assembly GCA_030041255.1 of Acetobacteraceae bacterium. Lineage (GTDB taxonomy): Bacteria > Pseudomonadota > Alphaproteobacteria > Acetobacterales > Acetobacteraceae > JAKAWQ01. Next base: position 9,969 of record JASHOF010000098.1, read on the forward strand.
CGCACATTGATGCCGGGCGCCGCGGGCGGGGATGCGGCCGGAACTTCCTTGAGGGCGACCTCGGCCACCCGGACCGGCAGCACGGAGACCCCGGCGCTTCCCGCCACTGTCGTCTTTCCGCCGCGGCGCTTTTCCGCTTGGAGCATGGTGGTGCTCGCCCCTTACCGGTCGGGTCATGCAGGTTATCGGTCGGGTCATACAGGGCCCGACCCGGCACGTTCAGCCTATCGCAGATGCTCCGGAAGAGGCAAGCCGCGCAATCGTGACGAAAATGCGATGAAATGCCGGGCGAGGCTTGCAGGAGCGGGGTCGGTCAGCAGCACGGGCGGGTGCGCTTGCGCGTAGAAGGCGCCATGGTAGTGTCGGCTGACCGACGTTCCGGGCGATCGCCGCTGGCGGAGCGGAGGAGATCAGCGCGCGGGAGCGCGGCACGGGCGCGGCACGCGCACCATCGCCAACGAGGACCCCGACAAGGACCGATGTGACCGCATGGATGAACTCGTGCTCCACCTCGGCATGCCGAAGACCGGCAGCTCCGCGCTGCAGGTGTTCCTGGCCCGCAATCGCGATGCGCTGCTTGCGCGCGGCGTCGACTACCTGCCGATCGGCGAATTCCAGCTCGGCGTCAAAGGCCGGATCACGGCCGGCAACGGCGCGTTTCTTGCGCGCACGCTGCTGGCCTCGAACTCACCGGCCAGGATCGACGAGCCGGAACGGCATCGCGCCGAATTCGAGGCCGCGGTGGCGAACAGCAGCGCGCGCATCGGCGTCGTTTCGAGCGAGCTTCTCATCGATGCCAGGCAGGAGGAGATCGGGCCGCTGATCGCAAGCCTCAGGGAGCGCGGCATTGTCGTGAAGGCGCTCTATTACATCCGCCGGCACGATCAGTTCCTTGCCTCCGCCTACATGCAGCAGGTCAAGCGGCACGGCTACACGGACCTGCCGGAGACCTACGTGCGGATCGCCTACAAGCAGCACCCGTTCCTGAAATATCACAGCTTCTACCGCTACCTGTGCGAACTGTTCCGATCCGGAAATGTGATCTGTCGAATCTATGACGGGGAGGTGATGCAGGGCAGCGGGCTGTTTCACGATTTCCTGAAGGCACTCGGGGTTTCCGCCGAGGGCCTCGCGCTCGAAGTGCCGGATGTGAATACCAGCCTCTCGCCGAAGGAAGTGGCGATCATGCTGCTGATCAACCGCTACCACCCGCGCATGCAGTTCTCCGATTTCGTGGTCGAGAACGCGGTCGCATCCGGGACGATGAAGGCCGGAATCGAACACAACATCCTGCCGGCGGCGCTGCTGGCCGAGGTGGAGGAATATTTCCGCGAAGAGAACCGCCTGATGGCGCGGGAATATTTCGGACGCGAGACATTATTCGAGGCCATGCCGTCCAGCGAGCCGGCCGGGACGGTGGGGAGGCCGGAGCTTGGGCTCGAGGACCTGATCACGTTCTTCGGCGGGCTCATGGTGCGCTACGACCAGCGGATCGTCGAACTCGAGCAGCGGATCGTCGAACTGGGCATGGTGATCCGCTCGCTGCGCAACGAGATGCACGGCGCGAGGGCGGCGGACTGAGCCCGGCCGCCTGCGGCTCAGGCCGTGGCGAGGGCGAGATGCCTGGCGAAGAAGGCGACGGTGCGGTTCTTGGCGAGAATCGCGTCGTCGTGGCTGTAGCTTGCCCGGTCGTCGCAACCGAAGCCGTGCTGGGCCTTGGGGTAGGTGTAGATTTCGGCGTTCGGCTGCGCCTTCCTGACCAGCGCCACGTCGCTCATCGGGATCGAGGCGTCGGCCTCGCCGAAATGCATCTGCACGGGGCAGTGGGCCTTCTCGTTGCGCGTCGCGACGATGCCGCCGCCGTACCAGGAGACGGCGGCGGAGAAGCGCTGCATGCGGGTGGCGCCGAGCCAGGCGACCGTGCCGCCGAAGCAATAGCCGACGATGCCGACGCGGCGCCTGCCGTGCGCCGCGCAGGCGGCCTTGAGGTCGAGAATGATGTCGCGATCGCTGAGCCGGGCGCGGAGGGCGCGTCCACGGGCGACATCGTCGGCGCTGTAGCCGAGTTCGACGCCCGGTTCGACGCGGTCGAAGAGGGCGGGTGCGATGACGGCATAGCCGGTTTCGCCGGCCAGCGCCTCACAAACCCGCCGGATGTGGGAATTGACGCCGAAAATCTCCTGGATGACGACGAGCCCGATAGCGGCGTCCCCGGAGCCGGCGAAGTAGGCCGACGCGGTGTGGCCGTCCTCGGCGGTCAACTGGATTCTGGTCGGCATTCTCTACCTCCGCGGGATCGAGGGGGCCAGAATGCGAACAACGGCGGCTCCGTCAACCCGGCAGCGGAGGCCGGTTACTGGACATAAGGATATCTTTATGTCACTGATACGACATGGACCGCCTGCTCGCCGGCTTGCGCGCCGCCGCCGACCCGACCCGGCTCCGCCTGCTCGCCCTCGCCGCACGCGGGCCGTTCTGCGTCAGCGAGTTCACCGCCATCCTCGGGCAGTCCCAGCCGCGGCTGTCGCGGCACCTCAGGCTGCTCTGCGAGGCGGGGCTCCTGGAGCGCTCGCGCGAGGGCGCCCACGCCTGGTTCACCCTCCCGGGAGGTGCGGCGGGGACGTTGGTGCGGGCGATCCTGGCGCGCCTGCCGGATGACGATCCGCTCGTACAGGCGGACAAGCGCAAGGTGGCGCGGGTACTGGCAGAGCGGGCGCGCATCGCCTCCGAGAGCTTTGTCCGGCAGGGGGCGGACTGGGACGAGATGCGGGCGCTTGGCCTGCCGGCCGGCGATGTATCCGAGGCCCTGCTGGCGCTGTTGCCGGAGGGGACGCTCGGGCGGCTGATCGATATCGGCACCGGCACCGGTGGCGCGCTCACGCTGTTCGCACCAAGGATTGCCGAAGGGCTCGGCATCGATGCGAGCCCGGCGATGCTGGCGCTGGCACGCACGCGCTTGGCACGCGAGGGGCTTCAGCACTGCGCGGTCAAGCGCGCCGACATGTACCGGCTGCCGCTGCCCGACGGCGGGTTCGACGTGGCGATCGTGCAGATGGTGCTGCACTACGCCGAGGACCCGGCGGAAGCGCTGATGGAGGCCGCCCGCGTTCTCTCTCCGGACGGGCGCCTCGTGGTCGTCGACCTGGCGCGGCACCGGCGGCAGAGGACGGCGGAGCGGCTGGCGCATCGCTGGCCCGGCTTCAGCGACGAAGAGATGGCGGGCTGGCTTTCGGCCGCCGGCCTCAAGCCAAGGCCCGCCACCACCGTTCCCGGGCCGATGCCGGTCAGGCTTTGGCCGGCGGTGCGCGATCTCGCCCATTGACGGAGCAGAAGATGCCCTCCCCTCCCCTTCTCGAACTGCTGTCGGAACGCGTGCTGCTCTGCGACGGGGCGATGGGTGCGCGGGTGCAGGGTCTGGCGCTCGATCTCGAGCGCGACTTCTGGGGCAAGGAAAACTGCACCGACGTGCTCAATCTTTCGCGACCAGACCTGGTGCGGGAGATCCATCGGAGCTATTTCGCGGCCGGTTCCGATGCGGTCGAGACGAACACGTTCGGGGCCTCGCCGGTGACGCTCGGCGAGTTCGACCTTGCGGAGCGTGCAGAGGAGATCAACCGGATCGGCGCCGAGCTGGCGCGCGAGGCCGCGCTTGAGTTCGCCGACGGAAGGCCGCGCTATGTCATCGGCAGCGTCGGCCCGGGGACCAAGCTGCCGAGCCTTGGGCATATCGCCTACGATCCGCTGGAAGAGGCGCTCTCGGTGCAGTGCCGCGGCCTGATCGAGGGCGGGGTCGATGCGATCCTGATCGAGACCTGCCAGGACCCGCTGCAGATCAAGGCGGCGGTCAACGGCGCCAGGCGGGCCCGCGCGGCGCTCGGGAAAGAGCTGCCGATCTTCGTGCAAGTCACCGTCGAGACCACGGGAAGCCTGCTGGTCGGTCCCGACATCGCGGCGGCGGCGACCATCGTCCATGCCCTCGACGTGGCCATGATGGGTCTCAACTGCGCGACCGGACCGCAGGAGATGGCGGAGCATGTGCGCTGGCTCGGGCAGAACTGGCCGCGCCTTCTTTCGGTGCAGCCGAACGCCGGGCTGCCCGAGCTGGTGGACGGCAAGCCGCACTATCCGCTGCAACCGGCCGAGCTTGCGTCCTGGCTCGAGCGGTTCGTGGTCGAGGACGGAGTGAACATGATCGGCGGCTGCTGCGGCACCGCGGAGGGGCATATCGCCGCGCTCGATCAGATGCTGCGCCGCCTCGGCGAGCCGCGACCGGTGCCGGTCCAGCGCCGGGCGGTGTGGGTGCCGGCGGTTTCCAGCCTCTACAACCCGGTTCCGTTGCGCCAGGAGAACAGCTTCTTCTCGATCGGGGAACGCTGCAACGCCAACGGCTCGCGCCGCTTCCGTGCCGCCCAGGAGAAGAACGACTGGGACGGGGCGCTGGCGATGGGCCGCGAGCAGATCGGCGAAGGATCGAACGCGCTCGACATCTGCACGGCCTTCGTCGGGCGGGACGAAATGGCGGAGATGACCGCCGTGATCAGCCGCTTCAACGCCGGCGTCAATGCGCCGCTGGTGATCGATTCGACCGAGACCCCGGTGATCGAGCGCGCGCTCAAGCTCATCGGCGGCAAGCCGATCATCAATTCGATCAATTTCGAGGACGGTGAGCAGCGCGCGAAGGAGCGGCTCCTCCTCGCGCGCCGGTTCGGCGCCGGCGTCATCGCGCTCACGATCGATGAGGAGGGGATGGCGAAGACGCCCGGGCGCAAGCTCGCGATCGCCGAGAGGCTGGTCGATTTCGCCTGCGGCCGGCATGGGCTGCCGATCGCGGACCTGTTGATTGACCCGCTCACTTTCACGATTGCGACGGGCAACGACGACGATCGCAAGCTCGGGCTCTGGACGATCGAGGGAATTCACGCCATCCGCGAGGCATTCCCCGAGGTGCAGATCGTGCTCGGGCTCTCCAATATCAGCTTCGGGCTCAACCCGCCTGCCCGCGGCGTGCTGAATTCCGTGTTCCTGGACCACTGCCTCAAGGCGGGCATGACGGCGGCGATCGTGCATGTGAGCAGGCTCCGCCCGCTGCACGAGATTCCGCCTGCCGAGGCGGAGGCGGCGGAGGATCTCATCTTCGACCGCCGCCGCGAAGGATATGACCCGCTGGCGCGCCTGCTCGAGCTGTTCGCCGATCGCAAGGAAGAGGCAGGAGGGACAGAGAAGCGCGCCGAGACGGTCGAGGAGAGGCTGAAGGAGCGCATCGTCGCCGGCGACCGCAAGGGGCTGAGCGAGGACCTCGCAGCGGCGCTGAAGGCGCATTCGCCGCTCGATATCATCAACACCATCCTGCTCGACGGGATGAAGGTGGTCGGGGACTTGTTCGGTGCCGGGCGGATGCAGCTTCCGTTCGTGCTGCAGAGTGCCGAGACCATGAAAGCCGCCGTCGCCTATCTCGAACCGTTCATGGAACGCATGGAGGGGCAGGAGAAGGGGACGATCGTGCTCGGGACGGTCAAGGGCGACGTGCACGATATCGGCAAGAATCTCGTCGATATCATCCTGACCAACAATGGCTACCGGGTGGTCAATCTCGGCATCAAGGTGCCGCTTGCGGAGATGCTGGCGGCGGCGGAGCGGCATCGTGCGCACGCCATCGGGATGTCCGGCCTGCTCGTCAAGTCGACGGTGGTGATGCGGGAGAATCTCGAGGAGATGACACGCCAGGGGCTGGAGATCCCGGTGCTGCTGGGCGGGGCGGCGCTGACCCGGAGCTATGTCGAGGAGGACTGCGCGGCGGCCTACGCGTGCGGGCGGGTGGCGTATGCGCGCGATGCCTTCGACGGGCTTTCGCTGATGGAGAAGGTGACCGGCAACGCCTTCGACGATTACCTGGCGGCGGTGGCGGCGCGGCGGAGCGGACGGCGGCGCCATCAATCGCGCACGCTCGGCGTGGCCGATCCGCGCGCCTTCCGCCCCGTCGATATCGGCGAGGTGCAGGCGCGGCGGCGGCGGCTGGTGCCGAGAGAGGCCCCGCCGGTCCCGCCGTTCTGGGGCCCACGCACGATCGAGGCGGCGCCACGCGCGCTCGTTCCTTTCATCAACGAAAGGAGCCTCTATCAGTTCCAGTGGGGATTCCGCAAACAGGGCCGCTCGCTCGAGGATTTCCTCGGCTGGGCAAGGCAGGAGCTGCGGCCGGTCCTGAAGCGCATGCTCGCGCTCTGCGAGCAGGAGAAGATCCTCGCCCCGCGCGCGGTCTATGGCTACTGGCAGGCGGCCGGCCAGGGCAACGACCTGATCCTGTTCGAGAAGGACGGGGTGACGGAACGATGCCGCTTCACCTTGCCGCGCCAGCCGCGCGAAGACGGCGAGTGCATCGCCGATTTCGTCCGCGATGTCGAGGATGGCGAGCGCGATGTGGTGGGTTTGCAGGTCGTCACGATGGGCCGGCGTGCGTCCGCGTTCACCCGCGCCTGGTTCGAGGAAAATCGCTACCAGGACTATCTTTTTCTGCACGGTCTCGCGGTGGAGATGGCCGAGGCGATGGCGGAATACGTGCACAAGCGGATCCGTGCGGAGCTGGGCTTCGCGGCCGAGGATGATCGCGAGATGGAGAAGATGCTGAGCCAGGGCTATCGCGGCAGCCGCTACTCCTTCGGCTATCCGGCCTGCCCGAAGCTCGAGGACCAGGTGCCGCTGCTCAACCTGCTCGATGCCGGGCGGATCGACGTCTCGCTGTCCGAGGAGTTCATGCTCGAGCCCGAGCAATCGACGAGCGCGCTGGTGATTCTCAATCCGCGAGCGAAGTATTTCACCGTGTAGCCGGGGTCGAGGGCGGGGAGGCGGCCAGGGCGGTGCGGCCGGCAGGCGACATCGCCAGAATGGAAGTTCCTTGAAGGCCGATCCCCCGGACGATTATCCTCGGTCGTGGCCCCGACAGGCGGGCGAGGAAAAACGGGAGGATGGCCGTGAAGTATGTACTGCTCGGCACGCTGGATGCGACCTGGGCCGGCAAGCAGGCGGACCGGCTGAAAAAAGGCGAAGCCAAGCTCAAGGAACTTGGCATCGAGCTCGAGAGCATTCACTACACGCAGGGACGATACGACTTCGTCGATGTCGTCGATGCGCCGGACGCGGAGGCGATGCTGAGCTTCTCGGTCTGGTATGCCGGCCGGGGCTTCGGCCGCATCGAGAGCCTGCCTGCCTTCGAGCCGAAAGCCTTCGAGGCGGCAACGAAGAAGGCCGCGAAATAGGCCGGGCCAGCAGAGCACGCTCGCTCTGCCGACCGACGTCACCCCGATACTGACCGCGAAGCCGGTCCCGAGAATCGCCAGCGTGACGGCCATCGTACCCCTCGCTTGCCGGCGCTTTCATGCCCCCGGGTTCATGGGCGCGTTTCGCTTCGCGCCGGGCGGAGAGAGAGCCAGCCGCGCTCGTCGAGGCACGCGGAATCATCCGGGCGGAGCAGGATCGTCGTGCCTGGCGATTCGATGAGTGCGGGGCCGGAAAGTTCCTGGCCGGCACGAAGGGCGGCGAATTCGTAGACCGGAACGATGTGCGGCGCAGAAAGAACGATGCGGCGCTCCGCGACCGGAGACGCAGGCGGCCCGGCGGCCAGGCGGGCCGGTATCAGGTCGGGCAAAACGCCGGTCACCGACAGGCGCAGATTGACGGCGACGGCCGGCTCATCGCGGAGCGCGTAGGTGTAGAGCGCCTCGTGGCGGTCGTGGAACCGCGCGGCGATGTCGGATTCGAGCGAGGACGACGCCCAGTCGAGCCCGTCGAGCGGGACGGAGATTTCGAAGACCTGTTCGCCGTAGCGCATGTCCGCGGAGCGGCGGAAGGAAAGCGGGCCGTCGAACCAGGCGAGCCTCTCCAGCCCCTCCTCTTCCATGGCGGCGAAATCGGCGACGAGTTTTTCCGCTTCGATCCCGGCCGGGTCGAGCCTGGTGCGGGAAAGCTCGAGGCGGATGTCCGTGCGCAGCATTCCCCAGGCAGAGAGTACGGATGCGTCGAGCGGCAGGGCCACGGCAGCGATGCCGAGGGTGGAGGCGACGGCGGTTGCGTGCAGGCCGGCGGCACCTCCGAAGGCGAGCAGCGTGAAGGGCCTGGGATCGACACCGCGGCGGACCGTGGCGAGGCGCAGGCCGTCGGGCATCCGGGCATTGACGAGGCGATGAATGCCCGCCGCGGTCTCTTCGAGGGAAAGGCCGAGCTGCGCGGCGAGCGGGGCAAGGGCGCGCTCGGCGGCGGCGCGATCGAGGCGCTGGCGCCCGCCGAGAAAGTGTTCCGGGTCGATGAGGCCGAGCACGAGGTTCGCGTCGGTGAGCGTGGCGAGGCCGGCGCCGTTGCCGTAACAGGCGGGCCCGGGGTCGGCCCCGGCGCTTTCCGGCCCGACCTGGAGGAGGCCGGAGGGGTCGATGCGGGCGACCGAGCCGCCGCCGGCACCGAGAGTAGCAATGTCGAGGGAGGGGAGTGCGATCCGCGCCTCGCCGAGACCGCGCGGGACGGCAAGGCGGGGGCGGCCGTCCTGGATCAGGGCGATGTCGGTCGAGGTGCCGCCCATGTCGAAGGTGATGAGGGAGGGCCCGAGGCCATAGCGGGAGAGTGCCGCGCCGGCCGCGACACCGCCGGCCGGCCCGGAGAGGACCGTGCCGGCGGCGAGCCTTCCGGCTTCGGCGATGTCGGCGAGGCCGCCGTGCGACAGCATGACGAGGAGGCTTCCCGAGAAGCCGGCGGCGGCGAGGCGCTGTTCCAGGCGCACGAGATAATCGCGGACGACCGGGCCGACCGCGGCATTGGCGACGGCGGTGCAGAAACGATCGAACTCCTTGATTTCGGGCAGGACCTCGGCGGAGGCAGAGACATAGGCGCCGGGCAGGCGGGAGCGAGCGCGGCTGGCCGCTTCGGCCTCATGGGCCGGGTTGCGCCAGGAATGGAGGAAACAGATGGCGACGGCCTCTACCTCGGCGGCGGCGAGCCTCTCGAGGGCCGAATCGAGCGAGGCGCGATCGAGCGGGATCGCGATGCTGCCGTCCGCGCGGATGCGTTCACGGACCGGGATGCGCAAGTTCCGCGGCACGAGCGGTGCCGGCGGGGGCAGGCGCAGATTGTAGCGTTCGGGCTTCAGCCCTTCGCGCATTTCGATCACGTCGCGATGGCCCTCGGTGGTGATGAGCCCGACGCGCGCGATCTTGCCTTCGACCAGCGCATTGGTGGCAACGGTGGTGCCGTGCAGGATCTGTTCGGTGCCGGAGAGCAGGCCGGAGAGCGAGAGGTCGATTTCGGCGGCAGCAAGCGCGAGGGCGGCCAGTACGCCCTCGGTCTGGTCGGCGGGCGTGGTGGGCGCCTTGGCGGTTGCGATCTGCCCGCGCGGCGTGGCCAGCACGATGTCCGTGAAAGTGCCGCCGACATCGATGCCGATGGCAAAATGGCGGCTCACGCCCGTTCCTCGGCGGCGTCGCGGGCGAGCGCGGCGGGATCGCGTTCCGCGGCGTTGCCCCAGCCGCCCCCGCCGCCCGATTCGATCATGAGGCGGCTGCCCGGTGGAATGACGATCCCGGTTTCCTTGGTGGCGATGGCGCAGGGCGGCGCGGTGGGGGCGGCGAGGCGATAATCGTGCGGCGCGCCGTCTTCGCCGCCGAGGATGCCGCGGGCGCCGTGGCGGATGCCGTCACCCGCGGTGTTGGCACGGGAGGGACCGGCGGTCTCGACACGAAAGCGGAGGGTGCTGCCCGCACCGCCGCGGTGCTTGCCCGCCCCGCCCGAGCGCGGGCGAAATTCATGCTGCTCGAAGAACAGAGGAAAGCGCACCTCGGTCACTTCGATGCTGCCGAACTTGAGGCCCCCGGCGGAATGCCATTCACCGGCGGTGGGCCAGCCGTCGCCGGCGGCGGAGGCGCCGCCGCCCGGGCGGGCCTGGAAGAGATGCCAGATGAAGCGGCGGTGAGTGCGTGGGTCCATCCCGTCGATCGCGATGCGGAAGCGCCGGCCCCAGCCGGCCATCGCACGATCGGGGCAGGCCGGAGCGAGGGCGGCGATGACCGCCTCGACGATCTCGTTGGCGCAATGGCTGGTGCAGAGGGTCACCGGCGCCGGGGGGTTGGCCCAGACGATCGTGCCGGGCCTGGCGATGACCCGGAGCGGACGGAAGGCGCCATCGTTGCGGGGCAGTTCCGGATCGAGCAGGAAGGCGAAGGCCATCGCGACTGAAGAATGCATGTTCGCGTAAGAAGAGTTGACGAAGCCGGTACTCTCCGGGTCCGAGTGCGAGAGATCGACGGTGACGTTGCTGCCTTCCTTGATGACGCGGGCGCGGATGCGGATGTCGCTGCGTCCGTGGCCGTCATCGTCGAGCACGGCCTCGCCTTCGTAGGCGCCGTCACGCCAGGCGGAGACGATCTGCCGCGCACCGCGCTCCGAGCCATCGAGGATGGCCTCGATCGCCTCGGCGAGAGTGGCGGCACCGAATTCGGCGAGCGTTGCCTCGATGCGGGCGGCGCCGATGCGGGCGGCGCCGATCATCGCCGCGAGATCGCCGCGGAAGTCGCGGGCGTGGCGGACGTTGGCGGCGAGCATGGCGATGAGGTCCTCGCGCAGGTGGCCCCGCTCGGAGAGAAGGATCGGCGGGATGCGCAGGCCCTCCTGCCAGATTTCGGTGGCGGCGGCGTTGTAGGCGCCGTGGGTGGCGCCGCCGATATCGCTCTGATGCGCGCGCACGACCGAGAAGAGGCGCGGGCCCGAGCCGGTGAAAACCGGGATGAAGATCGTCAGATCGGGAAGGTGGCTGCCACCGGAATAGGGATCGTTGAGGAGATAGACCGACCCGTTTTCGGGGGCGGGAAAGACCTCGAGGAGGCCGCGGACGGCCCAGGGAAGAGCACCGACATGGACGGGGATGTGGTCGGCCTGGGCGATCAGGCGCGCCCTTGCGTCGATGAGTGCGATGGAAAAATCGCGCGAGGAGTTGAGGATCTGCGAGTACGAGGTGCGCAGCATCGCCTCCCCCATCTCGGCGGCGATGGCGGCCAGGCGGTTCTGCAGGACGGCGAGAGTGATCGGGTCAGGCATCGGCGAATGCTGGCAGGCTCCGGCGCGGACGGCTATGGGTTTCGAACCTCGAGCGAGGGATTTGCGCGGATGGTTGAAGTCGGTGGAGCGGTTGTCCGGCATGCGGTCGCGGCGGATGCCGCGGCGATCGCCCTTTTGATCCGGACCGCGTTTGCGGGGCTTGGCGTGGTGCCACCGCCTTCCGCGCTCGGCGAGACCGCGGAAAGCGTGGCGCGGACGCTGGAAGCATCCGGCGGGGCAGTTGCCGAGGCAGGAGGAGAGATCGTTGGGGCGTTGCTTTGGACGGAGCGTGAAGGAGCGCTTTATCTCAACCGGCTGGCTGTTGCGGAAGGCTGGCGGCGGCGGGGGATTGCGAAGGCGCTGATCGGCGCCGGGGAGCGAGCGGCGCGCGAGCAAGGGATCGAGAGGCTCGAGGTTGGCACGCGGCTTGCGCTCAGGGCCAACCGGCAGCTTTTTGCCTCCCTCGGTTTCCGCGAGACGACACGGCACCGGCACGCCGGTTTCACGGAAGATACCTGGGTTACCATGGAGCGCGTCCTCGATTGAAGGGAGCGCGTGAGGTCCTGTCCCGATCGTGTCCCCGGGGGGTGGTGCAGGCCAGGGTCTGGCGCTAGATAGCCCCCGGCAGGGAATGGCGCCTGCGTCGAACAAGGGACGAATGATGGCACCTTCATCCGGGGCAACGACCGCGAACGGTGAGAGGCACGCGGCGGAGGGGGCGGAGCGGCGTGACTTTCTGAAGATGGTCACGCTGGCGACGGCTGCCATCGGGGTCTGTGCCGTCGCCTGGCCATTCATCGATTCCATGAATCCGGCGAAGGATACGATCGCCGCCGGCTCGCCGATCGATGTCGATCTCTCGCAGGTTGCGGCCGGCCAGCAGATCGTCGTCTTGTGGCGGGAGAAGCCGATCCTGCTCGTCAATCGCCCGGCCGAGGCACTGAAGACGCTGCAATCGAGCGCGATGATCAATCGGCTCAGGGATCCCGATTCCAGGGTTCTGCAGCAGCCTCCCTATGCCGACAACTGGCACCGTTCGGTCAAGCCGGAATGGGCCGTCCTGGTCGGCATCTGCACGCATCTCGGCTGCCTGCCGCAATATTTCCCGAACCCGAGCGCGAGTACGCCGGTGGCGGATTGGCCGGGCGGCTATCTCTGCCCTTGCCACGGCTCGAAATACGATCTTGCCGGACGGGTCTGGCAGGGTGTTCCGGCGCCGTTCAATCTGCCGGTGCCGCCCTACAACTTCCTGGACGCCAAGACGGTGCGGATCGGCGAGAACCCGCCCAATGTGACCTATTCACTGAACGACATCGTGCAGATCTGAACGGTTCGGTGCGGATCCCGGAACGCCGGGGCCGAGGGAGCACGACATCGAAGGGAGGCGATGCAAATGATGAAACGGCGCACTCTCCTCGGCGCGGTTGCGGGCGGGGCGGCGGCCGCGGCGCTCCCGAGACCGGCGATCTCGGCAGGGGCCAGCGTCCTGAAATTCGTCCCGCAGGCCAATCTGACGCTGTTCGATCCGATCACGACGACGGCGGCGGTGACGCAGAATTACGGTTATTACGTCTGGGACACGCTCTACGCGCTCGACGAACATCTGAATACGCATCCGCAGATGGCTGCCGGCCATACCATCTCGGATGATCAGCGGAGCTGGACCATCACGCTGCGCGACGGGCTCACGTTCCATGACGGCAGCCCGGTCAGAGCGGCGGATTGCATTGCCAGCATCAGGCGCTGGGCGAGCGCGGATCCGTTCGGCCTCGATCTTGCAGCGGTGGTCGCCAGCTACGTCGTGAAGAGCGACAAGTCCTTCGAAGTACGGCTCAAGAAGCCGTTCCCGCTGCTCGCTTCGGCGCTCGCCAAGCCGGCTTCCAACGTGCCCTTCATCATGCCCGAGCACGTGGCCGCCCAGCCGGCATCGAAGGCGATCAGCATCGATCAGGTGATCGGCTCCGGGCCCTGCCGGTTCGAGGCGAAGGAGTATGTCTCCGGCAACCGGGCGGTTTTCACGAAGTTCACGGATTATGTACCGAGGCCCGAGAAGCCGAGCTGGGCGGCAGGCGGAAAAGTGGTGAATTTCGATCGCATCGAGTGGCACGTGATCGCCGACCCCGGCACCGCGGCGGCGGCCTTGCAGTCAGGCGAGGTCGACTGGTGGGAGCTCGTGCTGCCGAATCTCATTCCGCTGCTGGCGGCGAACAAGGATGTGGTGATCGGCGAAGGCAACCCGACGGGCTATATGGGCTGCCTTCGGTTCAATCACCTCTTCCCGCCGTTCGACAATGTGCTGATACGCCGGGCGGTGATGCTGTCGGTCGATCAATCGGCCTATATGCGTGCGGTGACCGCGAACAATCCGAAGAACTTCACGATCTGCCACTCCTTCTTCCCGATCGGCACGACCTACGGCGTCCCGCCGGACCCGGATCCGATGGCGAAGGCGCCGGACCTGGCGGCGGCCAGGAAGCTGATCGAAGAGGCCAAGTACGGTGGCGAGAAGATCGTCATCATCAACCCGACCGACTTCCCCTCGATCCAGCCGTTCGGCGAGATCACCTATGCGACGCTGAAGAAGCTCGGGCTCAATGTGCAGCTCGTCGAGACGGATTGGGGAACGGTGGTGGAGCGGCGCGCAAGCAAGGCGCCGATCGACCAGGGCGGCTGGTCGATCTTCCACACCTGGTGGGAGGGAATTTCGCTCTACAATCCGGCCGTCAATCCGATCCTCCTCGGCCAGGGACTCGAGGGCTGGTTCGGCTGGTACAAGAGCGAGCCGATGATGGCGCTCAATGCCGGATGGCTCACTGCGCCGACGGCCACAGACCGGCATGCCATCGGGGCGAAGATGCAGGCGCTCGGGTTCCAGGATGTCCCCACCGTGCCGCTCGGGCAGTTCTTCATCCGCACCGGCTACCGCAACACGCTGACGGGGGTGATCGACGGGGCCGCGCCTTATCCCTGGAACGTGCGCCGCGCCTGAGCGGCGCCTCCCTGAGCGGCGCCTCCAGGATCCCGGCGGGCGATGTTGAGTTATATCGTCCGCCGCCTGCTGGCGACGATCCCGGTGATGGGGATCGTGGCGCTGTTCGTCTTCTCGCTGCTCTACCTGGCACCCGGAGATCCGGCAGCGATCATCGCCGGTGACCAGGCGACGGTCGAGCAGATCGCGAAGATCCGCGCCTCGCTCGGGCTCGACCAGCCTTTCGTGGTGCGGTTCGGGCACTGGCTCTGGCAGATCGTGCACGGGAATCTCGGCACTTCGGTTTTCACCGGGCAACCGGTGAGCACGATGATTGCCGAGCGGATCGAGCCCACGCTTTCCCTGATGGTCCTGACCATGCTGATTGCGCTCACGCTGGCCATCCCGCTCGGCGTGATAGCGGCCTGGAAGCACGGGACCTGGATCGACCGCGCGATCATGATTTTTGCGGTGCTCGGCTTCTCGGTTCCGGTCTTCGTGGTTGCCTACCTGCTTGCCTACGTGTTCGGATTGACCTTCCGCCTCCTGCCCGTGCAGGGCTTCACGCCGCTTGCCAAGGGGTTCTGGCCGTTCCTCGGGACCCTGGTCCTGCCCTCGCTCGCACTGGGTGCGATCTACGTGGCGCTGCTCGCGCGCATCACGCGGGCGGCGATGCTCGAAGTGCTGGCGCAGGATTATGTGCGCACGGCGCGCGCCAAGGGCGTGGGGCAAGGCGGCGTGCTGTTCGTGCATGCACTGAAGAATGCGGCCAACCCGGTGGTGACGGTAGCCGGGCTCGGGGTTGCCTTGCTGATCGGCGGGACAGTGGTGACGGAGACGGTGTTCGCGATCCCCGGGCTCGGCACGCTCACCGTCAACGCGATCCTCGAACGGGATTACCCGGTGATCCAGGGAGTGGTGCTGCTGTTCAGCTTCACCTACGTGCTGGTCAACCTGATCGTCGATCTGCTCTACAGCGTGTTCGACCCGAGGATCAGGCTGTGAGCGAGTTCGCACTTCCCGAAGAAGCGGCGGCGCTGCCGGAAATCCTGCCGCCGGCGGTCAGGCGCGGGCGGGTGGCGGGCTTCGTGCTGCGGCATCCGGGGATCGCGATCGGCGGCGGACTCATTGCCGTCATGGCTGTGCTGGCGATCGCCGCACCCTGGCTCGGCACGGTCGATCCCCAATCGCTCGACCCTGCGAACATGCTGATCGTGCCCTCCGCCGGGCACTGGTTCGGAACCGACATGCTGGGGCGCGACATCTATTCGCGCGTGATTTACGGGACCCGGGTTTCGCTTGTGGTCGGCTTCGTGGTGGCGCTACTGGCCTCCGTGATCGGGATGGCGATCGGGCTGGTCTCGGGCTTCTTCCGTGCCCTCGATTCGGTGCTGATGCGCATCATGGACGGCATACTGGCGATTCCGTCGATCCTGCTTGCGATCGCGCTGATGGCCCTGACCCAGGGCTCGGTCGGCAATGTCATCGTCGCGATCACGATCTCACAGGTTCCACAGGTGGCGCGGCTGGTGCGGGGGATGGTGCTCGGGCTCCGCGAGCAGCCTTTCGTCGAGGCGGCCATCGCGGCCGGGACCAGGACGCCGCGGCTGATCTGGCGGCATATCGTGCCGAACACGCTGGCGCCGGTGATCGTGCAGGCGACCTACGTCTGCGCCGTCGCGATGATCATCGAGGCGATCCTCGATTTCATCGGTGCCGGCGTGCCGCCGATCGTGCCGAGCTGGGGCAACATCATGGCCGAGGGGCGTGCGCTCTGGCAGGTGAAGCCGTTCATCGTGTTCTTTCCTGCTTTTTTCCTCTCTGTCACGGTGCTGGCGGTCAATCTTCTCGGCGATGGTCTGCGCGACATGCTCGACCCGCGCCTTGGCAGCGGGAAGTGAACGAGGCCCCGGCGGCGCTGCTGGAGGTCGATCGGCTGCAGACTCATTTCCGCGCCGGCGATGGCGTGGTGCGGGCAGTGCAAGGTGTCTCGTTCACGATCGGGGTGGGCGAGACGCTGGCAGTGGTGGGCGAATCCGGCTGCGGCAAGTCGGTCACCGCGATGTCGATCCTGCGATTGCTGCCCGATCCGCCGGCCCGGATTGCCGGGCGCATCCGCTTCCTCGGGCGCGAGCTGCTGGAGCTTCCGGAAAGCGAGATGCGGAAAATCCGCGGCAACGACATCAGCATGATCTTCCAGGAGCCGATGAGTTCGCTCAATCCCGTGCTGAGCGTGGGCTGGCAGATCGGCGAGACGCTCGGCCTGCACCAGGGGCTTGGCAAGCGCGCGGCATTCGAGCGCGCGGCGGAGATGCTGGCGCTGGTCGGCATCCCGGAACCGGAACGCACGCTGCGCGGCTTCCCGCACCAGCTTTCCGGGGGCATGCGGCAGCGGGTGATGATCGCCATGGCGCTCGCCTGCGACCCGAAACTGCTGATCGCCGACGAGCCGACGACGGCGCTCGATGTCACCATCCAGGCGCAAATCCTCGACCTGATGCGTGCGTTGAAGGCGAGGGTCGGCGCGGCGATCATGCTGATCACGCATGACCTCGGGGTCGTGGCGGAGATCGCGGAGAGAGTGGCCGTGCTTTATGCGGGCCGGACGGTGGAGGTCGCGCCAATGGCTGCGATCTTTGCGAGCCCGCTGCATCCCTACACGCAAGGTCTTCTGAAGGCCGTGCCCCGACTTGGCCGGGCGAGCGGCGGGCGCGTGCGGCTGGCGGAGATTCCGGGCCAGGTCCCGGATCTGCGGATGCCGATCACCGGCTGCGCCTTCGCGCCACGCTGCAACCGTGCGACCGAGATCTGTCGCCGCGCGGCACCGGCGCTGCTGGCCCGCGCGCCGCAGCACCTTGTGGCCTGCCACCATCCGGGTACCGCATGATGAACGAGATGCCGGCGGTGATCGAGGTGATCGGCCTCAAGAAATACTTTCCGCTCCCGCGGCGCCGTCCCGGCCAGGCTCGCTCGCAAGTGCATGCGGTGGACGGGGTGAGCTTCACGATCGGCCGCGGCGAGACGCTGTCCCTGGTGGGAGAATCAGGGTGCGGCAAATCGACGGTAGGCCGGACGATCCTTGGCCTCACCAGGCCGACCGCGGGCGAGGTGCGGCTCGATGGGATCAGGATCGACAATCTGTCCAGGGGAAAACTCCGCCCGCTGAGGCGACGGATGCAGGTGGTGTTCCAGGACCCCTACAGCAGCCTCAATCCACGCCTGCGCGTGCGCGAGATCCTGGCGGAGCCGATCGCCAATTTTTCCCTGGCCCGTTCGCGCGCCGAATTTTCCGCGCGGATCGCCGGGCTGCTGCAGAAAGTGCGGTTGCCGGCGGATGCCGCTGCGCGCTTCCCGCACGAATTTTCCGGCGGGCAACGCCAGCGGATCGGCATCGCTCGCGCCTTGGCAACCGAGCCGGAGGTGATCATCTGCGACGAGGCGGTCTCGGCGCTCGATGTCTCGGTGAAGGCGCAGGTCGTCAACCTGCTTGCAGATTTGCAGGACGAACTCGGACTTTCGCTCCTCTTCATCACGCACGACCTCGCGATCGTCGAACACCTCACGCATCGGGTTGCCGTGATGTATCTCGGCCGGATCGTCGAGGCGGCGGACCGCGACAGCCTGTTCACGAGGCCATGGCATCCCTACACGCAGGCGCTGCTCTCCGCGGTGCCGGTGCCGGACCCGGCGGCGAGCCGGCAGCGGATGATTCTGAAGGGCGACGTGCCGAGCCCGGTCGATTTGCCGACAGGCTGCCGCTTCCAGAGCCGCTGCCCGCATGTTTTCGCGCGCTGCCGGACCGAGGAACCGGAGTTGCGGCCGGTGGGCGAAGCGCAACGGGTGGCCTGCCATCTCGATCAACGCCCGGGAGGATGAGCGTGGGGTTCGGCTTCCCCGGCAGAGCGCAGCGGGACTACAAGGCGGGCGCACCGCACGGTCGAAGCCGGCGTTTCTCGAGGAGGGCATGGTTGTGAGCGCGATGAAAAGAAGGACCTTCCTGGGTGCCGCCGCCGCCAGCGCGGTAGCGCCGCTGGCAGCACCAAGGATCAGTACGGCCGAAAGCGAACGCGTGATCCGCTTCATCCCGCAGACCGATGTTTCAGTTCTCGACCCGATCTGGACCACCACCTACCCGACACGCGACCACGGCTATCTCGTCTTCGACACTCTCTACGGCCAGCTTGGGCCGGCGCATGGCTTCGCCGCGGCGCCGCAGATGGTCGAAGGCCACACCGTCTCGAGCGATGGCAAGGAATGGCAGCTCACGCTGCGCCCGGGACTCACATTCCACGACGGCGAACCAGTGCTGGCGCGCGACTGCGTGGCCAGCATTCGCCGCTGGGGAGCGCGGGATTCGTTCGGGCAGGCGCTGATGGCGGCGACCGACGAGCTGAGCGCTGCCGATGACAAGACGATCGTCTTCCGGCTGAAGCACCCGTTCTCGCTGCTGCCGGATGCACTCGGCAAGAGCCCGCCCAACATGTGCGCGATGATGCCGGAGCGGCTGGCGAAGACCGACCCCTTCAAGCAGGTCACCGAGATGATCGGCAGCGGGCCCTACAAGTTCAATGCGGGCGAACGGATCGTCGGCTCGCGCCTCGTCTATGATCGCAATGCCGATTACGTGCCGCGCCCGAGCGGAACACCGGAGTGGACGGCGGGGCCGAAGATCACCCATTTCGACCGCGTGGAATGGCGGATCATCGCCGACCCTTCGACCGCACTCTCGGCGCTGGCGACCGGCGAGGTGGACTGGTGGTGGATTCCCGATGCGCTGTTGCTGCCGGTGCTGAGAGCCAACCGTGATCTCCATGTCGGCATCGTCGATCCCACCGGGTTCATCGGCACCATGCGCTTCAACTGGCTCAATCCGCCATTCGACAAGGCGGCGATCCGGCGGGCGGTGGTCGGCGCGGTGAGCCAGGCCGAGTACATGACGGCGGTGGTCGGCAAGGATCCGCATCTCTGGCGGGACGGCGTTGGATTCTTCTGCCCGGACACGCCGATGGCGAGCGACGCCGGGATGCAGGCACTGACGGGTCCGCGCGACCTTGGCAGGGTGAAGAAGGAGCTCGAACAGGCGGGTTATCGTGGCGAGAAGGTGGTTCTGCTGGCACCGCAGAACATCCCGACCGTGAAGGCGGTGGCGGATGTCTGCAACGACATGCTGAAGAAGATCGGCATGAATGTCGATTACGCGTCGATGGACTGGGGAACGCTGGTGGCGCGGCGAACCAGCATGGCGCCGCTCGACCAGGGCGGATGGAGCGTCTTTTCGACCTTCTGGAGCGGGCTCGACATGTACGACCCGGCGATCAATCCGTTCCTGCGCTGCAACGGCAAGGATGCCGCGATCGGCTGGCCCTCGGATGCGAAGATGGAATCGCTCCGTGATGCGTGGCTGGCCGCGTCCGACGCAGCGGCGCAGAAGAAGATCGCGGTGGCGATGCAGCTTCGCGCCTTCGATATCGTTCCCTACATCCCGCTCGGGCAGCAGTTCAACCCGACCGCGCACCGGAGGGACATCCAGGGAATCCTGCACGGCATCTCGGTATTCTGGAACGTCCGGCGGGGGTGAGGGGGCGATGGCTGAAGTGGCACCTTTCGGCGCAGTACGCTTGACAAGTGCTTGTCCCTGACGGTGCAATCCGCTCACGCGACGATCGAACGGCGAGCCACGTGAACATCATGCCGCCGGCAAGCCCGCTTCTGCATTGAAGCCTGGCGAGGGGAGGAAACAAGGATGACGGTCGAACCTGTGCGTGGTGGGTGCCGGCACGCCCGACGAGCGCGGCGGGGCCCTTCGATGGCCGCGACGCCGTTCGCCCCGTTGCACCGGTAGGCCGGGCATGGTCGATTACCGGAAGCTGTTCGACCTTTCCGGCAAGACTGCCCTGGTGCTCGGGGCGGCCTCCGGGATCGGTCGCGCCTCGGCCGAAGCGCTGGCGGCGCTCGGGGCGCAGGTGGTCTGTGCGGACCGCAACGCGGCCGGTGCAGAGGCGGTGGCGAGCGGCATCGGCCCGGCGGCCGAGGCGCGTGGTTGCGATGCGACCAGCACGGATGACATCGAGGCGCTGGCGCGAGCGGTCCGCTCCCGTCATGCGCGGCTCGATGTGGCGGTGACGACGCCGGGGCTGAATGTCCGCAAGACGATCCTCGATTATTCGGAGGCGGAATTCGCGCGCGTGGTCGATCTCAATCTGCGCGGCACGTTCCTGTTCTTCCGCACCTTCGGGCGGATGATGGTGGAGGCGGGCGGGGGCAGCCTGATCGCCTGCTCCTCGATCCGGGCCACGGTGATCGAGCCGGGGCTTGCGGTCTATGGCATGACGAAAGCCGGCATCAGCCTGCTGGTGAAGGGCTTTGCCGCCGAGGTGGGCCACGCGAACGTGCGGGTCAACGCGATCGCGCCGGGCGTCATCGAGACGGCGCTGACCGCGCCGCTCCTGGAGCGGCCGGAGGTTCATCGAACCTATGCACGGCACACCGTGTTTGCACGCTGGGGGAGTGCCGCCGAGGTTGCTGGCGCAGTGGCGTTCCTGGCTTCGGACGCCTCGAGCTACATCAGCGGCAGCACGATGCTGGTCGACGGCGGCTGGACCGCGATCGACGGACCGCCAAGCGGGCTGACGGCGACGCGGCCGAACTGACCGGAACACGGATCATTCGCCGCTTGCGGCCGGAGCAGACCACAAGCGGGCCGTCCGGCCCTGCTGAGAGGAAAGGGGAGGAAAGTGTCATGAAACGCCGGGCATTTCTGCAGCGAGGGACGGGCCTGGCCGCACTGGCGCTGGCGGCACCCACGGTGGCGCGCGGTGCGGCGCCGATGACCTTGCGCTTCGCCCATTATGTGCCCGTGGATCATCCGGCCAACATCGCCGCCGAGCAGTTCGCGAAGCAGGTCGAGGCACGCACGCACGGTGCCATCCGCATTGCCATATTCCCCAACAACCAACTCGGCGATCCGCCGCAGGAGGCGGCGCAGATCCGTGCCGGCGTGATCGACATGGGCCTGCCGACGGAGGGCCAGCTCGACAAGTACGACAAGGCTTTCGCCGTCGTCCCGCTGCCGTTCGTGTTCAACGACCGTGCGGAGGTCTTTCGCGTTCTCGACGGCCCTGCCATGGCCTGGCTCGCGCCGCTCGCGGAGAGGCAGGGTTTCGTCATGCTGCGGAACTGGGATTACGGATTCCGCAACATCACCAACAATGTTCGCCCGATCACGACGCCGGACGACGTGAAGAGCCTGAAGATCCGCACTCCCCCGGAGATCCAGATCGAGGCCTGCATGGAAGCGCTGGGGGCGCGGGTGACGCCGATCTCCTTCGCCGAGCTTTACCTGGCGCTTTCCCAGCACGTGGTCGACGGCGAAGAAAACCCGATCCCCGTCATCTACTTCAACAAGTACTACGAGGTGCAGAAATATCTCGCCCTGACACGGCACGTGTACAACAACATGATCCATACGGTCAGCCTGGTGACCTGGAAGAAGCTTTCACCGCAAGCGCAGCAGATCATGCGTGAGGAAAGCGCGGCGGCCGGCGATCTCATGCGCAAGCTGATCGGCGAGCAGGAGGCGGACGAGATCGGGAAGATCAAGGAAGCCGGCATGAAGGTTACGGAACCGGATCGTGCCCCGTTCCGCGCCAAGATGGGGCCGGCCTGGAAGCGGGTTGCCGCTTATGCCGGGGAGGACAACGTCAAGAAATTCACGGCCATGGTGGAGGCTGCCAGGAAGACGTAAGCAGAAGCGACGCGATTGGCGGAGCGCGGCGAGACCGTGACCCTGGCCTCCGCCGCGGCCAGGCCGTCCGGCCGATTGCTGCGGATTGTCGATATGGCGGGCGATGCCGTCCTGGCTTTAGCCCTTCTCGGCGAACTCGGCGTCGTGGTCACGAATGTCGTGGCGCGCGGGCTCGGCAGCAGCGGCTTTCTCTGGACGGAGGAGGTGGCCCAGTTCGCCCTTTCCGTCATCACGTTCGTCGGCGGCGCGGTTGCCTTCCGGCGCGGCCACCACAGCCCAGTGCACGCGGCGCTCAACCTGCTGCCCGAGGCGCCACGCCGGGCTGCGCTGGCGCTTGCGGATCTGCTGGTACTCGCGGGCGCGGTCGTCACCGGGATCGCCTCCATCCCCGTGATCGGCACGAGCTGGGGCGAACGGACGCCGATCCTTTCGCTGCCGGCTGCTCTCATGGTCCTGCCGCTCAGCCTCTGCATGGTGCTGCTGGCGCTCTATGCCATCGACCGGCTGTGGCGCCGCCATCGCGGCATGGCGCTGGCCGTGGGAGTGCCGCTCGCGCTGCTGCTGGCTGGAGCGACGCTGACCCGGGCGGCCTGGCTTCCCTTCCTCGCCGGCGATTCGGGCATGTACTCGTCGCTGGCGCTGCTGCTGCTCTCGATCTTCGCCGGCCTGCCCGTCGGCTTTGCCCTGATGCTCGCGACGGTTGCCTATCTGTGGGCGGCCAATGCGGCGCCCCTGATGGCGCTGCCAGAGAACATGGTGAACGGCACCAGCAACTTCGTGCTGCTGGCGGTTCCGTTCTTCATTTTCGCCGGTCTCATCATGGAACGGGGCGGCATCAGTGTCCGGCTGGTGCGCTTCGTGCAGGCCCTGGTCGGTCATTTCCGGGGCGGCCTGCTGCAGGTGATGGTCGGCAGCATGTATCTGGTCTCCGGCCTGTCCGGATCGAAGGCCGCGGATGTCGCGGCGGTGGGCTCGGTGATGCGCGACATGCTGCGCCACGAGGGCATCAGCGACCAGGAGGGAGCGGCGGTGCTCGCTGCCTCGGCGGCGATGGGCGAGACGGTGCCGCCGTCCATCGCGATGCTGGTCCTCGGCTCCATCACCAGCTTGTCGATCGCCGCCCTGTTCATCGGCGGGCTGGTGCCGGCGGCGGCGATCGCGCTCTGCCTGATGGCGCTGATCTACTGGCGCGCTCGCGGCGCAGACAAGGGCAGGGCGCGATGGGTCGGCTGGCCGGCGCTGCTGTGGGCGGGACTTGGGGCCGTGCTGCCGCTCGGCATGCCGGTGATGCTGTTCGCCGGCATCCTGCTCGGCATCGCGACGCCGACGGAGGTCTCGGCCTTCGCGGTGCTGTACGGCCTGGCGCTGGCGATGGCCGCCTATCGCGAGATGAGCTGGCGTGGATTCCTGAGGGCGACCATCGACACCGCCATGCTGACCGGCATGATCCTGTTCATCCTGGCCGCGGCGGCGGGGTTCTCCTGGGGCCTCACGGTTGCCTACCTGCCGCAGCGTCTCGTTGCACTTCTGCATCATGTGCATAACAGCGAGTGGATTTTCCTGGTCGGCTCGGTTGCGCTGCTGATCGTGGTCGGTTCCCTGCTCGAAGGGTTACCGGCATTGAATGTGCTCGCCCCGCTGCTGCTGCCGATCGCCGGGCAGATCGGGGTCAGCGAACTGCACTACGGGATCGTGCTGGTGGTCGCGATGGGCGTGGGGGCTTTCCTGCCGCCCGCCGGAGTGGGCTTCTATGTCTGCTGTGCGGTCATGCGCACCCCGATCGAGGGCGCCTCCCGCGCCATGCTGCCTTATCTGGCGGTGCTGCTGGCCGGCGTCCTGCTAGTCACCTTCGTTCCATGGCTCACGCTGTTCCTGCCACGGGCCTTCGGTTTCTCCGGCTGACGGAACAGGGATCGCGCAGCACGAAGCTCATCCAGCGACGCCGGCGCCGATGGCCGCGCGGAGGCGCGGCAGCACCTGATCCGCGAACAGAGTGAGGGAGCGGCGCTCGCGCGCGGCGTTCACCCCGGACCAGTCGAGTGCGGCGAGCAGCAGCGTGCCGAAGGGACCGACGCGCTCGCGGAGCGCGAGGAGCTTCTCCGTCACCGTGGCCGGGCTGCCATGGATCACCATTTCCTCGATCAGGGTCGCGGGGGTGACCGCTTCATCCGGCATTGCCGGATCGGGCTTCATTCCGGCGCCGAGGCCGCGGCGATAGAGAAGCTGCCAGAGATAGTCGAAATAGTACCAGCTCGCTCCTTGCCGATCGAACGCATAGTCGCGGGCAATCGCATCGGAGTCCGCGACGATGACGTTGCGAGCGACGCGCCAGGCGGACGGGTCGGGCGCTCGGTTGGCCTCGGCACAGCCTTCGCAATATGTCGGCCAGTGGGTGAGCAGGCTCCGGGTGGGGATGAAGTTGGCGCTGACGGCGAGCCAGCCGCGGAGCGCGGCCGCCTTCATCGCCATCGAATGCGGGTTGACCACCGAGAGCGCGATCGGCGGGTGCGGCTTCTGGAACGGCTTCTGGAAGAAGCCGACACCGTATTCCGGCATCACGGATTCCTCGAGGCGGATCTGCCAGTGCCGGCCCTCGAGGCGGTAAGGCGGCTCGCTGTTCCAGAGAGCGAGCATGATGTCGATCGCCTCCTGCATGCGTTCGCCGCGCACTTTCACGTCCGGATGGCCGAACAGCTCGGCGTCGGAGGCGAGTCCGCCGGCGCCGATACCGAGAATGAAGCGGCCATGGCTCATGTGATCGAACTGCGCGACTTCCGCGGCGACGATGGCCGGATGGTGATAGCCGAGGCCGATGACGCCGGTCGCGAAACGGATGCGCTTTGTGCGCGGCAACAGCGAGGCGAGAAACATCAAGGGCGAGGCGAGCGGTTCCGAGCCGGCAGAGAAGTGCTCGCCGACCCAGGCTTCGTCGAAGCCAAGCTGGTCGGTCAGCACGATCTTGTCCGCATCCTCTGCCGCGGTCTCGGCGAGGGGCCGATGCGGCGGGTGGAGCGGCATCATGAAAAGTCCCGAACGCATCTTTCTCGCGGCTCCTCTCCTGCTTCCGGAAAGCTTACGGTATGACGGCGGATCGGACGGCAACTCGAGAACGCCGTATCGCCCGACCGTGTCAGCGGATACCGCGACACCATGGAAGGACTCACGCGCGACGCGCTGTGAGGGTCGCGTCGTCACCGTTATCGAAGGACAGCTCGATCTCAAGGGAGCCATCTTCCTGGAGTTCGGCGGAGGCGTCGCCGGAGACTTCGTCACCTTCGTCGAAGCCTTGCCAGCGGAAGAATACGATGGTTCGCGAGTACTCGATCTCGCCGCCGGCCCGGACGGCACCGAAGGCGAACTCGGCCCAGCCATCGTCTCCGATCTTGAGATAGGCCGGCTCGCAGAGATCCAGATAGTCGCGATCCCAGATATCAGCCGCTACGATCCGCCACCGCCCGGTGATCTCGCACGAGTTTGGCCCGCTCACGCCCCTGCTCCGATCAGTTTCGGCCTGCCTACTCGTCTTGCACGGGCCCGGCCGGGCTGCAACCGAGGCGCCGGCGGGCGGCCTGCACAGGCCCTTTCCTCTGCCGCCTGGACCGGGAGTGCGACTGTCATACGGCCATTGGTATGCGCTACTCACGGTGGGCGGAAGTCAGCAGGCAGGAAAGGAAACGGGCGCATTATGGCAAACGCCGAATTGACCATCGCAGCCATCGCCGCGGGCGAGAGGCTGATGGGAGTCTCATATACGCGGTCTGAACGCGAGCTGATGCTGGACAATCTCGAGGGCCAGATCGCGTCCGCCCAGGCGCGGAGGAAGCTCGTCCTGGCGAACGACACGCCGATGGCGAGCCGCTTCGACCCCCGCCTGCCCGACTTTCCGGCCTTTCCGCCGCAGCGCCCGCTCCGCTTTTCAAACGCGGATCCGGGCCCGCTGCCCGCAGATAACGAAGATATCGCGTTCGCTCCGGTATGGCGTCTTTCGCAATGGATCGCGCACGGCATGCTGAGCAGCCGCCGCCTGGTTGAAATCTATCTCGCCCGCATTGCGCAGCATGCCGGTCCGCTCGCCTGTTTCGTTACGGTTACCGACGATCTCGCCCGCGCCGGGGCAGACGCGGCGGACGCCAAGCTCGCGGCCGGGACCTGGCTCGGCCCGTTACACGGCATTCCTTATGGCCTCAAGGATCTCTTCGATACGAAAGGCATCCGCACGAGCTGGGGTGCTGCACCCTACAAGAACCGTGTGCCGGATCGGGACGCCCGCGTGGTTGAACTCCTGCGCGCCGCCGGCGCGGTGCTGCTCGGCAAGACGACGCTTGGCGCCCTGGCGTACGGGGACATCTGGTTTGGCGGCAGGACCCGCAATCCATGGAACCTCAACGAGGGTTCGAGCGGCTCGAGCGCCGGATCCGCTTCCGCGGTCGCCGCCGGGTTGTGCGGGTTTGCGATCGGGACCGAGACCCTGGGCTCCATCACTTCTCCCTCGCAGCGCTGCGGCACGACAGGCTTGCGCCCGACCTATGGTCGGGTCAGCAGGGCGGGGGCGATGGTACTGTGCTGGTCGCTCGACAAGATCGGCCCCATTTGCCGGGCGGTGGACGATTGTGCGCTCGTACTCGCGGCGATCAATGGCGAAGACCGGGCGGACCGCGGCTCGATCAGCGCGCCCTTCAATTTCGATGCCGGCGCCGGCATCGCCGATCTCAGAGTGGGCTACCTGCCCGCGGCGTTCGAGGACAGCGAGGCAACCGAAGTCGATCGCGCCGCGCTGGAGGCGGCGAGGTCACTCGGCAACGAGGTGGTGGCGGTCAAGCTGCCGGAGCTGCCTTACTCCTCGCTGATGGCAATCCTTCATGCGGAAGCTGCGGCAGCTTTCGAGGAGCTGACCCTCACTGACCGTGACGATGAGCTTGTCCGGCAGGACAAAGGCGCCTGGCCCAATGCCTTCCGCAAGGCGCGATTTCTTTCCGCCGTCGATCACGTGCAAGCAGATCGCCTGCGATACAAGGTCATGGAGGGTCTGGACGACCTGTTTCACAGCGTCGACGTGCTGATCGGACCGTTCATGACCGGCCCGATGCTGGTTGCCAGCAACTTTACCGGGCATCCCTGCCTGCATTTACGAGCGGGGTTTCTGCGCACGGAGAGCCGGGCTGACCCCTCTCTCGCTTCCGGCAGGATCGAGATCGGGGCACCGACCGCGGATGGCCAACGGTTCGAGGTGCCGCAGGGGATCTCGCTTTGGGGCCGCCTGTTCGACGAAGGCCCGCTCTGCAACTTCGGGGCGGCGCTCGAAGCGGTGCTCGGCGTCGCCGGCCGGAGGCCGATCTTCGCAAAATAATCAGAGCATGCCGCCCGCGCGGGCGAGCGGGGCCGGGAACGCGGACGCCGCGGCACAGAGATGACAGGCGGCCCGGTGATCCGGATCCGTCCATGACCTTGACTGGATAGTCGATGGAGCTACAGCGGTACCATGCAATCCTGGAAACAGTGCACGAGGCGAAGGCTCTTGCTGGCAGGCACGGCGCTTGCGTCCGGTGCTTCCGCACGCGCCGAGGCAGCGGGCGGAAGCGTCTGGACGACGCTCGCCGGGCGACCGGAGGGCGGGTTGCCGGTCATGATTCTGCCGCCGGCGGGGGCCGGTCCGCACCCGGCGATCATCTTCTCGCATGGCCTCGGAGCGCGTGCAGAGGCTTTCACACCGCTTGCCGCGCCCTGGGCGGCGGCGGGATTCCTGGTGCTGCTGCCTGAACATCTCGATTCGCTTGCGCGCGGCGCGCCACGCAGTCCGAGCTTTTCCGAGCTGACGCATTACGCCCTGCTGCGCATCGACGATATCAAGGCCATGCTGGCAGCGCTTCCCGGGCTGGCGGCAGAGGCCCGGGCCGAGATCGTTCCGGATGCGGTCGGTCTCGGCGGCCATTCGTTCGGCGCCTGGACCGCAGCGGCGATCGCGGGGGCGACAGTCTATGTGCAGGCCGGGCGAGGACGGAGTTTCGCCGATCCGCGCCCGCGCGCCTTTCTCCTGCTGGCGGGCCCGCCGGTGCCGCCAGGAGCCAATCCGATGCATCCCTTCAAGGGCATGAGCAACGCCTCGTTCGCGGAGGTGACACGGCCGTTGATGCTGATCGACGGCACGCACGACGATGCGCCTCCTGGCGGAAGCGAGAGCTATCGCGAACGCCTTGCGGTGTACGCGCTCTCACCGCCCGGGAACAAATATCTCGCCCTTGAAAGGAACGGCACGCACATGACGACGGTGGGGCTGGCGCCGGCGGGCGATGCCGGGCTGGTTGCGATTGCCGGGCGCGCGCTCAGGGCCCTGAAGGCACTCAGCTTGCCGTTCTGGCGGGGCTTCGTCGGCGGCGACGCGCAGAGCATCGCCTGGCTGAACGGGCCTCAGCCGCTGACTATCGACCCAGGCTATCTCGCGTTCGAACGCCGCCTTGGGTAGGCAACCAGGGACCGGGGCGGATCGGGCGGGGCCTGATGGAGCGCCGGAGGAGCGAACTTACAGCCGCTCGCTGAGCGCAATCGCGGCGCGGCAGCCGGTCCTGATCGCCGCCGAGAGGAGCCTGTAGGCGGGCGCACGCTCGGCCTCGTTGGCAAGCCCGATATCGCGATGTTGCAGTTCCTCGGCCCGGCAGTGGGTGATCAGAGCCGAGACCTCGGCTTCGGAATCCGCAAGGGCGGCCTGCTGGGAGGCGTAATGGGCGTCGATCGCCTCTTCGACGGCAACCGTGCAAGCCATCGCCGCCCGTTCGCCGAGTGCCGCGGTGGCCGCGCCGAGGGCGAAGCCGGCGAGGTTCCAGAGCGGCAGGAGGGCGGTGGGGCGGACGCGGCAGCGGACGAGAAGATCGGAGAATGCAGCGAGGTGCTGGCGTTCCTGTTCAGCCATGTGTTGCAGGAGCGGTCCTTTCGGTCCGCGCCCGAGCACGGCGCGCTGCCCGGCGTAGATGCGTACTGCGCCGTATTCCCCGGCATGATCGACGCGGATCATGCGTGCCAACATCGCCTCGGACGGAGGCATCGCGAAAGATCGGGCCTCTCTCTGTTCGCTCATCGCGATACTCTGCGGCTCCTCGTGAGATAGCTGGCAAGCAGCGCCAGAATGACAAGCGAATAGAGCAAATTCATCGCCGCCATCGAGAGCGGCAGGCCGGGAACCAGATAGCTCGGCGCATCGCAGGGCTTGTTCGGGCGGGCGGGCATCGAGGCGAGAATCTGGGCCAGGGTGTGGCCATGCAGTTCCGGGGCGGCGCATTCGGGCAGCGGGCTTGGCCAGAAATGCTGCTCGACGCCGACGTGCAAGGCGCCGAGACCCGCACTCACCGCCAGCACCAGCAAGACGACGCCAAGCACGGCGCGGCCGGCAGGCCGGGGCAGGAACGCGGCGAGAATTCCGAGCAGGAACGCGATTCGCCAGGGCCAGCGCTCGACGAGACAGAGCGCACAGGGCACGAGGTCCAGCAGCCGCTCGGAGCCATGCGCCACGATGAGCGCGATGGCGGCGGCCAGGGCTACCAGGAGCGCGGCCCAACGATGATCCAGGCGCTGCATGCGGTGGCGTATGAACGCTTCGTACGAGCGGGGCAAGCCGGCAGCCGTTTGCCGGGCACGGCGCGCGGCGATAGGCTGGCGAGGCAGAAGGCGGAGGACAAGGATGCGGCGAGTCTGGGGGCGAGCGAATTCCAGCAATGTGATGAAAGTGATCTGGCTCCTGGAGGAGTTGGGGCTTCCTTACGAGCGGCTGGATATCGGCGGCAGCTTCGGCAAGACCGATACGGTGGAGTATCGGGCGATGAACCCGAATGGCCTGGTGCCGACCCTGGAGGAAGACGGCTTCACTCTTTGGGAGAGCAACGCGATCCTGCGTTATCTCTGCGACGCCGGCGCCCCGCATTCGCCGCTATGGCCTGAAGAGCCGCGTGCGCGCGCCAATATCGACCGCTGGATGGATTGGCAGCAGACGGCGCTCGGCCCGCCGATCGGGGTGATTTTCTGGAATCTCGTGCGCACGCCGCCGGAAAAGCGGGACCAGGCAGCGGTCGATACGGCGATCAGGAATGGCACGCGCATCTGGGGAATGCTGGAAGCCGAGCTGGCGCGCCACCCCTATGTCGGCGGGGCGGAATTCACGATCGGCGATATTCCGCCCGGCGTGCTCGTGCATCGCTGGTTCACAATGGCGTTCGCCCGCCCTCCCCTGCCCCACCTCGAGGCGTGGTATGACCGGCTCAAGGAGCGCGCGCCGTACCGCCTGCACATCGCGCGGCCGTTGAGTTGAGCGGTTCTATGCGTTGCAGAGGCGCAGCACCGTGCGGGTGAGGAGTTCGATCCCCCAGGACAGGTCGGACTCGTCGATATCGAAGCGCGGCGTGTGGTGGCCGGAGGCGAGATCGGAACCGATGACGGCATAGGCGGCCTTGCCGCCGCGCTTCTGGACCCGACGCATGAAGTAGGTGGCATCCTCACTGCCGCCGGCCTGATGTGGCACGGTAGAGACCGAGATCGCCGGCATCTCCGCCCCGGCCTCGGCGATGATGCGGGCGAGTTCGGGGTCTGAATCGGCGATGGTGGTTCGCCCGACGACGTGGTGCGCGACCTCGACGTCCTGCATCATGGCCGCGCCCTCCAGCACCGCTTCGGCGCGCCGGCGCATGTATTCGGCGACCTCTTCGGTTTCGCCGCGCACCTCGATCTCGATGAAGGCGTGATCGGCGATCACGTTCCGCCCGGAGCCGGCGCGCATGGTGCCGACATTGACGCGCGAGCGGCCGGCATGATGGCGGGAAATGGCGTACAGGCCTTGCACCGCCTCGGCAGCCGCGAGCAGCGCGTTCAGGCCCTGTTCGGGCTGGCCACCGGCGTGCGCCGAACGGCCGCGAAAGGTGGCATCGAGCTTCACGCTTGCCAGATGGCCGTTGACGGCGGCGCAGGCGCTGGGGCTTGGCACGCCGGTGCCGATATGAATGGCAACGAAATGATCCACATCTTCGACCACGCCGGCGTTGACCATCGGGACGGCGCCACGTCCGCCTTCCTCGGCCGGCTGGAAAACGAACTTGACCCGGCCTCTGAGCTGTTGGCGCAGGCCGCTCAGCATCTCGGCCGCGGCGAGGCCGAGCGCGGTGTGCGCGTCGTGCCCGCAGGCATGCATCACGCCGGGGTGGATGGAGGCAAATCCCTCCCTGGCCGGGCGATGTGCGTTCGATTCGTCCTCGCGAATCGGCAGCGCGTCCATATCGACGCGCAGTGCGACGACCGGCCCTTGTTCCGCGCCGTCGAGCACGCCGACGACGGCGGTGTGCCCGCCGGCCAGCGCGGAGAGGAAGCCCGAAGGCGCGCCTTCTGCCTCCGCGCGCCGATAGCAGCGTGCCAGCTCCGCCGCATCGGGGAGGCCGATGCGGCTTGCCGAATCCATCACTTCCCGGCCCAGTTTCACGCCGAGTCCGAGTGCCGTCAGCCGCTCGGCCACCAGGCTCGCAGTCCGAAACTCGGTGAGGCCAAGCTCCGGATGGCGGTGCAGGTCACGCCTGAACGCCACTGCACGGCGGGCTGCCGCGGCAAGCAAATCCGCAGGAGGGAAGAAAGTCATCAACCGCATCCACTTTCAAAACGGCATCGCCGATCATCCCGCCGCCGGCTTCGACACCTGGCCCGTCGATGGTACGGCAGGTCGCGCGCATCGCGTGCCCGATCGCCGAGCGGGAATTCGGCGAGAACCAGCAAGACAAACGCCACACCGGGCAAAACCGAAAGCCACCAAGCCCCGCCGGACAGTCAGTGATAGCCTTGGCCCATCCCCGGGCCAAGCGAGGGTGGCGGCCGGGAAAGTGCGAGGGCGGGCATGCGCGTCGCCTCGCCGGCCTCTCCGACAACCGCCGGGCGCGGCCTCTGTCTCCGGCGGCGCCGGCAGGAGCCTTCAGCGCGGCCTGGACTTCTGCGCGGCCTCCTCAGGAGGAGAGGCGCCTGGTTCAGGCGGCCACATGGCGGTCAGCACCCGATAGAACGTGCGCATGGCATCGCCGACGCTATGCGCCTTGCCGCTCGAGCCGATGACGCCGTTGGTGACCGCGGCGGCGCTGAAGCGATTGATTGCGGAGATGATCTTGATGGCCGGCTCCTCCTCGGCGAGCGCGGTGACGGGCGGGAGAGACTGATCCCGATAAGCGAGGGTCGTGAAAGCGTGGAAGACCTCCTTCTGAATGCGGAACGTCGCCTCGATATCCTGCGCCTCGCCGGTCGAGATCGCGATGCCGGCGGCGATCGAAGAGGCAGCGGCGCGGGCGAGTGCGAGGATCACTTTCCGCGTCGATTCCGCATCGAAGAGCGGCTGGACGGGCGGCTCTGCCGAGCCTTCGCTGCCGGATTCGGACATCGCTCTCTGATTCCTCCTGCCTCACCCTAGGCAACGGGTTTCCGCTTGCCGGGGAAACTCCGCGGCGAGCGGAGACTATCCCCCGGCACAGGCGCTGTCGCCAGGGAACGTGCCACGCCCAATCCCGGGGCAAATGCCTACAGAACAGGCAGCCAATCGCATCCGGTCATGGGCAGCCCGGAACAGCGACACGCTGATCAGCCGGAAAGAAACGCACCGGACAGGCGCCGCCCGATGGCACGGGGTTTGCTTAATGCCGATTAACAGACCTGGACATCTCACCTCCGCGGTCATCGATCGGATGGTCGGGCGGGGGGTGCCCTGGTCGAACGCGGGAACGGGCGGACCGACGCTCGATCAACCCTGACCGGAGGCACTGCGATGCTGGTTCCCAGTCCGAAATGGCTCGATACCGGGGACAATGCCTGGCAACTCGCGGCGGCGACCTTTGTCGCCCTGCAAAGCGTGCCCGGCCTCGTCATTCTCTATGGCGGCATCGTCAAGAAGAAATGGGCCATCAACTCGGCGTTCATGGCGATCTACGCCTTTGCCGCGGTGATGGTGGTCTGGGCGCTCTGGGGATACAAGATGGCGTTCGGGCCCCAGCTATTCCCGTTCATCGGCATGCCCGGGCCGGCGATGTCCGCCCTGACCGAGACCGGCCAGGCAACGATCCCGGCGGCTGCCTCCGGCATGCCGGCGATGGGCTTCCCGATGGCGACGCTGGTCTACTTCCAGTTCGTGTTCGCCGCCATCACCGTGATCATCCTCGCCGGCGCCGTGCTCGGGCGCATGCGGTTTTCGGCCTGGATCATCTTCGTGCCGCTGTGGCTGACGTTCATGTACACGGTCGGTGCGTTCAGCCTGTGGGGCGGCGGCTGGCTCGCCAGCATGGGGGTGGTCGATTTCTCCGGCGGCTACGTCATCCATCTGGCGGCGGCGTCATCCGGCTTCGTTGCGGCCTGGATGGTTGGCCCGCGGCTACATTCCGATCGTGAGAGCTTCCAGCCGAACAGCCTGCTGGTGACGCTGGCGGGGGCCGGAATTCTCTGGCTCGGCTGGAACGGCTTCAACGGCGGCGATCCCTACTTCGCCAATGCCGACGCCGGAGCGGCGGTGCTCAATACGAACATTGCCGCCTGCACGGCGGTGCTGGTGTGGACGATGATGGACATGTCCGCGTTCGGCAAGCCGTCCGTGCTCGGGGCGGTCAACGGCATGATTGCCGGCCTGGTCGGCATCACGCCGGCAGCGGGCTATGTCAACGGTTACGGCGCCCTGATCATCGGCATTGCCGCCGGGACGCTGCCGTGGCTGAGCATGAACAAGCTCGGCAAGACCGCCTGGATGAGCAAGGTCGATGATACGCTCGGCGTCATCCACACACACGGCGCGGCGGCGATCGTCGGCGGCCTCTTGACTGGGATTCTCGCCGATCCGGCGATGCTCGAATATATCGGCACCGCGAAGGATGCGCCGGGCGTGAACGTGACCGGCCTGATTTACGGCAACCCGCATCAGCTTGTGCTGCAAATCTACGGTGCCCTCTTCATCATCGGGTTCAATATCGTCGGTACCTTCATCATCCTGAAGATCGTGAGCCTGTTCGTGCCGCTCAGGATGGACGACCGCACGCTCGCGGTCGGCGACGACGCGGTGCACGGCGAAGAGGCCTACGCGATCTTTGCCGATCACGCCTTCGACGATGGCTTGCCGGAAAGCGCCATCGGCGACGACTGAGTTCCTCCGCAGGGCAGACTCCACCTTCCGGACCGCCGTGCGAAGCCCCCTTCGCACGGCGGCTTTTCTTTCCGGCGACGATCAACCAGCCCGCCGGGCCTCGGCCATCGCGGCCAGGCTCGGAAAGCGGAAATCCGGGTGCACGTCTTCCGGCGGCGGCAGGGTCGCACCAAAACCCTCCGCACCGTGGCGGCGATCGATCCACGCCGTGGCCAGGCCGGCGCGCCTGGCGGGCAGATGGTCGTGGAAGAGGCTTTGTGCGGTGTGCAGGATCTCTTCCTTGCGCACGCCGCGCTCGGCCAGATGCTCGATGAGATAGCGGAAGTTGGCCGGATCCGGTTTGTAGGAGCCGATATCCTCGGCGGTGAAGACGGCATCGAAGGCGACGCCGAGGCGGCGATTGCTGCCGGCAAAGCTGTGGCGATCGACGTTGGAGAGAATCACGAGTTGACAATGCTGCTTCAGCTCCGCCAGGGCGGCCGCGGAATCGGGAAACGGAGGCCAGTCGGACACCGAGGCGCCGAAGCGGTTCGCCGCTTCTTCGTCGGGGCCGATGCCCCAGTCCTCCGCAAGGCGGCGGTGGACCTTCGCCAGCAATGCCGAATAGCGCAGCGCGGGAGTGGCGGCCTCCTGTGCGGATTCATGGCGCGCAAAAGCCTCCAGCACGGCATTGCGCGAGGGCGGTGCCGGCAACCTGGCGAGCAGCGGGCCGAGGGCGGCGAGGATGCCGCTCTCCCAATCGATCAGGGTTCCGTAGCAATCGAAGCTGAGCACGCGGAAATCCTGAAGTCGCACGGAACTTTCCCCCGGTTGTGGGCCTGGGCGCTGCGCGGGCCGGACGGCCGCTTCGGTTGCTCCGCCCGGGCGCGGACGAGGGCATCATGCTGCCAGCGGCGAGGCAGATGTGGTAGGCGGGGCCTCGGCCTTCGCGCGCGGCCTTGCACGGCCCGGTGAGGTCGCTATGTAGTGTCCTGCCCCTTTCGTTTGCTGCCGCCGGCAGCAAACAAAAGGGGATCAGCAGGCCACTGAAAATAAAGAGTAGTGTGCCGACCGCTATGGTGCGTCCTACGGTATCAAGCGTTGGAGTCGGCACACGAGCGCTGATGGCCGCGCCGTGCCGTCACGAGTGGCGCAGGGTTGTGTCTGCGATCATGAGGCTGCTCCGTTCTTTGTCAGCCTGGCGGCTGGCGGGCATTGCCGGCGCGGCGGCAGCCGTGATGCTGCTTCTCCCGTGGCCGGCGCGGGCGGCGGCCAGCGGCTGGATCGGCGACCGGCACGCCGCGGCGCGCCTGATCACCGCCGAGCGCGCCACCGGCTCGGCCGGCATGGTCGATGCCGGGCTCGAGATACGGCTGGCTCCCGGATGGCATGCCTATTGGCGCGATCCCGGTGCGGCCGGGCTGCCTCCGGCCATCGATTGGCAGGGCTCGCACAATCTCGCGGCGGCGAAGCTCGCGTGGCCGGCGCCGCGGCGCTTCACCCTGGCCGGCCTCGAGACCTATGGCTATGCCGGCGGCACGGTGCTGCCGATCGCCGTCACTCTCGAAAGGCCGGGCGCGCCACTCGTGCTGCATGCGACGGTCGCGTACTCGGCCTGTCGCGATGTCTGCGTTCCGTACCACGCCGTGCTCGATCTCACCCTGCCAGCCGGCATCGCCGCAGCAGGGCCTGAGGCCGGACTGATCGCTGCGGCACGTGCGGCGGTACCGGGCACGCTTTCCGGGCTCGGCCTTTCATTGCGATCGGCGAGCGTTTCGCCCGACGGCAGCGGGCGCTCGGCGCTCGCCCTCGAACTTGCGGGGCCTGGCGCGATGCTGGCCCGCGTGGATCTGTTCGTCGAAGGATTGCCGCAAGGCGCGCCCGGCCCGCCGCAAGTGGCGACAGACGGGGAGCAGGGCCGCATCGCCCTCCTTCTCAGGGATATCGACAGCCCGGCACCCCGGTTGGCCGGGCGAAGGCTCGTCTTCACGCTCACCGACGGAACGGACCGCGCGGCGACATTCGAGGCCGCGCCTGCTCTGGCGCCGCCAGCCGGATTGGCCGGCGCAGCCCTGATCCCGCTCGCCGTCATCGGCGCGGCACTGCTGGGCGGGCTGCTGCTGAACGTCATGCCGTGCGTGCTGCCGGTGCTTTCCCTCAAGTTCCTTTACCTGGCCCGGCTTGCCGGCTCCGAGCGGCGCACCGTGAGACTTGAGCTGCTGGCAACCGGTGGCGGCATCATCGCGGGCTTCCTGTTGCTGGCGGCGGGCCTGATTGCGCTCCAGGAATTCGGGGCGGCGATCGGCTGGGGAATCCAGTTCCAGAGCCCCTGGTTCCTGGTTGCGATGACGATGGTGATGGTGCTGTTCGCCGCCGACCTTTGGGGCTGGATCAGCATCGCCATGCCGGGAAGCAATGAAGCAGCGGCCCTGACAGGACGGGTGCATGGGCGGCATAGCCGGGCTGTTCTGGTCGGCCTGTTCGCGACGCTGCTCTCCACTTCCTGCACGGCGCCGTTCATTGGTACGGCGGTCGGCTTTGCGCTCAGCCGCGGGCCGCTCGAGATCGTCGCGATCTTTGTTGCCATGGGGCTCGGGCTTGCCGCGCCCACGCTCAGCGTGGCGGCCGTGCCGGCGCTGGTCAGGCTGGTGCCGCGCCCGGGACGCTGGACGATCTGGCTCAGCCGGGTATTCGGCGGCCTGCTGCTGGCAACTGCGATCTGGCTGCTCGCGGTCTTGGCCCGCATCATGAGTGTCGATGCCGCACTCGTCGTGGCCGGGCTTGCCCTGGCGCTGCTCGGCGTTCTGGCTGTGCGGCGCAACGCCGGTGGCCGGATCGGCGCGCATCCGCGCGCGAGCGGGGGCCTCTCCCTGGCACTCGTCCTGGCGGCGCTGCTGGTGCCGATGACGGGATTGACTTTCCGGCCAGGAGTGCCAGGGGTGGCGGATCCGGGCGGCAACTGGCATCCCTTCGTGCGTGCTTCGATCGCGCCCAATGTCGCGCGCGGCCGCACAGTGATCGTCAATGTGACCGCTGCCTGGTGCCTGATCTGCCAGGTGAACGAGGTCACGGTGCTCGATCGTGACCCGGTCGCGGCCAGGATCGCCGGGACGGATGTACTCGCGATGCGCGCGGACTGGACCCGGGCCGATGCCTCGATCACGAACTATCTGGAAAGTTTCGGTCGCTATGGAGTGCCGCTCGATGTGGTTTACGGACCGGGTGCGCCAGGCGGCATTGTGCTGCCCGACCTCATGACGGCGCCGGAAGTGATCAGGGCGCTCGATCGCGCCGCCGGCGAAGCGCGGGCGGCAGAGCGTTGAGCCGCGCTCCCTCGCTCAGGCGTCGCGCCGTGCTGGCCGCGCTTGGGCTGGCCGCTCTGGCGCCGCGTGCCGAGGCTGCCGCCGGGCTGACCTCCCTGTCCCGCGCCCTGACCGGGTTCAATCCGCCCAGGGAGCCGCCCGCGTTCACGTTTCTCACTGCCAAGGGCGAGAAGCGGACGCTCGCCGATTATCGCGACCAGGGGGTGGTACTGAACATCTGGGCCACATGGTGCGTGCCCTGTCTTGCCGAGATGCCGGCGCTCAATCACCTGTCCGCGCTCCTGAACGACTTCGCCATCAGCGTGCTGCCGGTTTCCATCGATACGAAAGGGCTGGGCGCGGTGAAGGCCTACTATACGGCGCACGGAATCGAATCCCTGCCGATCCTGCTCGATCCGGACGGAAGCATCGCCGATGCCTTCAAGATCGACGGGATTCCGGCCAGCTTCATCATCGACCGTCGCGGGCGTCTCGTCGCGCAGTGCCTGGGTGCCGTGGATTGGGACGCGCCGGGTGCCGTCGCCACGATCCGGCGGCTGATCTCTGGAAGGAATGAACCGGCATGAATGATCGATCCCAGTTCGCATCGGTCCGCGCGTTCGTTTCGCCCCAGGAGTGGCAGGCACGGCTCGACCTCGCGGCCTGCTATCGCCTCGTGGACTGGTACGGGATGACGGACCTGATCTACAACCATATCACGCTCGCGGTGCCGGGAGAGGAAGGGCATCTCCTGATCAATCTCTACGGCCTGCTGTACAAGGAGATTACCGCCTCCAGCCTCGCGAAGATCGATCTCGATGGGAACATCGTCTGGAAGCCCGATACGGACTACGGAATCAACAAGGCGGGCTACGTCATCCATGGTGCTGTCCACCGCGCGCGAAAAGACGTGACGAGCGTCATCCACACGCACACGCGGGCGGGCATGGCGGTTTCCGCGATGAAGTGCGGCCTGCTGCCGCTCAACCAGACGGCCATCCGTTTCCATGGGCACATCGCCTATCATGACTACGAGGGGCCGGCGATCGATCTGGCCGAGCGGGAGCGGCTGGTGCGCGATCTTGGCCCGCACGATGCGATGATCCTGCGCGCGCACGGACTCTTGACCTGCGGGGCCACGATCCAGCAGGCGTTCAACACGATGTACCAGCTCGAGCTTTCCTGCCGCACGCAGGTGGATGCGATGGCCTCGCGCACGGAACTCGATCTGCCGTCCGAGGCGGTGCTGGAAAAGACCGCCGAACTCTATCAGCCCGGGGTGCGCCGCCCGTTCGGGGTGCTGGAATGGCCGGCCATGCTGCGCCTGCTCGAATACGAGGGCAACCGCTCGCCCTGGCCCCCATACTGGCATTGAGCAGTACTGGCACTGAGCGAGCCCGACCGGCAGGGCGGGCTGGCGGCAAACCCGTGACGGAGCGGCGCATGAAGAAGGGTTCCGACCTGCTCGTTGCCGCGCTCGAGAACGAAGGTGTGGAACGGATTTTCGGCATTCCGGGCGAGGAGAATCTCGATGTGCTCGAATCCCTCCGCAGCTCGAAAATCCGCCTCGTGCTGACACGCCACGAGCAGGCGGCGGCCTTCATGGCGGCGACCTGCGGGCGCGTTACCGGCAGGCCGGGTGTCTGCCTCAGCACGCTCGGGCCGGGCGCGCTCAATCTCATGACGGGCGTCGCCTATGCCCATCTCGGGGCGATGCCGATGATCGCCATCACCGGACAGAAGCCGGTCAGGACCAGCCGGCAGGCCGGATTCCAGATCGTGGACGTGGTGGCGGCGATGCGGCCGGTGACGAAATCGGCGCGGCAGATCGTGAGCGCTTCGATGATTCCGACCACGGTGAGGGAGGCATTCCGACTGGCGGCGTGCGAGCGGCCTGGCCCGGTGCATCTCGAGCTGCCGGAGGATATCGCTGCCGAGCGATGCGCGGAGGCGCCCCTCATTCCGCCGCATCCGCTGGAGCGGCCGCTGGCGCCGGCGGCCGCACTCGATCGCGCGGCGGCGCTGATCCTCGCCGCCCGCCGCCCGTTGATCATGCTCGGGGCGGCGGCCAGCCGGCCGCATCTTGCCGATGCGCTCTCGGAATTCGTGCGCCGGATGCAGATCCCCTTCTTCAACACCCAGATGGGCAAGGGCTCGGTTGCCGGAGGATCGAATCTCTACATGGGCACGGCGGCGCTTTCCGAGCGCGACTATGTGCACATCGCCATCGACCGGGCCGATCTCATCCTCGCGATCGGCCACGACACGGTGGAGAAACCGCCCTTCCTGATGGGTCCCGGCCGCCCCAAGGTGATTCACCTCGGGCACGTGCCGGCGCATGTCGAGCAGGTGTTCTTTCCGCACGCCGAAGTGGTGGGGGACATCGGGCCGAGCCTTGCGCTGCTGGCCGACCGGCTCGAGGGCCGGCTTCCCGATGCGGGCGCACTCCTGCCGTTGCGCGAGGAAATCCTGGCGCACCTGCAGGATCGTGCCACGGAGAATCGTTTCCCGCCGACGCCGCAGCGCATCGTCCATGACGTGCGCCAGGTGATGCCGGAAGA
This sequence comes from Acetobacteraceae bacterium, assembly GCA_030041255.1. GTDB lineage: Bacteria > Pseudomonadota > Alphaproteobacteria > Acetobacterales > Acetobacteraceae > JAKAWQ01. The sequence goes on from JASHOF010000098.1 coordinate 49,717, forward strand.
TGGCATCGTCGCCCTCGACAACGGGATGTACAAAATCTGGTTTGCCCGTAATTACCGCACGCGCATGGCGAACACCCTCTTGCTCGACAACGCGCTGGCGACGATGGGCGCCGGCCTGCCGTCCGGGATAGCGGCGGCGATTCTCCATCCCGGCCGGCGCGTGCTCGCGGTTTGCGGCGACGGCGGCTTCATGATGAACAGCCAGGAGCTGGAGACCGCGGTGCGGCTTGGGCTCGACCTTGTCGTGATGATCCTGGAAGACCACGCCTACGGCATGATCCGCTGGAAGCAGGCGGTGGACAAGTTCGCCGATTGGGGGCTCGGTTTCGGCGATCCGGATTTCGTAGCCTATGCGCAATCATATGGGGCTGACGGCGCGCGCGTTGCCGAAACGGCGGCGCTCGCGCCGACGCTCGAGGCCGCCTTCCGGGCCGGCGGGGTGCATCTGGTCGTGGTGCCGATCGATTATTCCGAGAACGTTCGCGTTCTGGTCGAGGAGCTGGGCGAGCTTCCGGCGAGCGGGATTCTGGCGGAGGCCGGTGCCTCCTGCTAGTGTCCTGCCCCCGGTGGCGCTTGCGGGGCCGGGCCGGGGGGAACAGCCCGGGGGACAGTCATGACAGCGATCGGCGGATACCAGGCGCCCGAATCGGAAGCCGGGCGGCTCGGCGTGCATTCGATCGGCGAATTCGTCCTGAGCGTGCCGGCGCCGGAGAGGGCGGCGGATTTCTACGGCGCCTTCGGTCTCACGGTGGCCGATGCCGGAGACCAGGTCTCGCTATCGACCGCCGGCGGTTACCGCTGGGGGCGCGTGGTGGGCGGGCGGCGGAAGGCTCTGCATCACATCACCTTCCACTGCTTCGAGGAGGATTTGCCGCGCTTCAAGGCGCATCTCGAAAGCGCGGACATTCGCCTGCTCGCCCCGCCGGCGGGGTTCGACAGCAACGGGCTCTGGCTGATGGACCCCGACGGTCTGGCGATCGAAATCCGCGTCGGCCCGAAGACCTCGCCGGACGGCAAGGCGCTGCCGGCGGCACTGGATGCCGAAGCAGGCGCACGCTGCGCACCCTACCGGCGCGACGCCGGGCGTGTACGGCCAAGGCGGCTCAGCCACATTCTGCGCTTCACGCCGGATGTCGAGCGGATGCTCGGTTTCTATGCACGCGCGCTCGGGCTCAGGCTCTCGGATCGTTCCGGCGCGAACATCGCCTTCATGCATGCGATCCATGGCAGCGATCATCATGTCGTTGCCTTCGCGCGCTCCGAGGCGCCGGGATTGCATCATCTGAGCTGGGACGTGCCCTCTCTCGATTCGGTCGGGCTCGGCGCGATCGCAATGGCCGATCGCGGCTGGAAGATGGGCTGGGGGCTGGGGCGGCATGTTCTCGGATCGAACTATTTCCATTACGTGCGCGATCCGTGGGGCAGCTTCTCGGAATACTCGTTCAACATCGACTACATTCCGGCGGCGACCGATTGGGAGCCGGCGGATCATCCGGGCGAGGATTCGTTCTATCTCTGGGGTCCGGAGATGCCGCCCGAGTTCATCTTCAACGCCGAGGCCGCGCAGGAGTGACCGGCTGCGACGCGCCGCGGCATTGCCGCCACGTGCGGCTGGCTCGCCCATCCGGCTCTGCGCAAGCCGAGCGCGCTTGCCCATCTCGGGGTGGATCGTGTCATGGTCGCGCATCGCATTCCGGCGGAAAGTTTACGAACTTTTCGTGCGCTCGGCCGCTCGCCGAGGTGTCACGCTCATAACCTGAGTGTCGAGGAGATGTAGGCAGCAGCATGCATGACCGGGATACATCGCCGCCTCACAAACCCAGACCGCTGCGCTCGAGGTCAATCATACGGACGATCATCGCCCGACGCGGATCGAAGGGCAGATCCTGGAAGCCCCAACGCGCATAGAAGCCACGTGCGACGTCATCGAGCGGATGCGTGAAGACGCCGAAGCTGGCGACATCGCGGGACGATCTGAGCGCAACGCGCAGGGCAAAGAAGAGCAGCGAGCGGGCGTAGCCCTTTCCTTGATGGTCCTTGTGAACAGCGAGTTGGCCGAGCAAGGTCGCCGGCACGGGATCCGGCTTGTTTCGCTGCTGGGGCCTCGGCAATGCTGCACGCTTGATCTGTCCGGCACTCAAGGTGACATAACCGACGATCTGGCCCGTCGCCGCCTCGCAAATGACATTTGCGCGAGAGAGGCCAGCAGCGTGATTGGCCCATGCATGACGCCGGAACCACTGGTTCATCGATTCCCGGCCGCAATCGAAGCTGCTGCGATCGTCGGCGTCGGTAAGCGGGCGTGGCGCAGTTACGTCCGCCATGCGGGATCGGTGCGGGCAAGCTCCTCAAGGGCTGCGATCTTCTGGGGCGGACGGTTGGCCCAGGCCTCGAACGCTTCCCAATCCTTGGCCGGGATGACGACAACCGGGCGCTCTAGCAGATCCATCTCGGCGGCTTCGAGCGCCTTGCGGCGGACGAAGTCACTGAGGCTGGTTTGCGCCTGATCCGAGGCCGATTCCAAAAGCGCCCGCTCCTCTTCGCTGACACGCACGCTGAGTACGGATGTTGTCACAGTACGGTGATTCCTACGGCTTATCGTTTGTATGACAATGGCATACGATCATCCGACTGGCAACAGGTGGTGACACTCGCCCGGGCAAGATGGGGTGTTCCAATACGCTCTTGGTATAGGGAGGTAGCTTACGGCGGACAAATGGCGTGCCCCTGAGGGTGAAACAGCGAACTCTTATATGATTGTTCCCTCAATAGATTCCTGAGCGGCAGAGTTCATGAATCGCCGAGAGCAGAGGGTGCAAACGGAGGATTTTCAGCAGCGCCCAAATTCTTGAGAGCCGCTAACTCGCGCAGTGCGGCCCGCTCAAACCGCTTCACCTGCCCGGAAATCTTCTCGTTGGGACCAAAGGCCGCCGCGCTGCGGCGGCCATAGGACGAAAAGTTCCGAAGCGTTCGGAGCGAGACACCGTCGTTGACCTTAATGTGTGAAAAGCGGCGATAGAGTTTCTTGGTGTGCACCTTGCTGGGCAGCCCGGCCCCCGCACGCCACAAGGCTGATTTCCGGGCGTGCCTCATCGCTCGCCGCATTTTGCGCCACTGCCTGGCGAGTGAGCTTTCTCGGATGGCCGGGCCAGATTCATCGAAGGTGAAGCCGAGATATTGGGCCGCCTTGGTGGCGCGGGGCATGGCCCGCCCTTTCTCGAAAAGCGTCTTCTCGGTCTTGTGCGGGGCGATCTCCAACTTTTCAGCAGCGATCAAGCGCAAAATTTCTACTTCTATCGCCGGCACATCGTCAGGCTTGCATATGACGAGGATGTCGTCGGAATAACGGCGATAGAACGCACCAACTTGATCGCAACGGGCTCTGGCTGCGGCGTCGAATTCCATCATGTAGAGATTGGAAGCTGCAGCGCTGATTGGCGTCCCTTGCGGAATTCCACGACGATGGCCCTTAGCCAGCTCCGGGTTAGCATGAAAGGTACTACCTTCCGCCTTCAGTTCCTCCATGCTGGCGATTCGGTCGCGAGTTCTCTCCTTCAGGCGCTGTCCGAACAGCGGGTGGGCCTTCAGTTCTTCAAGATCGACGTAGTGAAATCGAGTAATAAACCGGAAGACCTTGTGCCAGTCATCCGCAAGCTCGTGGACTCCAAGCAGAGATTTCAGCCGCCGCTTAAGAAGGCCATCGTCGAGGGTATCAAAGAAGCTCGTGATGTCGAAGGCTAGGATCACCACAGGTGCCTGCGCCTGGGCGAAAGCCATAGCCTCCGCCGCAAAATCATAGTTGGTCTGCCCAAGTGCCCGATAGGCGATCACGTTGTCTGAGATACCTGTCGCCTTGTATCGGGAGTCGAGCACCTGATTTATCTGATGGGCATGATAAGAAAGGATGCAGGCATCGCGGTGCGCGGCATATTTGATGGGGCGCTCTTTCTGAGCGATCGTCCGCGCCCCGGTCGTCGGGAACTTTTTGTAGCGCGTTTCTGTCTTGTTGTAGTGGATGAGCGGCGAGAATGCGTGTCGCGAGACCACGGCAGGATTCATAGCCTTCCGGGCGAAGGCCTCGTTGACAGGCAGATCGAAGTGCCGATAGCGGCGTAGCTTCAGCCAATCCAACGACACGCGCACCCCCACTCGCAGAGTTCGGGGGACTGGCCCTGACCCTGAGCTCCGGCCGAAACCGGGCGTCCCCCGAACGCACGCCACCTTCTGTCAGCCGTTGCGTTCAGCGTCTCGACTCCAAACGCCTCGCCAACACGGGCCTAGAAACGCGAGGTGGTATAATGTAGCTGTGGAGGTTCGAGCGGTGCTCGATGTCTCTCTCAACCTGGTCGCCGTCGCGGCGGTGCTGTTCGGCAGCATCGTGCCCGGTCTCCATATCGAGGTTGACGGTCTCGACAGTCCAACCGCCGGGCCAATTCCCGGCGGCCGGGCTGAAGTGGGGGACCCGCGTTCTTCTTCAAGATCGGCCGGCGGTCCAGGATGGATTTTTTTCCAAGCCATCTACTGGCGATGCCTACGATAGCAAGGCAGGCGACTGGGCCTGTTTCTGCCTCTACAATACCCTCGGAGAGATCGTCAGGGACGGCGAGGTGTGACGCGGCCAAGCCAACCTTTGCCGGCACGGCGGTTCTTGGTTTTGTTGCCACACCCGGAAAATTGTAACAATAAATCAATATGATAGAAATGGCGCGCCCGGAAGGATTCGAACCCTCAACCCCCAGATCCGTAGTCTGGTGCTCTATCCAATTGAGCTACGGGCGCCCGGGCGCGATCTAGCCGATGGCCGGGCCGCGGGCAAGCATCAGCCGAGGCCCGCCTGGCGGCGCTTCTGCAGGTTGTCGAAATACACCACGAAGGCGATCAAGAGCCCCTCGATCACCATCTGCCAGAACGAGTTGACGCCGAGCAGGTTGGCGCCGTTGCCGATGGTGGTGAACAGCAACGCACCGATGAAGCAGCCGAGAATCGTGCCGCGGCCGCCGAACAGGCTCGCCCCGCCCACCACCGCGGCGGCAATCGCGGCCAGCTCCGAGCCGGTCGCCGCCGTGGGCGCGCCCATGGAAAGCCGCGCCACCAGGAGCAGCCCCGAGATCGTCGCGTAGAGCGAGGCCAGCGCATAGGAGATGATCACCACCAGGGTGACCCGGATGCCGACCCGCCGCGCCGACTCGATGTTGCTGCCGATGGCGTACATGTAGCGGCCGGTCCGCGTATAGGCGAGCAGGAAATGGGCGGCCAGGCCGAATGCCAGCATCAGGAGAAACAGGCTCGGCACATGCAGAACCGAGGAAAGAGCAAATTTCTGCAGTCCGGGCGGCATGCCGGCAATGGTCAGCCCACCCGAAAGCAGGAGCGCAAGGCCGCGATAGCCCTGCAACCCGGCCAAGGTGACGATGAAGGGCGGAATGCCAAGCCGCTCGCTCGCCCAGCCATTGACCATGCCGATGATCAGGCCGGCCACGACGGTGACGACGAGCGCGACCAGGATGCCCTGCCCGGCATCGGCGATCAGCATGCTGAAGATGACGCCGGCGAGGCCGGCAACGGAGCCCACCGAAAGATCGATGCCGGCGAGAACGATCGGAAACAGCGAACCGAAGGCCAGGATGGCGTCGATCGAGACCTGGCGGAGGATGTCGGTGATGTTGCCGGTGGTCCAGAAATACTGCGAGAAGACGGCGAGAAGAATCCACACCAGCACGGTCAGGGCCAGCACGTAGGTCTCGAGCGGCAGCCGATGGCGGAGCCCTTCGAACATCGAAACCCGAACCGCGGGCTCCTGCGCCTTGCTCAGCGTGCCTTCACCCATCGCCGATCCCTCCCGCTGGCGGGAAACGGGGGCCGGGTGACACGGCCCGGCCCCCGTTCAGCTCATTGCGCGCCGAGGAACGGCGAGAGCACGTACTTCTTCGGATCGAGCAGGCCGCCCATCTGCGGACTGTCGATGTTGTCCTTGGTGACGACGCTCACGCCGGTATCGACGTATTTCGGGAACACCACGCCGTGCGCCGCGGCCAGCGCGTACCAGACGCCGGCATAGCCCATCATGTACGGGTTCTGCACGATCAGCGCATCGATGATGCCGCTCCGCACGAACTTGATTTCCTGGTCCGACGTGTCGAAGGCAACCAGGCAGACCTTGCTGCCGAGCCCCTTCTCGGAGACCGCGGTGCCGGCACCGTCGCCCTCCAGCTCGTTGTCGGCGAAGATGCCGACGAGGTCAGGATGCGCGGTCAGCAAATCCTCGGAATCGGAAAGCGCACGGCTGGCCTCGTTGTTGCCGACGCGATGCTCGACGATGCTGAGGCCGGGATAGCTCTTCAACTGTTCCACGAATCCCTTGTCGCGGTCGTTCAGCGACTGCGCCCCGGCAAGCGCGGTGAGGTAGGCGACCTTGCCCGTGTCACCGCCGGTGCGTGCCTTGATGCAGCGCGCCATTTCGATCGCCGCCTTCTGCCCGCCGGTTTCGTTGTTGGTGGCGAGGAAGGTGACGTAGTTCTTTGTATTGGCATCGGAATCAATAACGACCACCGGGATTCCCGCCTTGGTCGCGGCGTCGACCGGCTGCGCCAGTGCCTGGGCATTGGTGGCGGCGATGACGATGCCGGTCGGCTTCGCGGCGGTGGCGTTCTCGAGGATCTGCACCTCCTGGGCGACATCAAGCTCGCTCGGCGCACCGAGGGTCGCGATGGAGAGGCCGAGATCCTTGGCCGCCTGGCGGGCGCCGTCGAACACCGTGCCCCAGTACTGCGACGTCGTCGCCTTCACGATGACGTCGATCTTGGCCTTGGAAAAATCTCCCGCCTGGGCTCCGATCACGGTGCAGCCGAGAGCGGCCGCTGCGATCAGCAGGACTTTTTTCATGGATTCGTCTCCTGTCGGTTGTGGAAGTGGCGGCCTGGACCGCCCTGCTCATTCACTTGCCGGTGAAGCCGGTCATGTATTTGATCAGTTCCTGTTGGTTGGTCTCCTCTGCTTTGGCGATATGGACGATGCGCCCACGATACATCACCGACACCCGATCGGCGACCTCGAGAATCTCAATCAGGTTGTGGCCGATATAGATGACGCCGACCCCCTCGGAGGCGAGCCGCCGCGCAAGCCCGATGACATGCTCGCGCTCCATCACCGCCAGCGCCGCCGTCGGCTCGTCCATGATGACGACCTTGGCCCGCCAATAGAGCGCGCGCGCGATCGAGACCGCCTGGCGCTGGCCGCCGGAAAGCCTCGAAACGCTGCGTGCGCGCGGAGGAATCTGGCTTTCGATCCGCGCCAGCAGGGCGTCGGTTTCCGTCCTGATGCGGCGGTTGTCGATGATCGGCAGGAATCCGAACAGATGTTTGACCGGTTCACGACCGAGGAAGATGTTGGCACCGACGGACAGCTCATCGGCAAGCGCCAGATCCTGGTAGACGGTCTCGATGCCGAGCGCGCGCGCCTGGCCGGGCGATTCAACGCGGACCGGCTGGCCTTCGAGGCGGATTTCGCCGGCATCCGGCCGATAGACGCCGGCAACGTGCTTGATCAGGGTCGATTTGCCGGCGCCGTTGTCGCCGACCAGCGCCAGCACCTCGCCGGCTGCGAGCGACAGATCGACACCGTGCAGCACGTCCACCGGGCCGAAGCTTTTCACCAGGCCTTCGACTTCCAGCAATGGCGCCACTCAAGCGGCCTCCCCCCGGCACCGAGAGAGAGTAGAGGCCGAGTTTCAGCCTGCGGTCAACGGGGGCGAGCACGTGACTTGGCTAGAGCGCTTCGGCTGCCGCCTTCACTTCCGCGGCGTGGCCGGGCACCTTGACCTTGCGCCAGACGCGGGCGATCCGGCCGGAACGATCGATCAGGAAGGTCGATCGCTCCATGCCCATGTAGGTCCGGCCATACATCGATTTTTCGACCCAGGTTGCGTAGGCATTCGCCACCGTACGCCCGGCATCGGAAGCAAGCGGGAACCTGAGCCCGAATTTCTTCGCGAACGCTTCGATGCGGCCCATCGGGTCGGGCGAGACGCCGATCACCTCGATGCCGACTTTGGCGAGCGCCGCGAGTGCCTCCTGAAAATCGCAGGCCTCGCGCGTGCAACCGGGCGTGTCCGCCTTGGGATAGAAATAGAGCACGAACGGGCGGCCGCGCAGCGCTTCAAGACTGGCGGTCCGCCCGCCCGACGCCGGCAGAGTGAACGCCGGCGCAAGATCGCCCTCGCCGGGCACGGCTGAGGGGGCAGCGGTAGCGGGCGCCTTCATGACGCGGCTTTCTCCTCGATGGCTCCGACGAGCCGTTCGAAACCGAGGCGGACGGCCCGACCGCACGCGTCCAAGGTGGCGGATAGCCCGCCCACGTCAAGCACCGCCTCGCCACTCTCCCGCGCGGCATGGATGATGGCGAGGGAGACTGCCTCCGGCAGCGACGCTTTGACGGGGCTGCCGAGAGCCACGCGCAGCACGCCGAGCACGGTGCGGTAGAGGCGTTCGGCGCGCAGGAGAGCGCGCGCATCCTCAGGCGCCAGGATGTTGGCGGCAGCCAGCCCGGCCAGCGCGGCACGGGTGGACGTTTGCCAGAGATCCGGCCGCTCCGGAGCATGGATCAACTGCAATACCTGGGCGATGAACTCGACCTCCATCAGCCCGCCTGGGCGAAGCCGGATGTCCCACGGGCCGGCGGGCGGCAATTCGCGGGCGATGCGGGCGCGCATGGCCGCCGCGTCGGCACGGATGCGCGCCGCGGGGCCGGCGGCTTCCAGGGCGGCACGGATCGCTCGCGCAACCTCGGCGCGAAAGGCGGGCGGGCCGGCAACGACGCGGGCACGGGTGAGCGCCATCCTCTCCCAGGTCCAGGCCTCGGCGGCGTGATAGCGGCGGAATGAAGAGAGCGAGACGGCGACCGGGCCTTTGTTGCCGGAGGGGCGGAGCCGCATGTCCACCGCGAACACCGGGCCCTCGGCACCGGGCGCGGAGAGCGCGGCGACAAAGGCATGCGCGGCGCGGATGAACCATTCGCTCGCCGACAGGCGGCGCCCGCCGCGACTTTCCGAAACCGTAGCGGGATGATCGTAGATCAGCATCAGATCGAGATCGGAGCCGGCCATCATCTCTCGCCCCCCCGCCTTGCCGAGCGCGACCACGGCCATCCGGCCGCGGGGCACGTGGCCGAAGCGACGGGCGAAGTCGGCGAGCACGCGAGGCAGGAGCGCCGCCAGTGCAGCGTCCGCGAGGTCGGCACGGGCGATGCCGGACGCATCGGCGTCGAGACGACCCTCGAGGGTGGCGACCGAGATGCGAAAGCCCTCGGTCTGCACGAAGCTCCTGAGCTCGTTGATGGCTTCCTCGAAATCGCGGATCGGAGCGAGGCGGGCGGCGAGCGCGTGCAGAGGATCGGCCGTCGCTTCCTGGCGTGCCTCGGCTGGCTCGAGCAAGCCTTCGAGCGCCAGCGGATTGCGCTCCAGATGCTCGGCGAGCGAGGGCGCCGCGCC
>JASHOF010000099.1 GCA_030041255.1 Acetobacteraceae bacterium
CGGAAGTGTGCAATGCGGCCTGGAAGGCTGTGATGAGCGGCACCATGGCGCCCGAGCAGCAGGACCATGCCGCGTCCAGGCTGCCGGCGATTTTCGACGAGCTGGCCGCGATGGCGCCGCTCGCGCCGCGCGCGGTCCAGATTTCCCGCCGGCTTGGCCACTCCGTCCATGATTGTTTCTATCTGGCGCTGTCGGAACGGCGGGATGCGGCGCTGGTGACGGCCGACCGTGGGCTTCTCCGGCGGGTTTCCGGAACCGAGTGGGAACGGCGGACGACCGGGCTTGGAGAGGGCAGACGCGCGCAGGCCAGGCGCTGATCGGCAGCGCACTTCCTGTTCGCTTCGCCGGCGCGCGAGCCGACTTTCTTTGGTGAGTGACGCGCGGTCGCAGCCCTCACCCCCAACCCCTCTCCCAGAGGGAGAGGGGAGAAGAGAGGAGACCCCTCTCCGGGCTCCCAGCAAAGTCCTGGGACTTTGCCGGGGTCCCGGCCCAGAGGGAGAGGGGAGGGGATGATGGGCCCGGTCAGCCAGGCGTGATTCCGGGTACTGGTCCGGCATCACGCGCTCTTCTCCGAGCCCATGCCGCGCAGCCGGTCGAGCAGGGCGGGATCGAGCGGATCGAGCGGGCGGCCGGCCATGCGGCCGGCGGCGCGCCAGAGTTCCGCGAGGTTCGCCACCACCTCGTGGCGGCCCTTGCAGTCGCCGAGCACGTAGTTGAGCGCGCTCAAGTCGTCGCCGACCTCGAGCCCGTAACAGGCGAGCACCCTGGCGATCAGCCGGGTGCGGGCATGGCGGCTCTGCCGGCGCGTGGACTCATCCGCGCCCTGGCTCACCGCCCTGGCATCGAGCAGGCGCTCCGACCAATGGATCTCGCTGAACAACTGCCCGCACAGCACGCACATCGGCGGGGTTCCGCTGGCCGGCCCGATCCGGCTATTTCGCCTTGAACGGGTGACGCTGGCGGAAGTCTTCGGCGATTTCCTCCATCGTCACCCAGCGGATTCCGTCATGGGCGTTGATGTGGCCGATGATCCGCTCCAGCATCATCAAGACCTGCGGCCGGCCGCTCACGTCCGGATGGATGGTGATCGGAAAGATTCCGTAGTCCATCTCGCGGTAGACCCAGTCGAACTCGTCGCGCCACATTTCCTCGAGGTGGCGGGGGTTGACGAAGCCGTGGCTGTTCGGCGCCTTCTTGATGAACATCATCGGCGGCAGGTCGTCCACGTACCAGTTGGCGCCGATCTCGACGAGATCGACCTCCTTGCCGTGCTTGAGAGGGTGCATCCAGTCGGCGGCGTTCTTCGAGTAGTCGATCTTGGTCCAGGAATCGCCGACCCGCGCGTAGAAGGGCAGGAAATCGTTGTAGGCCTGGCTGTGATCGTAACGGAAGCCGTTCTTGAGCAGGAGATCGGCCGTCGCGGCGGACATTTCCCACCAGGGCGCGACATAGCCGCGCGGCTTTTTCCCGCTGTATTTTTCGATCAGCTCGATCGACTTCCTGAGCACGTCCTCTTCCTGGCGCCGCGTCAGGGCAACCGGGTTCTCGTGCGAGTAGCCGTGGGCGCCGATTTCGTGCCCGGCGGCGGCGATCATCCGCGTCTGCTCGGGGAAGGTCTCGATCGAATGGCCGGGAATGAACCAACTGGTCCTGATCTTGAACTTGTCGAACAGCCTGAGCAGGCGCGGCGTGCCGATCTCGCCCGCGAAGACGCCGCGCTGGATGTCGGAGGGCGAGTCGTCGCCGCCATAGGAGCCGAGCCAGCCGGCAACGGCGTCGACGTCCACGCCGAACACACAGTCGATTCTTTTGGGCATCAGGCAGATCCTTCTTCCGCGGAAGCATTCGCCGCCTCGCCGTGGCCAGGCGCCCGGCCTGTCCGGAGCGAGAGCTTTCAGCCATCTTGCAGGCCGGCGATGGTCCGGCCAATATGGTCGGACCAGACCATGAGCCGGGTATCACCACGACGAAAGAGCGTCAAGCCGAGCCGCCCGCCGCCGGGCGAGCGCAAGCGGGCGCTGCCGGCCGATCAGCGGGAGCCGGTGGCGCACCAGGTCGTCCGGCGGCTTCAGGATATGATCAGCCGCCGCGATCTCCGGCCGGGTGTGGCGTTGCCGGCACAACGGACGCTCGCGCTCGAGCTTGGGGTGAGCCGCAGCTCGCTCCGCGAGGCGCTTTCGGTGATGGAGACGCTGGGGCTGGTTTCCGGGGACCCCGGGCAGCGGACGCGTGTTCTCGATGCCAGCGGCGTTGGCGACAACATTGCGCGGCGCTGGCGCTATGCGAGTCGCTACAGCGAGAAGGACGTGTTCGAGGTGCGGCTCCTGCTCGAGACGCGGGCGGCGTGGCTGGCCGCGGGCCGGGTGACGCCGGAGACGCTGGCCGAGCTGACTACCTCCCTTTCCGCGATGAAGGCTGCGATTCGCGACGCCGATCTTTTCACGGCGTCGCGGAAGGACTTCGAGTTCCATGACATCATCGTCACGCTGAGCGGCAATCGCCTGTTCAAGGAGATCCATGACATGAACGGCGAGGCGATACTGGCCAGCCAGCAACTGCCGCTGGCGCGCCACAACCGGCTTTGGGAACCGGTCAAGGAGCACGAGAACGTATTGCACGCGCTGGAGCAGCGGGACCCCGACGGGGCGGCCTACATGATGCAGCTCCACATCATCCGGGCGGCCGACCGGATCGGCATTCAGCTCCAGGCCTGACACTCGGGACAGAAGCCAGCGCGATGAACAGCACGCCGCCCGTCCTGGAAGTCCGCGGCATCAGCAAGCACTACGGCGCCACGGTCGCGCTTCGCGACGTCTCGTTCGTGCTCAACGCCGGCGAGGTCTG
>JASHOF010000100.1 GCA_030041255.1 Acetobacteraceae bacterium
GCTCGATCACCGCCCATTCGGCATCCGTGGTGTCGCTTGCATAGCGCAGTCCATCGCGCCGATACTTGCGGCGCGTGATCTCGGTCCAGGCCACGATCGAACTCCCGTTGTCTTGGCAAACACGAGAGAATCGCAGCCGACCGGATCACGCAACCTATACCGCTAACCAACTGAGATGACTCGATCCTTCGTTGGGTATCCGTTTCGGGTCAGCCTCTGAGATACAAATATTTATCGTCGTGTATCCATTTCTCATAGAATCGGCTACGGTTAAACATAGTTGCTCAGCCGCTTTTCTATCTATAGCTGCGTTGAATCCAATGTAGCATCCACCCGGGAAAGTCTGAGATAGTTGAGGAGTACCGCTCACGGACCGCTCTTTCCTAATTCATACCGCGATCTTTTGCGCGGCTTCCCATTCTTCCAGTATCCGAGCCATATCCGTCAACTCCCAAAGCTTCGTCGTGACGCCAGCCGCCATTGCTGGCGTGCATCGCAACGTCTGATGGATACGCACAAAATTATAGTGCATGAAGTAGATTGCGATTGCATGCGCGTGGTTTTCGACCTTCTTTGAAAAGGCATTCGTCAATCGAGTGAACCGCCGCATACCCATCCGCATCGAAAGGTTCTGACGCTCGGCATAACTGGTGCTGACGTGCTTCGGATCGGGGCGTCCGGTGATTGCGCGCTTGTCGATCGCAATACATTCGGTCGGGCTGTAGCGGCGACGGGCTTCGTGCTCTGGCTTCGGTGCTGCGTAGTGCTTCACCAGCATCGCGTAGTCTATATCGTTGCCGAAGGCGTCCTCGATGGCTTCCAGATATGGCTTGTGGCCGTCGCTGGTGATTTGCACCCGGCCTTCCAAACGCCCTGCTAGATCGGCCACGAATACCTTGGCTGCATCAGTATCGCGATGCCCAACGATCCAGGATGGGATTAGCTTTGTGTCGGCGCAGATTGCCGTCCACGTCCAAATGTCGCCAGCTTCGCCTAGGGCCTTCTTAGCGGCCGGAGCATTGGCTTCCTTGGCATAGACGAACGACCAGATTTCATCGAGCTGAAGACGCTTGCAGGGCAGATTGTGGAAGGCTTGGTCCTGGTAGGCCGAAAAGGCTTGCCCGGCATCTACGAGCAACTTCGTAACCGTGTTCTTACTGACCCCGGTCAGCCGGACGATCGCCCGGATCGAGACACCTTCGACCATCATGCCGAGGATCTGAGCGCGTTTGTCAAAGGGAAGCCTGTTCATACTGACTTTTATACTAGAGAAGATCTCGAGATGCAATAGCAAAATAGCAGCGATCATGTGTATACTTGACGAGATAGCAGAATTTGTGCCACCTTCTAGTAGATACTAGAAGCAATGAGCGACGGCACATGGGCGAGACAAACTTTGCAGCGCTGGCGTTCACTGCCGGGGAAATCTTTACCCCAGGATCTCCGATCAATGGACGTGACCTCTTTGCTGGCCGTTTGGACCAGGTGAACCGAATCTTGGACGCCATATCTCAGCGGGGATACCACGCCGTTCTGTACGGCGAACGCGGCATCGGCAAAACGTCTTTGTCGAATGTCCTCTCGGACTTCCTGCATGACGCGGGCAGAACCTTCCTCTTGCCACGGGTTAACTGCGACGCCGCAGATAATTTCACGTCTTTATGGCGAAAGATTCTTCAAGATGTGGTCGTGACGGAACACAAGCCGAAGATCGGCTTCTCGCCCGAGCAGGTTGAGATTAGCAAAAATATCGTTGACAGCCTCCCAGATCAGATCGCGCCGGACGATGTGAGAAGGGCGCTCGATATTCTGGCCCATGGGGTTACGCTGGTGCTTGTATTCGACGAGTTTGATAGACTTACGAATGCGAGCGCCAGAAGTCTGATGTCGGACACTATCAAATCTCTTTCGGACTATGGATGCCTAGCCACAGTGCTCGTAATCGGCGTCGCCGACTCGGTATCCGAATTGATTACAGAACATCAGTCGATTGAGCGCGTGCTAGTGCAAGTGCCAATGCCTCGCATGTCCGCAGATGAAATCCGGCAGATCGTTAAAAACGGGCTAACGCTTTTGGAGATGGAAATAGACGAAAATTCGTTGGAAGAAATTACCCATCTATCTCAGGGCTTGCCATATATTACCCATCTGCTCTCTTTGCATAGCGTCCGGTCAGCTCTCGCCTCCAAACATCTAACTGTCAGCTCTACCGATGTTGAGGCTGGCATCAAAGTGGCGCTTGAACAGTGGCAGCAGTCTATCAAGACTGCTTACTATGACGCGACGAAAAGCCAGCAACCCGGACATCTCTATAAGGAAGTGCTCTTGGCGTGTGCGCTCGCCGATGTGGATGAACTCGGATACTTTACGGCAGCAGTCGTGAGAGCGCCGCTTCGAACCATCACCGGCAAACAATATGACATACCAAACTTTGCTAGACATCTTAAGGAGTTCAGCGAACCTGGTAGAGGAGACATGTTAGAGCGCGTCGGCGGCACACGTCGTCTTAGATACCGCTTCCGCAGCCCGCTAATGCGACCATATATCGTGATGCGAGGCTTTTCCGAGGGGCTTTTGACAAAGGGGCAAATGTACCAGATCAGCAACCATAGGGACTAACGTTTACGGGCTAACCACCGCGTTTGCGCTGCTTTTTTCGCTAGCTCGACACGCTCCGCTCTGGTCAATTGGTCGGTTCTCGCCTTGCCACCCACAATCCCGCCGGCCTTGCCGCGCTCAACAGCGCGAGGATCGCGATTGTCTTGCGCCACATCTTCGATCTGTCCGGTGGCAATATCGCCAACTAGCTTCGCGAGTGCGATCGGGTCTCTGGGGCGAGGAAGGCGCTTGGTTGCCATGCTGCGAAGGTCATGGCGCCCCCGCATGAAGTCAAGCCTATCAGAATTGAGACTGACCCACTACCCTGAAGGTTCATATAGTGCCAACGACCAACTGCTTATCTCATCCCTCGCCGCTTCGTTCTCAATGACTGAGGAAATCACGATCGTGCTCGACCCGGGCTCGGAGATCAACTTCTCGTCCAGCACCGATCTGCAGCCCGTCCCCGAGCCGGGCTCGCTCGCCCTCCTCGGCACGGCACTGATCGCGATCGGCGCCGTCGGCTGGGTGCGTCGCCGCCGCGCCTGACACGTCTGTCGGAGTTCTTGACACTTCGCGGCCGGGGCAGATCCACGCCCCGGCCGCTCACTTTTTTGTTACCCTCCGCGACCTACTGGCAAACCTGAAGAACATCGCCGGCTGAACCGGCTGCTACAAGCCGCCCGGGCCAAAAACCATCCTCGCCGGCTGGCGGCTGGCTATTCATTCCGCATATGTGCGACTTCCATAGCCCTCTGGGAGAGGATCTTCCCCTCTCCCTCTGGGAGAGGACCTCCTCTTTCTACCCCTCTCCCTCTGGGAGAGGGGTAGGGGTGAGGGCGAGAATCACCCAACGACAAAAGTGACCAGTAGATCGCAGTAGATCAACGCGGCTTCTGGCGGGTCGCTCCGCTGACCGCCAAAGCCATGCTATCGACCGAGAAAATACGAGAAAATAAACGACTCGCGGGATGATCGGCCATCACCCCGCTTTCAGCGCCTCGCCGACCGGACCGAACAGCGCCGGGGCCATGGAAAGGCGGCGAATCCCGGCCGCAACCAGGCTCCGCGCAATCCGCGGCTCTCCCGCCGCCTCCCCGCACACCGAGGTCGGCCGGCCGCCCTCCGCCGCAACCAGCCGGCAGAGCGCGATCACCGCCTCGTTTCCCGCGTCGTGGAAGCGCGCCAGCCGCGGATTGCCGCGATCGGCAGCCAGCACATACTGCGTCAGGTCGTTGGTGCCGATCGAGTAGAAGTCGCAGAGATCACGGAACGCCGCGATCCGCCAGGCGGCGGCCGGCACCTCGACCATGATGCCGAGCAGGACCGGCCACGCGTGCGGCACCCGCGCCGAAACGAGATCGCCATGCGCGGCCGCCAGGAGATCGCGCGCGGCCGCGACTTCCGCCGGCTCCGTGACCATCGGCAGCATGATGCCGAGCTCATGGCCGCAACCGGCGCGAAGGAAAGCGCGGAGCTGGGTTGCGAACAGCTCCGGATGGGCGAGCGTCGCCCGGATGCCGCGCACTCCGAGGAAGGGATTCTCCTCCTGCCCGATCGGCAGGAACGGAATCGGCTTGTCGGCACCGGCATCGAGCGTCCGCAGGACGACGGGACGGCCGCGCATCGGCTCGATCACCGCCGCCAGTTCTGCGGCCTGCTCCTCCTCCGAAGGAGGAAGAGCGCGCCCGAGGAACAGGAATTCGCTCCGCAAAAGCCCGATCCCCCGGGCGTCGGCGCGCCGCGCCGCCACCGCTTCGTCTCTGCTTGCCGCATTCGCCCAGAGTTCGACCACGGTTCCATCCGCCAACGGAACGGTGGTCGAAACCGTCGCCTTCTGCTCCCGCTTGCCGGCGCGCTCGGCCTCCAGCATCGCCCGCGTCTCCGCATCCGGCGCGCGCCAGGTGCGCCCCGAGGCGCCGTCGATGGCAAAAAGCGTTCCGTCCGCGACCTCGCCGATCGAAAAGGCGCCGGCCACGGCCGGAATGCCGCGCGCGCGGAGCAGGATCGCCGCGTGCGTGGTCGGCCCGCCCGCGCGATCGATCACGCCAAGGACGTGCGCCGGATCGAACGCAGCGGCCAGCGAAGGTGCGAGGTCCTCGGCGACGATGATGGAGCTTGGCACCCCCGCCGGCAGCCCGCCTTCCCCCGCAACCCCGAGCGCGGCCAGCACGCGGCGCCCCGCATCCTTCAGATCGGCCGCCCGGGCGCTCAGAATCGGATCCCCGAGTAGAGCGATCCGCGCCGCCGCCTCCTCCACCGTCTCGGCCCAGGCCGGCGCTGCCTCCAGCTTCTCCTCTTCGATCAGCGAGAGCGCGCGCTCGAGAAGAGCCGGGTCGTCGAGAAGCTCGCGCTGCAGAGCGAGAACAGCCGGACCGCCGCTCCCGATCCCATCCCGGGCCCGCGCCAGCGCCGCCGCGAGCGCGGCCCTCGCCGCTTCAGGATCGCCCCTGGTGCGGGGCACCTTCGGAAATTCGATGCGCAGGTTGAAAGCCGGGCCGATCGCAATGCCGGGCGAGACCGGAACCGGGCCGGCCTTCCTCTCCGCACCTGCTTCTGGCTCTGCCTCGGACGCTCCCCTGCCCAGGACCCGTTCGATCGCCTCCAGCACCTCTCCCCCGCCCTTGCCCCGCGCGGCGACCCGAACCACGGCCCCCGAACGAAGGTCGAGGCCCAGCATGGCGGTCAGGCTCACCGCGTTCGCGACCCGCGCCGGGCGATCGACGGGCGAGATCGCCGCACTCGCGCCATGGGCGCGAACGATCCGTGCAATCTCCGCCGCCGGGCGGAGATGCAGGCCCGCCGGATCCGCAATCGCCACCGTCCGCGCCCACTCCGCCTTGTCCCCCTTCGCCGCGGCACTTCGTTCTTCTACGGCAACATCTTCGCCCACCTCTGCCTGCTTCGGCGCCAGCGCACCGAGCGCCTCGTCACCAACCTCCCTGAGCGGGCTCCCCGCGGCAGCAGCCACCGCAGCCGCCAGCGCCCCTTCGACGAACGGCCCGCCCGACAGCAGGACCCTCTCGCGCATCGCCGGGTCGATCAGCTCGAGCGCGGTCTCCGCGCTGAGGATGGCGCTCCCGAGATCCATCAGCACGAGCGTGCCCGCGGCGGAATCGAGCGCCTCGATCGCCGCCGCGATCTCGGTCGCGTCCGTTCCGAGGTCGCTCCGATCCTCCCCCGCCCCCGCCGCAATGGCGATCCGCGCCTCGGCGCCTGCCATCTGCCGTGCCAGCCTGGCGACCGAACAGGCCAAAGTCCGGCTGTGCGAGACGAGGACGAGCCCGACCGTCCCCTCCGGCATCCGCGTCCTCAACCGGCCTCCGCGAGGGACTCGATCAGCAGCACCGAGGAGGTGGCGCCCGGATCGACATGGCCGATCGCGCGCTCTCCGAGATAGCTCGCGCGCCCTTTGCGCGCGACCAGCGGCGCCGTCGCCTTCGCCCCCGCCCGTGCGGCGCGACCGGCCTCGGCCAGGCTTCCCCCGCTCCCCAGCGCCTCGATCGCCGGCGTGAGTGCATCGACCATCGTCTTGTCGCCGGGCTCGGCCTTGCCGCGCGCCTTGACCCCGGCGAGCCCGGCGGCGAGGCAGCGCACAAGCCCCGCCTCGTCGAGTTCCGCCGCACTGCCCGCCGCCTTGCCGGCCTCGAGGAAGAACGTGCCGTAGAGCGGCCCCGCGGCACCGCCCACCCAGCCGATCAGGGTCATCCCGACCAGCCGGAACAACGCGGCCGGCGTCGCTGGCATCTCGGCGTCGAGTTTCTGTTCGACCTTGTTGAAGCCGCGCGCCAGGTTGGCGCCGTGATCGCCGTCCCCGATCGCCGCATCGAGCGCGGTCAACTCTGCCTCGTGCGCCCTGATCGTCGCCGCGAGCCGGCGCATCCACGCGATCAGCAGAGCGGCATCCCGTGCCATCACGCGCCCCAGCGCATCGCCGGTGTCACCACCGGCGCGTCCCAGGCCTTCCGCATCTGATCGTCGAGGCGCAGCAGCGTGATCGAAACGCCGGCCATTTCGAGGCTCGTCATGAACGGCCCGACCAGCCGCCGCGACACGGTAAGCCCGTGTTTCTCGGCGATCGCCTGCGCCGCGCGATAGACGATGTAAAGCTCGATCAGCGGCGTCGCGCCCATGCCGTTGACGAACAGCAGTACTTCGTCGCCCCACCGGAACGGAAGCTCCGCGAGGATCGGCTCCATCAGCATCCCGGCCACGTGGTCCGCCTGTTCGAGCTTCATCCGCTTGCGCCCGGGCTCGCCGTGGATGCCGATCCCGAATTCCATTTCGTCATCGGCAAGTTCGAAGCTCGGCTTGCCGGCCTGCGGCACGGTGCACGGAGCGAGCGCCAGGCCCATCGAGCGCGCGGCGCCGTTCACCGCGCCGCAGAGCGCGGCGACGCGATCGAGATCGGCGCCGGCCTCTGCCGCTCCTCCGCAGATCTTCTCCGCCAGCACGGTTGCCCCGACGCCACGCCGCCCGGCCGTGTAGAGGCTGTCCTTCACCGCGACATCGTCGTCGATCACGACCTGCCTGACCTCGATTCCATCTTCCTTCGCAAGCTCTGCCGCCATCTCGAAGTTCATGATGTCGCCGGTGTAGTTCTTGACGATGTGCAGAACCCCGGCCCCTCCCTCGACCGCTTTGGTCGCCTCGCTCATCTGGTCCGGTGTCGGGCTGGTGAAGATCGCCCCGGGGCAGGCCGCGTCCAGCATGCCGCGCCCGACGAAGCCGCCATGCATCGGCTCGTGGCCCGATCCGCCGCCCGAAACGAGCCCGACTTTGCCGCGCACCGGTGCATCGGCGCGCACGATGTAGTCCGGCTCGAAATGGACGCGGATCAGGTCGCGATGCGCCGCCGCCATGCCGGCGAGCGCCTCGGCAACGACATTTTCCGCGCCGTTGATCAGTTTCTTCATAAGCTTCCTCCCGCCTTCAGCCCGCCGGTTTTCCAGCATAAGCCGCGATCCCGATGCCGGCCAGCACCCGCGCTCCCCGCACGCACCAGGGCGCCGACCGCACAGAAGATGACGCTGATAGCATTCACCCCATTCTCAGCCTGTTCTCGTAGTAACGGCCCTCGATCCAGGCGCTACAGCGGCCGCAATGCCATCCCGACCCTCCGAACGGCGGGGCAGAGCCACGATGGTCCGTAAATAGGGGGGCTAAGCGGCGTTCAGCCCCGCGCCGCAAAGCCACGAAAGACGTCCTATCGAAAGCCCTGGTCGAAAGTCCTGGCCATTGCCGGCGCAGATCCGCTTTATGGAAAGTCGGCGGGGTGGGTCGGTCGAAGGTCTTGCGGATAACCCGTCTTGGGTTACACTGCACGGCGAATCGGAGGCGCTTCGTGAGAGATGAGTTGACAAAACCTGGCATCGAGCATTCCGCGCGGCGACATAAGCCTACCAGCACGGTTGGACGTGGTAGAGCCGTCAAAAAAGACGTGACGCCCGCACACACCGAATACGCCGACGGCTCCATACACGTTGCCCTTGGTGACAGCTGCGAACTGTGCCAGCAGTGGCCAACGCCTACCGTTATCGTGTCGGACGGCGGCTACGGGGTTCTCGGCTTCGAAGGCGATACCTCGGATCATCTGGAGTTGCCGCAATGGTATGAACCGCACGTTGCTGCATGGTCGCTCCGGGCGACTCCCTCAACAACTCTCTGGTTCTGGAACTCGGAAATCGGATGGGCCGCCGTTCATCCGGTGCTTGAACGCCATGGTTGGCGTTATATGAATGCAAACATCTGGAACAAAGGAAAAGGTCATATCGCGGGTAATATAAACACCGTCAAAATTCGCCGCTTTCCCGTCGTCTCCGAAGTGTGCGTGCAGTATGTCTTTGAGGCGCGCATTGATGGCCTTGTGCTGAAAGAGTGGTTGCTTCGCGAGTGGAAGCGTTCAGGGCTGGCTTTGCGAAAGGCCAATGAAGCATGCGGTGTTGCGGATGCGGCGGTGCGCAAATATCTGGATCAGGGGCATCTCTGGTATTACCCGCCGCCTGAGATGTTCGTTCAGATGCAGAACTACGCGAACGCGCACGGCGACCCTGCGGGACGCCCCTACTTTTCGATAGATGGGCGCATTCCGGGCATGGGTGAGCAGTGGGCCACCATGCGCTCAAAGTTTCACTGTCCGCACGGATTCACGAACGTCTGGGACCGGCCAGCATTAAGGGGAGAAGAAAGATTCAAGCTGAACGGTGACTTCGGTCGCGCTATTCATCTGAACCAAAAACCGCTCGATCTTGTCACGATGATTATTAAAGCCTCGTCGGACGAGGGGGACACGGTTTGGGAGCCGTTCGGCGGGTTGTTCACGGCTTGCGCCGCCGCGCGTCGCATCAATCGCAGGGCGTTCGGTGCGGAAATCGATCCGACCTATTTTCACTATGGGGTGCGCCGCCTTACCGAAGAAGCTTATCAGCGTCTTCTTCTTTGATATCGAACTGCTGGTTCAAGGCGAGCTTGATGGCCTCGTCGGTCCCCCTCGAAAGCAGCGCGTTCCATTGACCGACCGTCAAACCATGAATCTCTGTAGCGTGAACGCGGTGCTTGAAAGCCTCGATGCCGGGATGGACGATGCGATCCATCTTGGCGAAATTCGTGTCGAGCCGATAGGGGAATTGAGCGAACAATTGGCGCAAAAGGGGTTGATAATCCGGCGTCGGTTGATAGACGCGCCCTGACGCGCCCCAACTTGCTACGACGTTCTGTGCCTGTTCGAACTGTGCAGGAGTGCCCTGAAACTTGTATCCGTTCGTATTTGTCTGTTGCAGATTGCGCGTGCGTGTCGTCGTGTCCTCCGGCTCAAGCACGATGTAATCTGGCGGGTTGTGGTAGTGGTTATCTCGTGCCTTCGCGATTGAGCTTCCCGGCACTACGCACACGTCTATGATATAGGGCTTGCCGAAAATGAGCTGGTCGGGAAGCCAGGCCAGCATGCAAACGGATGTTTGTTCCTGCAGAAAGTGGTTTTGACTGTCCTTGAATCGCGCGGTGATCTCCGTTGCCAAAGGGAACCACACTTTGATCTCGAAACCCGCCGTCGGGGTGATCGAGCCTTCGAATATCGTATCGGGAAAGCCGGGGTCCTGCCGCTTCCATGCCCCCAGCCCCTTGAATTCGTCCTTCGCGTTGAGAAATTCGACTGTGTTGAACTCGATCAGGTTGCCAAGTAGGGGTGAAAGCTTCGATATGGTCCGTGACAGGTTGACCGCTGCATTGGGCGAAACCGGCTTCGAGACGGTAAGCAAGTCGAACACGTGCCCCGACAGGCTTTCGAGATAAGCCGAGGCGATCCGCAGAACGTCCGCCGTGTTCACTTTCCAGCCCCCTTGCGCTTGGGTCGGTGCTGGAGTCGCGCCTCGATCTCCCTAACCACGTCGCAGGGATCGAAGCCAATGGTCTTCGCAAGACTGACGAACTCGACAACGTCAAGCCGCCGCTCGCGGCGTTCATATTTCGAGACGAACGACTGCGGTTTTCTGAGACGTTCCGCTAATTCCTGTTGAGTGATATCCGCCGCTTTGCGCGCAGATATGAGGTAGTCCAGAAGGAACTCGTATTCCTCTGTGAATACCGACTTCAACAGACTGGCCCCTGCGCGACGCTCATGCGGGGCGTGTCAATAATCCGATTCTAGGATTAACCCGAAAAGGGTTTTCCCCTGCTTACCCAGGGTTGATGGACAGGGGGCTCCCTGGTGCGCAAGGGGACGCGCCGAGCCGCGACATCGTGCTGTGCCGACGTTGTA
>JASHOF010000101.1 GCA_030041255.1 Acetobacteraceae bacterium
GCGACGGCCGAGCCCGGGAAATTCTCGTTAGCCAGAAAACGCATATCACGCCGCGCTCGGGAAGACCCTCTCCGAATCCAGGGTATCGCGCGCATAGGCGAGACACGCGATGATGTCGTCGTGGGTCACGCCCGGGTAATTATCGAGGATCTCGGCTTCGGTCCATCCATCAGCCATGAGGCCGATGATGAATTGGACGGCGAGCCGCGTCCCGAGGATGACGGGTTTGCCGGCGAGCACGTCCGGCGCGAGCGAAATGCGGGGATGTTCTGTCATACTGAGATCGTCCCTGTTCCAGCGTGTGGCGGCGCAGCATAACACAGTCCGTCATAGGGCTCGTCATACGGCTATAGCGTAAACATAGTGCCCATCATCGCTGGCCCCGGCGCGCCAAGTCTTTTCGATGGGTCAGACTGCCTCGCCCGCCGGTTCACGTCATCCGGCAAATCTACGGCGTACACAGTCACAGTGCGGGAGAGCGCCTTGCCATACCGCGTCGCCATCGCCTCGTTGCGGTGAGGGGATATCGAGTCCTGGGCGTTCGCTCAGGCATCCGTGGCGGGTGCCTCCCACTTTCGCGCTCAAGCGGAAGCTGTCGGATCTCATCCGGCCAGTGGCCGGCCAGTGGCCGGTATGTGTCGCGGGGAGGCCGAGGGCGAGCTAATGCGACCCGAACAGAGCCGCGCGACCGGCTCGGGAGGGGAAAACACAGCTCACGCTGTGCGCGCAGCCGGGAACGATGCTGAGGGTGTGCGCGCCGTGGGTAAGAGCGCTGTCGTCGTAGGCTGCGTAGCGCTCGCCCCGGTCGAGCCGGTATTTGCCTTGCAATTCGGAGGCGCAGCCGGATTCCAGGAGATTGACGGCGGTGCCGCGGCCGGTGCCGGTGTCAAGCGCGCCTTCGAGGTATTGGAGATCGGCGCTTGCATAAGCGGCGCGCGCGGCGGCCGCGCTACGGCCGAGCCAGGCGGGCAGGTTTTCGGTCCCGAATTTCCACTTGTTGTAGTACGGGCAGGCTGCAGCGCCCGGCATCGGGCGCGCGGGGTCGAAATAGAGGAACGAGCTCGGGTCGGCGACCACATAACGCAGCAGCACTGACCTCGGGGGAATAGCCGAGAAAGCCGCGTAGCGCTGGACGAATTGTCCGCCCGCAGAGAACCCGGCGATCGTCACGCTGCGCGCCATTGGATAGGCATTGAGCAATGTGCCGACCAAGGCGTCCATCGCAACGAAGCTCGTCATATGGCCGTTCAGCGCCGGCTTGCCCTCGGCCCAGCTATGGCAGTGCCAGAGCGCGTCGGCGGGTGCGGCTCGCGGGACGCCCTCGAAGTGGCACTGCGTTGCCTCGGGCTGCGGCACCTGGAAGAGCGGGGCGACGATCAGCGTATCGGTGCCGTGGCCGGCCTCCGTTGCCGCGCGCAGCGCCGCGCCGTACGTGCGAGTGGCGTCGCGCGTGTAGCCGTGCACCGCGATCAGGATGCGCGTGATGCCGGCTTGACCTGGCGGAGCCGAAACGAAGTAGGGCAGCGTCAGCCCGTCGCCGAGCGGTGCCGAGGCAAGCGTGCGCGCCTCCGCCGGTCTCATCGCGGCCAAGCCGCCAACCAGCGCGAGAACCGCGAAGGCCGCCGCAGCCACCGCTCTCACGCCGCGAGCTCCTGCTCCGGGATCACGCTTTCCGATGCGGATGGCTTGCTCGGCACCGGCCGAGGATAACGCCAGGCAGCGCGGACCGCTATCCAGACCCGGCCCCGTACACGCCTCTAATCTCGGTGGTTGGGTCGCGCGTACCGTCGGCCCGCGATTTCTCGTCTCCCGCGTCGCCGGGCAGAACCTGCGCCGCGCCCTACCCGAACTCACCGCCGCGGAGCGCTGCACGATCATTCGCGCCATGTGGGACAACCTCGGCCGCACCATGGCGGAGTTGCCGCACTTGCCGGCGTTGTTCCGCCCCGGCGAAGGGCCGGGCTGGGAAATCGATGGCGAGGAGCACGGAGCACATTGAACGCCTGAAGGGTGCCAACGCCCCGGCGATCTTTTTCCCGGGCCATTTCGGCAACTGGGAGATGATCCTGCCGATCGCCTCAGGGCTCGGGCTCACCGTCTCCGGCTTCTATCGCGCGGCATCGAACGTGCACATCGATGCCCTGATCCAGTCGCTCAGGCAGCAGGCCCTCGGCCCACGCGTCTCGATGTTCCGCAAAGGCGCGGAAGGCGCGGGCGCCGCGCTGCTGCACCTCCAGCGCGGCGGCTCGCTTGGCCTGCTGGTCGACCGGAAGATGAATGACGGCATCGCGATCCCCTTCTTCGGCCGCAAGGCAATGACGGCGCCGGCATTGGCGCAATTCGCGCTCCGCTTCGGCTTTCCGATTGTCCCACTACGAGTCGTGCGGCTCGGTCCGGTGCGGGTCAGGATGACCTGCGAGCCGCCGCTCGTCGTCACACCTACGGGCTGCCGGAGCGCCGATACCGATGCCATCCTGCTCGCCGTGAACGCGACGCTGGAGCGCTGGATCCGCGCCGAGCCGGCTGCCTGGCTCTGGCTGCATCGACGCTGGCCCCGGGACTGCCCCAGGGATACGCCATAGCGGCGCCGGCCCGTTGCCAGGCGAGCCCCCGAACCTCATGTGTCCGGCGGCTTGCCCGTGTGGCGAGTCTTGGACGGCGGGTGGTTCCCGCTCAATGTAAAAGAGAAATGATCAGATACTCGGTGCCCGAATCGGTATCCGCACGAACTCGGCCCATTGCACCCGATCATACAAATCAACATCGGGCGCCATCGGTGGGCGGCTTCCGTCCACCATCGACAGCCTCAGGCCGGCAGCCTGAGAAAGCGTGCATGAACGGGCTTTTCGTGCAAGAGTGAGTCATGGAGGGCTCGATCTATAGGCTGATTCATCGCCAAGACGGCAGTTTTGCCGTGGAAATCACCCGCTGTGGCGCGCTCCCCCAAACCGCGGCCGGCTTCGCAACCGAAGCCGAAGCGACTGCCTGGATCACGCAGGACAAAAGGCTATGGGACTCTATTGATCCCTTCTGGACACCGCCGCATCGAAGCTGGCGCGGGTTCTGATCGTACTGTCATGAGAGCCGCCAAGAGGCGTAACCGCTCGCAGGCCTCGCGACAACAGGCACTTGGCCTCTCATCATTCTTTCATATCCGATGTCGGCAGGAAACCGCTCACCACGCCCGGAGGAGATGACAATGGAGGAGCCGGCCGGAATCGAGAGCGATCCGGGACTCGAAAAGGCGCCGGATTGAACTCTCCAGGGAGAGATTCATGGAGAAGCGAGGATTGACCAGGCCATCTCTGAAGATCACCCGACACACCGATCAGCAGGGAGCTGTCCGGTTCACCTTCGAGGTATGGAATCCGTTCCCTGGTGCCTATCAGTCTGTCGATTCGGTCGAGGACGGATTGACGCGCATGGCCGAATTGGCGCACCTGGTCGCTCTGATGTGGTTGCGGCGACACCCAAAGCAGACCCTCCTGACCGATGCACCCGATGCAGGCCCGGCCGGTCAGGATCGATGGGCGGAGTTTCGCGTCAATGCAACGGCCTGCCGGAGCTACGACACCCGATATGACGGCCAGATGGCCTGGGCAAGAGCCACAGGAATGGTCCAGGCTGCCGCGACAACCTTTGCTCATGTTGGCTATCTGCGCCCAGTATCCACCAGGTCATGATCTGCCATTTTCTCTGCTTTCAACTTGACTTTTTTATTGCCTTCGCCCGCCTGGGCAGCCAGGACTCTTTTCTCGCATCGTCTCGTCCGGCCTCCCGCTCTGTTGCGGGATTGTCGTGGATAGGGTCTTGCCGGTCGTGACGCGGTTGCTACTGCGCAGACGGCCATTCGCTGGCTCTGCCCTCTTTCAGAGGGCACGCTGAAGATTGTGTTTGCAATATCGCGACGGCAGTCCCAT
>JASHOF010000102.1 GCA_030041255.1 Acetobacteraceae bacterium
CAGGCCTCTCTCTCGGCCCTGCTCGTCCCCGCAGAAGGCGCCGACGAGGCCGCGGTCGCCGAGGCAGTGCAGCGCGTGAACGCCCGGCTCTCCGTGATCGAGCGGGTCCGCCGCCACCAGTTGGTGCCCCCCTTCACGCAGGAGAACGGCCTGCTCACTCCAACTCAGAAAATCCGCCGCCAGATCGTGCTCAGCACCTTCGGAACGAAGCTCGAGGAAGCGCGCTGAACCGGGCCGGCAAAGGCTACTGTGCCGACTCCAACGCTTGATACCGTCGGACGCACCCTAGCAGTCGGCACACACCTCTTTATTTTCAGTGGCCTGCTCGCCCCCTTTCGTTTGCTGCCGGCGGCAGCAAACGAAAGGGGGCAGGACACCAGCCGCCCGCCGGCCTTTCGTGCCGACACCGATTCCATCTAAGCTCCACGCCGGACCTGTTCCCGGCACCCCGCCCAAGCTTCCGATGATATCGAGCGATCTCCGAAGCCCGACGCCGGCCCGCGAGAGCGCGCCGTCTTCCGCCCTGCCTGCCGCTCCCCCATCGGTGCCCACGGAAGTCGAACTCAAGCTGCTCGCCGATCCCGACGACCTTGCCCGCCTGATGGATTCCCCGCTGATCCAGGCCCTTGCCCGCAACAAGGGCCGGGTGCGCCACCTGACCTCGGTCTATTATGACAGTGCCGAGGGCAGGCTCGCAGAGGCCGGAGTCGCGTTCCGCATTCGCAAGCTTGGCCGGCACTTCGTCGCGACGGCGAAACGCGAACAGGCGCGTGACGCGAGGCCGCTCGCGCGCGACGAATGGGAAGCGCCCGTCGCCGGCCTGACGGGTGATCCGTCTCCGCTTCTGCCTCAACTTCCCGATGATCTCCAGGCCCTGTTCGAAACTGTGGCGTTAGAACCGGTGTTCAGGACCATCGTGCGCCGCCATACGCAACGCCTCAGTGTCTCGGGTTCCGACCTCGAAATCGCCTTCGACCGCGGCGTCATCGAGGCCGACGCACGCTCGGCGCCGATTTGCGAGATCGAGATCGAACTGAAGCGGGGTGACCCCGCCACGCTCTTCGAAGTGGCCGCGAGGCTCGCCGAGATAGCCCCACTTCGCCCTTCTCTGCACAGCAAGGCCGAGCGCGGCGCAGCCCTTGCCCGCAACCTTCCCCTGCCCTCGCATCGTGCGCCACGCCTTCGGCTCGAAGCCGGTCTTTCTCTGGACGACGCCCTCTCTGCGATCCTCCGTTCGATCTTCGGCCATCTCCTCGCCAACCAGGCCGCCGCCGAAGAGCTGCGTGATCCGGAAGGCGTGCACCAGATGCGCGTCGCGCTGCGCCGCCTCCGCGCCGCCCTTGCCCTGATCGCCCCGCTCGCCCCCTCGCCCGCGCTCGAAACACTGCGCGCCGATGCGCGCTGGCTGGCCTCCGCGCTCGGCCCGGCGCGGAACTGGGATCTTTTCCTGCTCGAACTCCTGCCCGCGATCACCAATGCCGCGCCAACGCTCGTCGGTCTCACCGAGCTTGCCGAAGCAGCCGTCGCTCGTCGCGCCGCCGCGCATCAAAATGCCGGCGAAGCGTTGGCCGCCCAGCGGACCGGCCGCTTTGCAATCTCGCTCGGCGCCTGGGTCGAGAACCGGGGCTGGCGCACCGATGCCGGCGCACAGACCCTCGAAACGCTCGATGCGCCAGCCCTCGCCTTCGCCGGCCCGCTGCTCGCGCGCCGCCATCGCCGGGTGATCAGGAGAGGCCGCCATTTCGCCCGCCTCTCTTCCCCCGCCCGCCACGCGCTCCGGCTTGCCGTCAAAAAGCTCCGCTACAGCGTCGATTTCTTCCTTTCCCTCGAGGCCGGAGGGAAATCCTCCCGCCGCTTTGTCCGCCGGCTCGGCAGGCTGCAAGAGCTGCTCGGCACCTTCAACGACATGACGACCACGCCCGAGCGCACGGCCGAACTTGCCGCCTCGGCGCTTTCCCCTGGAGCGCAATCTGCCCTCGGCGCCGTCATCGGCTGGCAGGCCCGCGGCCTCGTCGATCTCGAGCCCGAGCTCCGCGCCGCCTGGCGCGCCTTCCGCCGTGCCGAAACCCCCTGGTCCGCCCGGCCTTCCCCCGCGATCGCGCCTTCGCCCTGAGCGCGCGCGATGGCCAGAATGTCCAAACGTAATGGCTCGAAGGCATCCTTCCAGCGCCCTGCCGCCTTCCGGCGGGCGCGAGCCATGGCCGGGTGGCTTCTGCCCCGGACGGCCCGACGTTGCGGGTTCCGATTTCCTCGCGGAGCTGCCGCCAGCGAGCGGCACCAATTGCGCCATCGCCTCGTCGCAGGAACACCCCTATCTTCGCTGACATGGAGTCTGCACTCCGGGGAGCAACCGCTCCCGAAAACTCAAGGCTGGCCGACACCTCGAAACTGAGGATGGTGACCAATGGCTGCGCCAGGAAGCCCGCTGCCCAGCGCAAAACTATTGCGGTTTCTTGCGAAATCGCCACGCGAGAAGATCGCCGCGATCAGGATCAACCTCAACCGCACATTCAAAGTTGGACGTCAGCCGACAGCGGATGCGGTCCTAGCTCGGCACCCATGGGCGGCGCCGGCCGCATTCCACACGGATTTGCCGTTCTACATCGCGCTCCGCCCCGACTCTGACCGCAATCACAAGAGGTATCCCGAACTCGGCGCATTGAGCACCGCCTGGGTACACCAGAACGAGGCGTCCAATGCGACCGACCTGCCGCGCCTCTATAGCCTTGTCCTCAATATCCGGCAGGCACTCGAAGAGCAAATCACAGGCGATTTCGCTGAGCTTGGGGTTTATCGTGGAAATTCGGCGGCCGTGCTCGCCCACTATGCACGTGCGGCCGGGCGGCACCTCTACCTGTTCGACACCTTCGAGGGCTTTGATCGGCGCGATCTCGTCGCTGCCGATGGATGCCGGCAGCCGGAATTCACGGACATTTCTCTTGCCGCCGTCCGTGATTTCGTCGGCGAGCAGAATGTCAGATTCATCCAGGGCTACTTCCCGGCTTCCATTCCCGCCGACCTCGATCAGGCCCACTTCAGCGTCGTGCACTTGGACTGTGACCTCTACCAACCGATCAAGGCTGGGATGGCGTTTTTCTTTCCGCGCCTTTCTCCAGGCGGGTTGATGATCGTGCACGATTACTCCGGAGTCCATTGGAGCGGAGTGAAACAAGCGGTGGACGAGTTCCTTCACCCGCGCCCCGAGCGTGCAGTGCTCCTTCCGGACCGCGGCGGTACGGCTATCATCCGTAAATGCGCGGCATGAGCGCCGCCGCTCGGCAGCCGCGTTATGGCGGAACTCACCTCCCGCTGCGACCGCTGGAGCCCGCCGTGCACCCTGCACGCGTTGCGGCGGCAAGAACTGCCCAGTCCGCATAGGCGCCTCCCGGGCACTTCGGAACCGGGGCTTAGCACGTCCCGGGCGATCTCAACCTTTCCGTTCGGTCGCTCACCTTGCGACCCAGACCGGCGGAATTGGTGCGTTGGCCGCCGTTCCGACCGTCGCAACCCCGCATCGCGAAAATCCCGCTTGCAGGCTCGTGTCAATGATCACAGTATGGATCCGTAGCGTTGGAACCCTGACACGCGAAACGCTCGGCCCGTCCGGGACCGCGTCGCAAAGACCCTTTATCGTCGCCAGTATTTGGCGGAAAACGTGCTCTGCCCTGCAGGAGGACATCGACGGATACCCTGTATGGAAGATTCTCCTCCAGTGCCGACTTTGGGCCAGCGCGGTGGCCGGACCACCGCCGCGACAGATCGTGTCACGGTTCTGATGTGCACCAATACGCTTTTCCTTCAGCATGCCGCGGTGTGCCTGATTTCTCTCCTCGCAAACAACCAGGACCTTTTCTTCGATATCGTGATCGTCAGGCGAGTGACGGAAGAACTCGACGAGGCCAAGCTCCGCCGTACCCTGACGCCGTTTTCGAACCACTCCCTGAGTTTCCGTGAATTCACGATTCCCCCCGATCTGCTGCTTCCGCTCAATCCCGCCGCACATTACACAATCGATACCTACACGCGCTCGTGGGTGGAGGAGTTCTTCCCGGCGAATGTGTCGCGGGTGCTCTACCTCGACGCCGATATGGTCGTCGCCGGCAATATCGCGCCGCTGTGGACTGTCGACCTCGGCGGGGCGTTGCTGGGCACTGTCGATATCCCGGGTTCCGACCGCGGGGTGACACGCCTTGGCATGTCCATGGAAGACGGCTACTTCAATGCGGGCATGCTGGTGATCGACCTCGAGCAGTGGCGCGAGACGCGTGCGGCCGAAACGGTCCTCGAGTATATCCGTCTAAACCCGGAGCGCGTGCTCTACGACCAGGACGCTTTGAATGCATGCTTCCACGATCGCCGGAAGCGGCTCGATTACAAATGGAACGCCATCTGGCCGTTTTACCGGGACCCCTCACGGCTGCCGCTGGAGCACGCTGAATTGGAGAGGGTACGCCGCGAAGCGCTGATCATCCATTTCAATGGCGGCTGGAAGCCTTGGAGTTACTTGTGCGACCATCCACGCAAGGCCGATTACGAGAAATACCTGCGGATGACCGAGTGGCGTGATTTTGTCCCGCCTGACCGGACGCCGCTGAACATGGTGCGCAAGGGCCTTGGAGCCGTCCTGCCGGCTTCCGTCAAACGCCGGATCAAGTCGCTGCTGGCGCGGATGCCGGCGACCCGCCGCCTCGCGAATCCGGCGTGACCGCTGACCCCCGGGCCTCGATCTCCACGGTCTCGACCGCGAGCGGCCCGCGCGGCCTTGCCAGCATTTGCGGGATCGCCGAGACGACATCCGGGACCGTGATCTTGTCCATGCATTCGCGAGCGAACTCGCAGCCGTTCCACCGCCAGCACGGCGCGCAGGGCACCGCGGAATAGAGATTCGTATTGCAGACGTAGCCGGATTGCCACGGCGCTTCGCGTCCTCCGAAAACGATCACGCTCGGGCATTCGACGGCTCTCGCAAGGTGCATCAGAAACCCGACCGTGCCGACAAAGAGTCGCGCCTCAGAAAGGATCGCCGCCGTCTCCCTGATCTCGGTCACACCCCGGAGGTCTTTTGCTCCCCGCAGCGCGGGGTCCGTCACCGAGCCCAACTGAATGAATGAGAGTTCCTCGACCAGCGCATCAACGACGCCCTGGAATCGTTCGGCCGGCCACTGCTTGTTCCGGATCGGGTGCCGAGCCGCTAACCCGCTGCTCTGGATCACGATTTGGTCGCGGGCCCAGCGAGCCTCGGACTTCTCTTCTTCAGTCAACAGAAGGTACGGCCTGATCGCGACCGGCCCCGTGATTCCCGCACATGCGCACATCTCCGCGACGATGTGCCGGGAAGGCGGCCTGCTGCGATCCTGATCGAGAAGCGGCGCATATTCCGCTCTCGTGAACTGGCCGCCCCAGATCCGCACGAACCGCCGGCAGATCGCGGCAGTCGAGCGGTCCCGGGAATAACGCCGCCAGAGCGGGCGGACAAAGGTCACATCCTGGTTGCCGCGGAACAGCTCCGGATGATCGGAGACCATCATGAGATTCGTCTGTCCGCGCTTGCGAAGTTCCCGCAGCACGGCCGTACAAAGGAGGTCATCGCCGGGCGCGAACCCGAAATAGAGCATGTGCTTCGGCCGTGGCTTACGCGCCGCCATGAAAGATAGCCCGAAGGCCAACACCCCGATCCAGTCGCGGAGATCCTCCAACCAGGCGCGCGCCGCGCCTGAGATCACACGCGGAAGGAACCGTTTGGCAAGCGCCCTCATTCCTCTTGGCATGACCCGAAATCCGCTTCGCGGCCGGCCGGCGATCGCTGCGAAAAGCCCAGAGTTATTCATGATGCCGGGAGAGGCCTGCTACGGCCCCGTCCGCGCGACGGAGCGTGCCGTGCCAGAGCTGGACCGCTCGCTGCCGGCCGGGGTCGCCGGGCTTTGCCATGCCCCGATGTCGTAGCGGCCGGCCTGAGGACGCACGGTGCCGATGATGTCGGGGCTGTCGAGGTCGTCGATTCTGCGTTGCGGACAATCGGGGCGGAGCAGACTGCATCCGACGGCGAAGGCGCCGAAGCCGCTGCCGGCTCCGCGCAACGGTGAGTGGCTTCCAGGCCGCCAGTCGGCTGCCCGGCCTGACGAACGCACTGTCCATCGCGGCGCCATAGATCGTGCCGGGCAGGATATCGACCCTTGCGGGCATCCTGGCCCCGGATGTCGAGGGACCCATGCCGGAATCGCCGGCTGGTGCATCGGTGATGTTGTGCGAGGATCGCACCGACCAGGACGTATGCGCTTCGTCGTGCCCGACCGCATGGGCGAAACCGAAGATCGCCGTGTTCGAGACCGTGGTATCAGGATAGACCCATCTGTTGAAGGTCTCGATGCCGACGCTCCCAGGCGTGCGGTCGGGGTTGACGATCGTCGAGTGCAAGACGAATCCCGGATATTTCAGGACGACGCCGATCGGCGCATGCGAAATGACCAGCGCGTTCGCAATCACCGAACTGGTATCGGTGGTGACGGCGGCATGCACCGAATAGCGATCATCGCTTCCTCCGTCGAGGATGCAGTCACGAATGCTCATCCAATTGCCGAAGGAGGACATCCCATTGACGGCGGCGCCGTGCACGCTCTTGATCTGAAGGCCGATCAGATCGACGAAATTGTCGTGGATATCGAGGCCGGCCGCCTCGTACGGCCAGCGATAGGGCATATTGTCGCGGATCGCGACACCCTTGCCCGGGTCGTAGCCCCTCAGCGGATCGGCAGGTGTCATGCTGTCGCGGAAGCTCTCTCCAGGCGCCGTCGTGATGATGAGATGATGGCAAGGAGAGTTGGTGCAGCCGAGGATAACCCCCCCTTCATGTCGGAAATCGTCGTGATCCTGGAGACGGATCGGGGACGCCTCCCCATTCTGCCCGGCGACATACTCTCGGTCGTTCCAGAGCTCCGCTTCGTAGTCGGCACCGAGGTGCAGCGTTGCCGCGCTGCTCCTGCTGGTGAAGCTCTCGGTCGGGATGTACGATTTTTCCGAAGTATAGAGAATATCGGCGAGATATTGCCAGTGGCAGCCATCGCCCGTCACGACGATCGAACTTCGCGCGCTGCCGGTTCCCGCCGGCGGCACTGTACTCGTGCAACTCTCATCCGCCAGCGCATAGGCGCGCAGCGGCGTGCCCGACGTGACCTGGTCGAGGAAGTGGTAGCGTGACCCGCCCTGCCAGGGCCGGTTGTCGAACGCCCAGCCCGTGAGCGAGATGTAATCGACCTCCGAGAGATACTTCCAGGTGCAGGTGCCGTCCGTGATCGCGGTGCCGATGCCGTGCGGGCCGCCGCCCGGCGCGCTCGAGCAGGTGCCCGGCGAGACGAGTTGATAGGCGCGGAGCGGCAGGCCGGGATGGTAGCTCGCGGTGGCGGGGTCCCAGCCGGGGCCGTTGACCACCCGCGTGAAGGGTCCGGAGGTGTCGCGATAGATGTGGGCAGGCTGCCAGCCCGGGGCATTATGGATTTGCGAGACGATGATCTTCCCGCTCGAAGGCTGCCCGCCGGGCGGGATGGCGGCCTGAGGCCCCGCCGCGCAGGCCGAGAGCATCGGCAGGAAGAGCGCCGCGGCAGTGATGAGGCCTCTCAGGCGGGCGCCCATGGCAGACGCATTCTCTCAGCTCCCTAGCCGCGCGCTTTGTAGCAGTGGTTCCGCGCGCTCCGCGCCGCTCACTCTGCCATCAGGCGCGGAACCACGCCTCGGATGCGCGTGCCGATGCCAGGCCCAGGCCGTCCGGACGATGCTCGCCAGGTCCGATCGTTTCGGATCGAAGCCAAGTGCTTCGCGCGCCCGCGCTGCCGCCGCGACCAGTACCGCGGGGTCGCCGGCCCGCCGCGGGCCGCTGACGCGTGGCAAGCGCTTGCCCGCTTCATCCTCGATCGCCGCGAGCACTTCCGCAACCGAATGGCCGCGCCCCGTGCCGAGGTTGAATACCCCGCCCGGTGCACCGGCGAGCAGCCTGCAGAGTGCCGCGACATGCGCATCGGCGAGATCGGAGACGTGCACGTAATCGCGGACCGCGGTGCCGTCCGGCGTGTCGAAATCGGCACCGAAGACGGCGAAATCATGGATATGGCCCTGCAGCGCCATCATAGCCCGTGGGATCAGATGCGTTTCCGGATCGCGAAGTTCGCCCACCTCGCCGTCCGGGTCGGCACCGCAGGCGTTGAAATAGCGGAGCGCGATGGAGCTGAGGCCATAGGCCCGGCGGAAATCCGCGAGCATGCGCTCCACCATCAGCTTCGATGCACCGTACGGATTGATCGGATCCGGTCGCGCATCCTCCGCTATCGGCACCTCGGCGGGCTCGCCGTACACCGCGCAGGTGCTGGAGAAAACCAGTGCACCGCATCCCGCCCTCCGCATCGCATCGAGCAGGGAGAGCGTTCCCGAAACGTTGTTCTCGTAATACTTCGCCGGATCCGCAACCGACTCTCCGACATAGGCGAAAGCGGCAAAGTGCAGCACCGCGCTGCAGTTGCGCCGGCGAATCGCCTCGGCAACGACCTCGGTATCCCTGAGGTCCGCCTCGACCAGCGGTCCCCAGCGCACGAAATCGCGATGTCCGGTCGAAAGATTGTCCAGCACGACCGGCAGGAAGCCGGCCCGCGCCAGCGCCTTGCAGGCATGTGCCCCGACATACCCGGCGCCACCGGCGACCAGGACCGCGCTCGTCATCGATCAGATCCTCCGGCCCTGCCTGCTCGTGCCAGCGCCCCGGCATCGAGCGGGTGACCGAAGCACGATCTACGGGCATGCCCCCAGTCGGGTCAATCACGATGCGCTCCGATCCGCGAATGGTGAACGGGTGGCTGGGCCTTCCGCGGTCCTGTCCGTTCACGATCATCGGAGCGACAGCGGCCGGTCCGGAGCGTGTCGTTTCACGGAATCTTGGCTGGACACCGGGAGGAAAGCCTTCAATGCACCCCGGCATGATCCTCGATGCGCACTCCGTCCCGGCAGGAACGGTCCTGGAGACCGAGGTCTGTATCGTCGGCGCGGGCGCCGCCGGCATCACGCTCGCCCGCGAATTCATCGCTTCCTCTTTCCGGGTGACGCTGCTCGAAAGCGGCGGCATGAATTATGAACCGGATATCCAGCAACTGTACGCGGGCCGCAGCATCGGCCAGGCGTTCGAGACCCTGACGACATCGCGCCTCCGCTTTTTCGGCGGGACAACGAACCATTGGGGTGGCTGGTGCCTGCCGCTCGACCCGATCGATTTCGCCCCGCGCGACCATTTGCCTTACCACGGCTGGCCTTTTCAACGGCCCTATCTCGATCCGTGGTACCGGCGCGCGCAGGCGGTGTGCGGCCTCGGGCCGTACGATTATCGGCCATCGCGCTGGGGCATCCGGCCGGCCGAGATTCCGCCCCCATTCGCCGGCCCCGACTTCGACCCCAAGATCCTGCAGGTGAGTTCCGTCCATTTCGGTCCCGCCTACGCCTCCGAACTCCGCCGCGCCCCTCGCGTCAGCGTTTATCTGCATGCCAACGCCTTCAACTTCCGGCCCGACGAGAGCCATGCCGCCGTCGGTGAACTCGCCGTCAAGGCGCTTTCGGGAAATCATTTCACGGTGCGGGCCCGGATTTACATCCTGGCTGCCGGCGGCATCGAGAACGCCCGGCTGCTGCTGGCCTCGGGCCGGGCGGGCGGCAACGGTCTCGGCAACGAGCACGACCTCGTCGGGCGCTTCTTCATGGTGCACCTGACTTATTCCGGCGGGATCATCGTTCCGTCCCATCCCCGCATGCGTTTCGATTTCCGTCAGGAGGGCAGTTACACGGGCTTCGGCGGCAAGCACCCGTTCATCTCGTTCATCGGCCCGACCGCTGCCGCCATGCACCGCCTCGAGCTTCCCAACATGTTCATCGACTGGAGCTACAAATTCTCCCCCGTGGTCCACGGGGTCGACGCGCTGAAGCGAGTGATCGAGGGCGAACCTCATGGCGGACACTGGCTCGCGGACCTCGCGAAGGTGGTCGGCAGTCTCGAGGGCGTGACCGATTTCGGCGTGCGCAAGGTGCTGTTCGGCGAAGGGATCCCGATCGAGGCCATGGCGGTCAACTGTGCATCGGAGCAGGAGCCGAACCCCGAGAGCCGCATCCTGCTCGGCTCGGCACGCGACCGCCTGGGCATGCCCGAGGTCACGGTGGACTGGCAGCTCGCCCCCGAAGACAAGAGCAAGGCCGCCGCGACTCTGCAGCTTCTGGGAGCGGAGATTGGACGGGCGGGATTCGGCCGGTTTCGCCCTGCTTTGGTCGAGGGCGGCCCCTGGCCGAGCGATTTCTACGGCAACGAGCACCAGATGGGCACGACCCGGATGCATCGTGACCCGAAACTTGGCGTCGTCGACGAGAATTGCCGGTTGCACACGATGTCCAACCTCTACATTGCCGGCAGTTCGGTGTTCCCGACCGGTGGCGCGAACAATCCGACCCTGACGATCGTGGCACTTGCCCTGCGGCTGGCCGACCATGTCAAAGAGGTGCTGACGTAATGTCCTGGCTCACGTTCAGCCGGCGCTATCTGCTGGCAACCGCCGGTGCCGGCACCGCCTGGCTCCTCGCCCGGGCCGGCGAGTCCGGATTGCCCGCTGGCGAGGAACCGCTCGGCGCCTTGTGCTCCGACCTCGGCTGTCCCCCCTCGATCGGCCAGGCATGCCTCGAAGCCTTGCCGGCGGATGAGATCTCGAAGCAATCCCTGGCGCGCTCCATCCTCGGTGATCTCGGATGCCAGCGCGGTGGCTGCCCGCCGGCAAGGGTCCTCGCGTGCCTGGCCAGGGAACGGAGCCGGAATGACTTTCGCGACGGCAGGATCGTGCGCGTCGACGGCTGGATGCTCTCCCGGACCGAAACGCGGCTTTATGCCCTGACGGCTTTGTCGCAAGCGGCAGGAACGAAGGCCGGCTGATCCGGCGGTCCTAATGTGCCGACTCCAACGCTTGACACCGTAGGATGCACCCTAGCGGTCGGCACACACCTCTTTATTTTCAGTGGCCTGCTCGTCCCCTTTCGTTTGCTGCCGCCGGCAGCAAACGGCGGGGGCAGGACACTAACCACTCACCGCGGCGAGCGCCGGGCGGGCGAGCGGCGGCCTTCCGGCCTCCGTTTCGACAAGGCGTTTGGCGGCGCCAGTGCCGTGGCGGCGATGCATCACGATCTCGCTCAGCACCGAGAGCGCGATCTCTTCCGGGGTTTCGGCGCCAAGGTCGAGGCCAGCCGGGGCGTAAACCTTGGCCAGCTCCTCGGCTGCGATACCTTCCCGGCGCAGGTAATCCAGCACCAGGCGCGCGCGCTTGTGGCTGGCGATCAGCGCGATGCTGCGGCAGGGCGAACGGATGGTCTTGAGCATCGAATGATGATCGCCCTTGTGCTGGGTAGCGACGACCACGTAGTCCTGAGGGCCAGGCTCCAGGGCACTGTAATCGAGGTCCTCGGTGATGAGGCGGGTGGCTCCAGGATAACGCTGAGCGTCCGCCGACGGATCGTCGACGATGACACGAAAGCCGAGGGTGGCGCCCAGGCTGCACAGGGCTTCGGCGATGGCGCCATGCCCGAGCAGCCAGAGCCGCGGCCGCGGCAGCATCGGCTCGACAAAGACGCGCATCGAGCCGCCGCACGGCATGCCGGTACCGAGCACCTCGTCATCGAGGTTGAGATCGACGATGCGCGTGACGCCCTCGCGCATGCATTCGAGCGCGGCGGCACACACTGTCGATTGGGCGCAGCCGCCGCCGACCCAGCCGAAGACGACCTTGCCGTGGCTGTCGATCACCGCCTTGCTGCCGGCACGGGCGGAGGCGGAGCCGCGGGTCTCGATGACCGTGGCAATGGCAGCCGGCTCGCCGGTCGAAGCGAGCCGCTCGAGCAGGGTCCAGGGATCCGGCATGACGATGCCACCTCCGTCAGCGTGTGCGGGCGCTCCGATATGTACCCGCGCGCGTCAGGAAACAGACGAAACGGTCAGCGGACGCATGGCCCTGGTCCATCGACGCTCCCGATTTCTCCGGAGCCTCCGCAGGCGGATACCGCCTCCGGAGGCGCCCACATCCTTGACGAAGAGATAGGCCAGGGGGACGATTTGACAAGCCAATATGATTGACGGAACATATTGGAAATCGTGAAGGATAGCCCGGCGGCCGATGGATCTCGTGCTTGCGCGCACGTTCCTCGAGGTGATCGCCGCCGGCAGTTTCATCGGTGCCGCAGAGCGCCTGAACGTCACGCAATCCACGGTGAGCATGCGCATCCGGCAGCTCGAGCAGGAACTCGGCCTCCGCCTCTTCGTGCGCAACAGGGATGGTGCGGTGTTGACCTCGGCAGGGGCGCAGTTCCAGCGCCACGCGGCGGCGCTGATCCGGGTGTGGCAGCAGGCACGGCAAGATCTCGCCCTACCGCACGGCTTTCGCACCACGCTCAGGATTGGCGGGCAGGCGGGGCTATGGAATCGATGGCTGCACAATCTCGTTCCATGGATGCGCCAGAACGCCTCCGGGGTCGCACTGCGCTGCGAGGTCGGCCTGCCGGATGGCATGACCCATGCGCTCGTGGAAGGGCTGCTCGATATCGCCGTGATCTATTCGCCGCAAAGCCGACCCGGGCTCACCATCGTACGCGTCGCCGAGGAAGAGCTGGTCCTGGTGGAGGCGCCAGGCGAAGGTGACCGGACGGCCGGTAATGAGCTGGTCTACGTGGACTGGGGCGAGGAATTCCGCCGGCAGCACCGGATGGCGTTTCCCGATTTTCCCATCCCCGCGCTGTTCATCGGGCTCGGCACGCTTGGCTTCGACTATCTGCTGCGCAATGGCGGCGCCGGCTATTTCCCGAAAAGCCTGATCGCCCCGGCGTCCGCCTCGGGGGCGATCAGGATCGTGCCGGGCGCGCCGACTTTTGCGCTGCCGGTCTTCGCCGCCTACGCAGCCGGCGCCGAGAGAGCGGTCATCGATACCGTGCTCGAGGGACTTGCCGCGATTGTGGCAGCGCATGGCGGTCTTGGCGAACGCCCGGTGAGCAGTGGCTAGCTGGCCGGCGGCGGGATCGTCGGAGGGCATGAATCGCGGGCTCGCATAAACCGCGATCGGATGCAGCACCCGGAGCGGAGAGCGCTGGGATCGGAGTTTCCAATAGTACAGCGCAAATCTTTTCTCTTGCGCGGGCCCCGGGCCGGGCCGAATTCAGCTCCGGAGCGGAGATCGGTAACCTCGTCAACCTCGTCACTGGCAGGAGGCAATCCGTGCGATATCCGATTCGCCTCGAGGGCCAGCGCCGGCAGCCCTGCTCGACAACCGGGGCGACCGATGTGGCGCTGGTCAAACTGGTGCTCGCCGGCGCGCCGTCACAATGGCTCTGGGTCCAGCCTGAGGCGCGTGATTCCGAAGGCGCTCCGGATTGGCAAGCCCTCGAGCGGGCCATCAGCACGCACCGCCGCGAGGCGATCAGCCGCCTGGCCCGGCCCGTGCAACCGCCATTCCGCCACTCCCGCCCACCGGAGATATGGCGTGAACTCGGCCGCCTGTGGCGGGAATTCGTACGGCGCTGGAGAGCATAGCGAAGGGTGCACCGCTCAGTGCTCCGCCTGGAGCCAGCGTGCCACCCACCCCGCAATCAGCGCGCCAACGATCGGCGCCAGCCAGAACAGCCAGAGCTGGCCGATATGCGCCCCGCCCGCGATCAGCGCCGGCCCGGTGCTGCGCGCCGGGTTGACCGAGGTGTTCGTCACCGGGATCGAGATCAGGTGAATGAGCGTCAGCGTGAGCCCGATCGCGATCCCGGCAAAGCCCGCCGGCGCGCGGCTCGATGTCGCACCCAGGATCACGGTGACGAAAAAGAACGTGCAGACCACTTCGCAGACGAAGCAGGAAGAGAGGGCATACTTGCCGGGACTGAAGGGACCGTAACCATTGGAGGCAAAGCTGCCGACGACGAACCCGGGCTTGCCGCTGGCAATCAGGTAGAGCACCAGGGCCGCCAGGATCCCGCCGATCACCTGGGCAACGATGTAGGGCAGGACATCACGGCCGGCGAACCGCCCGCCCGCCCAGAACCCGATCGTCACGGCCGGATTGAAGTGCCCGCCCGTGAAATGTCCGACCGCATAGATCATCGTCAGCACCGTCAACCCGAACGCAAACGCCACGCCAAGGAACCCGATTCCGAGCCCGGGGAACGCCGCCGCGAACAGCGCCGCGCCGCAACCTCCGAACACCAGCCAGAAGGTGCCGAACAGTTCCCCGGCGGCACGATGCGCGATCGACATGATCGGTTCTCCCCGCGCGCCGCAGCCGCAACGGCCGCGATACGATGCGCGCGCCGATCATTCCGGCATATCCGATCAGGGAATGCAACCCGGAGCCGGCGCACAGAGGCCGGGCGCGCCGGGAATTTGGCTCTGGCCTGACAGCGATTCGAAGGGCCGGGCTCTCCTCGGGCTCAGGCCGTCGCTTCCGCCTTCACGCCAAGCTCGCGGCTCATCCGCTCGCGCATGACGAACTTCTGCACCTTGCCCGTCACCGTCATCGGGAAGGAATCGACGAACCGCACATGGCGGGGAATCTTGTAATGCGCGATCTGGTCGCGGCAGAACTCCCTGAGCTCCTCCTCCGTCATCGTCTGGCCGGCGCGCAGCCGGACCCAGGCGCACAGCTCCTCCCCGAACTTCGCATCCGGCACCCCGAACACCTGCACATCCTCGATCTTCGGATGGCGGTAGAGGAACTCCTCGACCTCGCGCGGATAGATGTTCTCCCCGCCGCGGATCACCATGTCCTTGATCCGCCCGACGATGTTGCAGTAGCCCGCCGCATCGATCGTCGCCAGATCCCCGGTGTGCATCCAGCGCGCCGGATCGATCGCCTCCGCCGTTCGCTCCCGATCGTCCCAGTATCCCAGCATCACCGTGTAGCCACGGGTGCAAAGCTCGCCCGGCGTGCCGCGCGGCACGATCCTTCCTGCCGCATCGATGATCTTCACTTCGACATGCGGATGGATGCGCCCGACCGTCGAGACGCGCTTCTCGACCGGATCATCGACCGCGGTCTGGAAGCTCACCGGGCTGGTTTCCGTCATCCCGTAGGCGATCGTGATTTCGTTGAGATGCATCGTTTCCATCGCCCGGCGCATCACCGCGATCGGGCAGGGCGAGCCGGCCATGATGCCGGTACGCAGGTTCGAAAGATCGAATTTTCCGAACTCCGGATGCTCCATTTCGGCAATGAACATCGTCGGCACCCCGTGCAGCCCCGTGCAGCGCTCCTCGGCCACGGTCTCGAGCGTCGCCAGCGCATCGAAGCCGCGCCCGGGAAAGACCATCGCCGCACCATGCGTCGA
Organism: Acetobacteraceae bacterium; assembly: GCA_030041255.1. Taxonomy (GTDB): domain Bacteria; phylum Pseudomonadota; class Alphaproteobacteria; order Acetobacterales; family Acetobacteraceae; genus JAKAWQ01. Next base: position 15,355 of record JASHOF010000102.1, read on the forward strand.
AGCCGCGAGAACGCCGAGCACCATTCCGAAGCAGTGATAGAGCGGCACCGGGATGCAGAGCCTGTCTTCGGGGCCGAGCCGCATCGCCTCGCCGATGAAGAAGCCGTTGTTCAGGATGTTGTGGTGGGTGAGCGTCGCTCCCTTCGGCGCCCCCGTGGTTCCGCTCGTGAACTGGATGTTGACCGGCTCGTCGAACTGCATCCGCTCGCCGATCTCCCCGAGGCGCGCGCGCTCCTTCGCCCCGCCCCCGGCTGCGACTTCCGCAAAGGGAATGACCCCGGCGGCCTGCTCACCGATCCCGATCACGGCCTTGAGGCGCGGCACCCGCGCTGCCGCAAGCCTTCCCGGGCGGCTTTCGGCAAGCTCCGGCAGGAGCCCGTTGAGCATGCCGAGATAGTCGCTTCCCTTGAACCGGTCTGCCGTCACCAGCGCGGCGCAACCGACCTTGGTCAGCGCATATTCCAGCTCGGAGGCCCGGTAGGCCGGGTTGATGTTGACCAGGATCAGCCCTGCCCGCGCGGTTGCGAATTGCGTCAGCACCCATTCCGCGCAGTTGAGCGACCAGATCCCCACCCGATCGCCCGGCGCCAGGCCGAGCGCGAGGAGGCCGGCGGCAAACGCATCCACCCGCTCGGCCAGCTCCGCGTAGCTCCAGTGCACATCCTGCTCGTGCACGATCAGGGCCGGCCGCTCGCCATGCGCGGCCACGATGCGCGCAAAATTCTCGCCGACCGTTTCGCCGAGCAGCGGCACCGAGGATGCGCCGTGCACATAGCTCATTGCCGTCCTGTCCATCTGCCGCCCCCCTGCCCGGGCCCTTTTATGCCCGCCTGGACGGCAGGAACTTGCCGCTCATGGTGATTTTCACCCGGTCGCCCTTCTGGTCGGGCTGGCGTTCGACCGCCATCTCGAAATCGATCGCGCTCATGATGCCGTCGCCGAACTCCTCCTGGATCAGCTCCTTCCAGGTCGTGCCGTACACCATCAGCACCTCGTAGAAGCGATAGATCAGCGGATCCGTCGGCACCACGCCCGGCAGCGAGCCGCGATAGGGGATCTCGGCCAGGACCGCTCTCTCCTCTGCCGACAGATCGAGCAGCGCCGCCGCCCGGCCTGCCATCTCATCCGTCATCGACATCTGCCCGAGGCAGGCGGCGCAGGCGAACACGGGGCTCGCCCCCAACCTCCTCGCGATCTCGTCCCACTTCAGCCCCTTCTCGCGCTTGATCCTGAGGATCTTCCGCCCGAGTTCCGCCTTCGCCTCGTTCATCAGCCTTCCTCCTCCGCGCCGTGCTTCGCATGGCCGCCCCGGCACGTGGCAGCCGCACCACGAACCGCGCCCCGACGATCTTGCCTGTCGCGTCGCGGCGGTTCTCCGCGGCGATCCGCCCTTTGAGCGTTTCCACGATCTGCCGGCTGATCGAAAGCCCGAGGCCCGAATGCTGGCCGAATTGCTCTCCTTCCGGCCGCTCGGAATAGAAGCGGTCGAAGATATGCTCGAGCTTCGCCTCCGGAATCCCCGGACCCTCGTCTTCGACCGCGATCTCCACGAAGTTTCCCGTGACCCGCCCGCGGAGACGGATTTTTCCCCCCGCCGGGCTGAACGAGACGGCATTGCCGATCAGGTTGCGCAACACCTGCACGAGCTGCCCTTCCACCCCTTCCACCACCAGCCCGCTCGCCGGCGCTTCCAGTACCACGTGCGGCGCATTCTCGCGCCGCGTCGTCTCGTGCAGTTCGGCAAGCGCGGCCAGGATCGGCGCCACGTCCACCGGTTCCATGCTGATCCGCGACAGCTCCGCATCGAGCCGCGAGGCCTCGGAAATGTCGCTGATCAGCCGATCCAGCCGCGCCACGTCGTCCGCCACGATATAGAACAGCCGCCGCTGCTGCTCGCGGTCGGAGATGCGCGGCATGGTTTCGATGGCGCTGCGGATCGAGGACAGGGGATTCTTGATCTCGTGCGCCACGTCCGCCGCGAAGCGCTCGATCGCATCGAGCCGCGCCCACAGCGCCGCCGCCGATTCCGCAACCGCTTCCGCCAGCACCCCGATTTCGTCGCGGCGGGCTCTCAGCGCCTCCGGCACCGCCCCGGTTCGTCCGCGTCCCTCCCGCATCCGCTCCGCCGCCAGCGCCAACCTCAGGATCGGACGGGCGATCGTGCGCGAAAGATACATCGACATGATCACGGTCAGCGCCAGGGCCAGCGAAAAGAGGCCGACGATGGACATCCTGACCGCGAACAGCGAGCGGACCACCTGGTCCGCCTCGCGCGTCAGCAGCACGATCCCGATCAGGTGCTGGCTCAGCATCACCGGCTCGGCCACGGTGACGAGGAGGCGGCGATCGGGGGTGCGCCGGATATAGGGCGGGACCTCGCCTTTCCCCGCCTCGGCGATCAGCGCCTGCGCGGCCTGGAGATTGGGCGCCCAATCGAGCCCCGCTTCGTCCGCCCCTTCCTCCACCACCGGTGCCGACGCCGAAAGCGGCAGCAGTTCCTGCACCCGGTCATAGAGCCAGCCCACCGCCGCCAGGAGCGGAGCCTGCGAAACCGGCGGCGGCAGGGGCACGGTGACGATCGCCCCGCCCGGACCCACCTCCACCCGGCTGTCGGCCATCAGCTCGCCATCCGGCGTATAGAGCCGGGCATCCGCATTCGGGGTCGGCGCCGTGAGGCGCTGCAGGAGCGGCCGCGCCAGGCTCGCCACCAGTTGCGGCTGGTTGGGCGTCTCTACCTTGACCGCGCTCTCCTCGAGCGCACCGGCAAAGATGCTGGCCTGCTGGCGCAGCGCCTGCACCTCCGCCTGCAGCAGCCCGCTTTGATACTGGTCGAGGTAGAGCAGGGCTGCCACGAGCAGGACCAGCGGCACCACGTTGACGACCAGGATGTGGCGGAGCAGCGGTGAGACTGCCCACCGGGGGTGCCGGCGCCCCGCCTCCCGAGCGGCCACGGCCTCGCGGCCGGCAACCGCCGCGGGCCGCGCCCGCTCCGCCGGCTCAGGCTTCCTTGTAACGGTAGCCGATGCCGTAAAGTGTCTCGATCTGGTTGAACTGCTCGTCGCTGCCTCGGAACTTCTTGCGAATTCGCTTGACGTGACTGTCGATCGTGCGGTCGTCCACGTAGATGTTCTCGCCGTACGCGGCGTCGATGAGCTGGTCGCGGGACTTGACGAGGCCTGGTCGCGCCGCCAGCGCCTTCACCAGCAGGAACTCCGTCACCGTAAGCTGGATATCCTCGCCCTTCCACAGGCAGCGATGCTTGTTCTCGTCGAGTGTCAGCTCCCCGCGCACCATCACCCCGGAGGCCGTGCCGCCCGACCCCTCGGCCCGCCCGGCCTCGTTGCGCCTGAGAAGCGCCCTGATCCGCTCGATCAGCAGGCGCTGGCTGAAGGGCTTGCGGATGTAGTCGTCCGCCCCGAGGCGCAGCCCCATCAGTTCGTCCACTTCTTCATCCTTGCTGGTGAGAAAGATCACCGGCAGGCTGGTGCGGGCGCGAAGCCGCTGCAGGAGCTCCATGCCGTCCATGCGCGGCATCTTGATATCGAGCACCGCGAGATCGACCGGCCGCGCGCTGATTCCCTGCAGCGCGCTCTCCCCGTCCGTGTAGGTGCGGACCTGGAAGCCCTCCTGCTCGAGCGTCATCGAAACGCTGGTCAGGATGTTCCGATCGTCATCGACCAGGGCAATCGTGTGCTTCATGGGAGTGTCCCACCTCTGCTCCTTCGGGACAGCAGCCTCGGCCGCTATTGTGGCGCAAGCTGGCCCGGAGGGAAACCGAACGATGGCATCGCCCGCGCTTGCCGAAACGGCGCGCCGCCTCATCCGCCGCACCCGCTCGGGCGTGCTCGCGACGAGCCTGCCGGCGCACGGCAGCATCTCGCCGACGCCGTTCGCAAGCCTGGTCACGGTTGCCGCGGCGCCCGACTTGGCACCCCTCTTGTGGCTATCCGGGCTCGCCCGGCACAGCCGCAACCTCGCCCGCGATCTCCGCTGCTCCCTGCTCCTCGCCGGGCCGCCGGTTAACTCCAATCCGCAAACCGCGCCGCGGGTCACCGTGATCGGCACGGCGGCGCGCGCCGAGGACGCCGCCCTCCTGGCGCGCTGGCACGCCCTGAACCCCTATGCCGCCTCGTACGCCGGGCTCACGGATTTCTCCCTCTGGCGGATTTCGATCGAAGGCGTCTACGCGGTTGCCGGCTTCGCCGCCGCCGCGCGGCTCGATCCGGCGCAGCTTCTGCCTGGCCCGGCCATCGCCGGCCAACTCGCGGCGGCGGAGCCGGCCATCCTTGCCCATTGCAATACCGACCACGCCGCCGCCATGGACGCGATCGCCGCCGGCGCCGGCGGCAGCGGGGGCGGCTGGCGCATCGTAGCGCTCGATACGGACGGCTTCGATCTCGCGCGCGGCGAGGAGGTGCTCAGGATCGATTTCACCGCCCCGGTGCAAAGTCCCGGCGCGGTGCGTGCCGAACTGATCCGCCTGGCACGCGCCGCGCGTGAATCGCCGGCTAGTGACTGAGGGCTGCGGACTCTTTCCGGGCGTTCGAACCGTTCGACCCGTTGCCGCTCGCCATCGCCACCACTTCGAACAGGCACTCGTAGAACTCGTCGTTGATCCGGCGCATCCGGGTGACGGCCTTCTCGAAGCGCCGCTGTGCCGCCGACCATTGCGTACTGGCGTCCCCTTTGCCGGAAAGGAACTCCGCGATCGCGTGCGGCTCGACCAGGTTCTCGGCCACCAGCTCCTGTCCGAGTTCCAGCTCGTGCTGCCAGACAGAAAGCATCCCGCGCATCAGCCGCACATTGGCCTCGCCCAACACGCGCCAACGCTCCTCCTGGCCCGCGGCCAGCGCCGGCCAATCACTGCTTGCAAGAGAGGACTGCTTCTCCATCGAATCCCTCCTCCTTTTGCAGAAGAAACATCCGCGGCCGGATCGGACGACAGCACGGCCGCATCGACGTGCCATTGATTAGCATTCATCAACTGCTGATCCAACAGCCAATTCACTTCTGCTGCTCATGAAATTTTCGCTTCGCGACGCCATTTTCACGCACCTTCTCAAGGAGCCTCTGCAGGCCCCTAGAATGCCGTGCGAAGTGCCGCCAGCCGCCCGGATTGCGTTACGAGATCGTCAGTGTCCTGCCCCCGACGTTTGCTGCCGCCGGCGGCAAACGAAAGGGGATCAGCAGGCCACTGAAAATGAAGAGCAGTGTGCCGACCGCTATGGTGCATCCTACGGTATCAAGCGTTGGAGTCGGCACATGAGTATCCGTGCAGATGCTCCGCATGCGCTCGCGGTAACAGCTTTTCTCCTCACAGCTCATGCACATAGCGTCCGGGGGCCGGCTCGCCGGGCGCGAATCCCGCCGCCACGCTGCCGAGCGGAGGCGGCGCCACCGGCTCACCCGACCGCTCGTCAAGCCAGGCCACCCAGGCCGGCCACCACGAACCCTCGTGCCGCTCGGCCAGCATCTCCCATTCCTCCGGCCCCATATATCGCTCGCCATGCACCCGCCTGTGCAGCCGGTAGTGGCGGTGGGGATGTCCGGGTTCGCTCACGACGCCCGCATTATGCCCGCCCGAGGTCAGCACGAACGTCATCTCGCCATCGTTCAGCAGATGGATCTTGTGCACCGAGTGCCACGGCGCGACGTGATCGGTCTCCGTGCCGACGACGAAGAACGGCACCCGGATATCGCCGACCGCAATCGGCGTCCCGTCGACCGGGAAGCGCCCTTCTGCCAGCTCGTTCTTCAGGAACAGCCGCCTGAGATATTCCGCGTGCATCCGGTACGGCATCCGCGTCGCATCCGCGTTCCACGCCATCAAATCATTCGGATGCTCGCGCTCGCCGAGCAGATAGCTCTTGATCATGCGCGACCAGACGAGATCGTTCGCACGCAACATCTGGAACGCCCCGGCCATCTGCCGGCTATCCAGGTAGCCCTGCTGCCACATCAGATCTTCGAGGAAGGCAAGCTGCGTTTCCGTAATGAAGAGCTGCAGCTCGCCCGCTTCGCTGAAATCGGTCTGCGCGGCGAACAATGTCACTGTCTTGAGCCGTTCATCCCCGGTGCGCGCCATGGCGGCGGCGGCGATGGCCAGGAGCGTCCCGCCCAGGCAGTAGCCGACGGCATGCACGGATTGGGCGCGCGTGATCGCACTGGCCGCCTCGAGCGCGGCCATCACGCCATCCCGGCGGTAATCGTCGAGGCTGAGATCCCGGTCTTCGGCGCCCGGGTTGTGCCAGGAGATGCAGAACACCGTGTAGCCCTGCGCGACCAGGTATCCGATCAGCGAGTTCGTTCTCGAAAGGTCGAGGATGTAGTACTTCATGATCCAGGCCGGCACGATCAGTACCGGCTCCGGCCTGACCTTCGCGGTCGCCGGCGCATACTGGATCAGCTCCATCAGGCGGTTCTTCAGCACCACCCGCCCGGGCGTCGCCGCCACGTCCTTGCCGACCTCGACCGGCAGCCTGACACGCCCGGAAAAAAGCTCGCTCGCATCGGCCATTGCGTTGCGGAGCCCGGAGAGGAGATTGCGGCCGCCGGTCTCGGCTGTCCGTTCGATCACCTCCGGATTGAGGCCCGGGACGTTGGAGGGCGAGATCGTGTCCATCGCCTGGCGCAGCACGAAGGCGACGATCCGCTGTTGCGCCTGGCCGAGCCCGCGGACGCCGCTCGCCGCCTCCGCCCACCATCGCTCGGCGCGCAGGAATGCCTGCTGGAAGCTGCGGAACGGCTCCATCTGCCAGCCCGGATGCCCGAACCGGTGATCCGAGCGCGCCGGCACCACGGCGTGCTCCGTGTCGGAGGTCATCAGGGCGAGCCACTCGCGCCATGCCCTCTCGAAGAGCTCGAGCCGGAACGCCGGCTGATTGGCCAGGAGCAGCATCCACTCCAGAAACGGGCCGGCGATGGCGAGTGGTGCAATGCCGCCGGTCAGCCGCGCCTCTGCCGCGTGCAGAAGCCGATCGACCTCGGTCGCCTGGGGCGGCTCGCCCGCTGCACCCGCTGCGGCGTCCGGCAGTGGCCCAAGGCTTCGGATTCCGGAGACGTCGTCCATGGCCTGGCCCTCCTGCCGCGCGACAGCGCTGGTCCCGGATATGGGCAGCGCACCCGGCAAGCGTCAGGTTCGGGTTGCGCGACGCGGAGCAATTTCGCCATGGTCCGGCGCGATGGACCCCTGCTCCCCCGAAACCCTCCCGCTTGCCGGCAGCGATACCCGCGTGCTCTGGCGGCGCAGCAAGCGCGCCCGGCGGGTCAGCCTCCGCATCGAGCCGAAGGCCGGCCTGGTTGTCGTCACCCTGCCGCTCCGCGCCAGCCGCCGTGCCGGGCTCGCGCTCCTGACCCAGCACGCGGTCTGGGTCACCACCAGCCTCGCCGCCTTGCCCGGTGCGATCCGCTTCGCGAGCGGGGCAGTCGTGCCGCTCGGCGGCGTCGATCATCGCATCTGCCATTTTCCGGAAACCCGCCGCGGCGCCTGGCTGGCGCCCGGCTTGATCTGCGTCTCCGGCAAGCCCGAGTTCCTGCCCCGCCGCGTGCGGGACCTGCTGCGCAGCGAAGCGCAGCGTCGACTTGCCCTGCTGGCCACGGAAAAGGCGTACCGCCTTGGCCTCAGGCCCCGCCGCGTCCGGGTGCGCGACACACGGAGCCGCTGGGGAAGCTGCGGCGCCGACGGCTCGCTTGCCTTCTCGTGGCGCCTCGTGATGGCGCCGCCCTTCGTGCAGGACTACGTGGCGGCGCACGAGGTCGCGCATCTCCGCCACATGAACCACGGCCCGCGCTTCTGGGCGCTGGTCCGCGAGCTGACCCCGCACACCGACGCCGCGATCACCTGGCTGCGCGACCAGGGCACCCGCCTCGTCCGCATCGGATAAGTCTGTAAGATGGCGCGATGAACCTTTCGCGCCTGCTGGCCCGGCGCCTCGAAAGCGCGGGCCCGATCCGCATCGGCCTGATCGGAGCCGGCAAATTTGGCTCGATGTTCCTGGCCCAGGTGCCGAGCACCCCGGGGCTTGCCATCGCCGGCATCGCCGATCTCTCGCCCGACCGCGCGCGGGCGGCCTGCCGCACCGTGGGGTGGGACGAGGCGCTCCTCGCGGCCACGCCGATCACCGAAGATGCGCTGGCGCTGATCGCCCGGCCCGAGCTCGAGATCGTGGTCGAGGCAACCGGCCAGCCCGCTGCCGGCATCCGCCACGCCCGCGCCGCCATCGCCGCCGGCAAGCATGTCGTCATGGTCACTGTCGAGGCCGATGCGCTGGCCGGCCCGTTGCTGGCCGCCGAAGCGGCCGCTGCCGGCGTCGTCTATTCCCTCGCCTACGGCGATCAGCCGGCCCTGATCTGCGAACTGGTGGACTGGGCGCGCGCCTCGGGCTTCCGCGTGCTGGCGGCCGGCAAGGGCACCAAATATCTCCCCGCCTTTCATGCCTCGACGCCGGAGACGGTCTGGCAGCATTACGGCCTGAGCCCCGAGCAGGCCGCCGCCGGGGGGATGAACGCCAAGATGTTCAACTCCTTCCTCGACGGCACCAAGTCGGCGATCGAGATGGCGGCCGTCGCCAACGCGACCGGCCTCACGGCGCCGGCCGACGGGCTTGAGTTCCCGCCGGCCGCCGCCCGGGACCTCGCGGCCGTGCTCGGGGCCGCGCGGGGCCAGGTGGAGGTGGTCTCGAGCCTCCATCGCAATGGCGAGCCGGTTGCCGGCAATCTGCGCTGGGGCGTCTATGTCGTGTTCGAGGCGCCGGGCCCGTACACCGCCCGCTGCTTCAAGGAATATGGCATCGCGACCGATGAGAGCGGCACCCGGGCCGCCCTCTATCGACCGAGCCACCTGATCGGGCTCGAACTCGGGGTCTCCATCATCTCCGCCGTGCTGCGCGGCGAGCCGACCGGCGCCCCCGAGCGCTTCCGCGCCGATGTCGTTGCCGTCGCCAAGAAGGCGCTTCCGGCCGGCTCCCGCCTCGACGGCGAGGGCGGCGCCATGGTCTGGGGCAAGCTTATCCCCGCGGCGGCGAGCCTGGCCGCGGGCGGCCTGCCGATCGGGCTTGCCTCGGGGCTGGCGCTGAGAAGTGCCGTCGCGGCCGGGCGGATGCTCACCTGGGACGATGTGGTGCTCGATCCTGCCGATGAGACCTATCGGTATCGGCGGCGGATGGAAGCGGCCCACGCCGCATGAGCCGCCGTGAACGGCCGTGCCGGGCGGACTACCGCTACTTCCAGGCCGTGACCACGCGCTGGAAGGACAATGATGCCTTCGGCCATGTCAACAATGTCGAGTATTATTCCTACTTCGACACCGCGGTGACCTTCTTTCTCCTCGAGCACGCGCTGATCGAGGCCACCGGCGGGGACATCATCACCGTCGTCGTCGAGACCGCCTGCCGCTTCCACGCTTCGGTTGCCTTTCCGGATCGTGTCACCGTGGGCGTGCGGGTGGCGCGCATCGGCACCACCTCGGTCCGCTACGAGATCGCCGTGTTCCGCAACGACGAGGACTTCGCCGCGGCGGACGGCCACTTCGTGCATGTCTATGTCGATCGTGCCAGCATGCGGCCGGTGCCGGTGCCCGCCGCCAGCCGCGCCGCGCTCGGCACCATTGCAATGCATTAGGGAGAAAACCGCATGGACCTCGGCATCGGCGGCAAGCGCGCCATCGTCTGCGCGGCGAGCAAGGGGCTCGGCCGCGCCTCCGCCATGGCGCTGGCACACGAGGGGGTCTCCCTCGTCATCAACGCCCGCGGCGCCGCCGCACTCGAGGAAACGGCTGGCGTCATTCGCGCCGCGACCGGAGCGAGCGTGATGGCCGTGGCCGGCGACATCACCACCGAGGCCGGCCGGGCCGCCGTGCTCGCGGCCTGTCCGGAACCCGACATTCTCGTCAACAATGCCGGCGGGCCGCCGGCCGGAGATTTCCGCCACTGGTCGCGGGAAGACTGGATCAAGGCGATCGACGCCAACATGCTGACCCCGATCGCACTGATCCGCGCCGTGATCGACGGCATGATCGGGCGCCGTTTCGGCCGCATCGTCAACATCACCTCGGCCTCGGTGAAGGCGCCGATCCCCTCTCTCGGCATGAGCAACGGCGCGCGCGCCGGCCTGACCGGCTTCATCGGCGGCCTGGCCCGCCAGGTCGCCCGGCATAATGTCTGCATCAACAACCTGCTTCCCGGGCCGTTCCTGACCGACCGGCTGCGCAGCAACGCGGTCGAACTGGCCGCTTCGTCGGGCCGCACGCCCGAGCAGGTGCTGGCGGACCGCGTCAAGACGAACCCGGCCGGGCGGGTGGGCGATCCGGAGGAATTCGGCTTCGCCTGCGCATTCCTCTGCTCGGCGCACGCCGGCTACATCGTCGGGCAGAACCTCCTGCTGGACGGCGGCGCCTACAACTCCTCGATCGGATAGTCTCGAATCACATCCCGGCACGGCGGCGCACAGCGACACGGTAGAGACCGGGAAGCTCGGGTTGCCGTTGCCTCCAGGCTGGCTTCCTGCGCCTCCTTCTGCCGCCGGTCCGGGGAATCATCCGGCCGAGCCTCGTGCGTGGGCCTATCGATCGGCCGCGGGCGGCGACCGCTGGACCATCGTCCCGGCGGCATCCTCCGGGGCCGTTGCGGACGGAAGGCCTGGAACACCGAGAATGAGGTCCGAGGCCTTTTCGGCGATCATGATGGTCGGGGCGTTCGTATTCCCGGTCACCAGCCTGGGCATGATCGATGCGTCGACGACGCGCAACCCGTCGATCCCGTGAACGCGCAGCCGGTCGTCGACAACGGCCAGCGGGTCGGAGCCCATCTTGCAGGTTCCCACCGGATGATAGATCGTCTCGGCGGTCTCGCGAACATAGGCGTCGATCTCTGCATCGCTCTTCGCCTTGGCGCCGGGGGCGTATTCCTCGCCGCGATAAGGGTCGAACGCCTTTTGCGCCAGGATATCCCGGCCGATCCTGATGCCGTCCCGCATCACCCGGATATCCTCGGCTGCGTCCAGATAATTCGGCTGGATAACAGGATGGCTCTGCGGATCCGGCGAGCGGACCATGATCGTGCCGCGGCTTTCCGGACGGGCAATATTGAAATAGGCCATGAAGCCGTGCTCGTCGACGATCTTGCGGCCATGATCGCTGTAGATCAGCAGGACGAAGAAATACTGAAGGTCGGAGGCGACAATCTCGGGCTTCGACTTCACGAAAGCCATCGCCTCCAGCCCATGCGAGGTGGCAGGGCCCGACCTGGTCAGCAGGTAGCGGGCGAACGCCATCGCCGCCCCGACCGGCTTCACATGCTTCAGGAGCGAGATCGGTTGCGTGCAGCGCTGCTTCACGCCGGCGGCGAGGTGGTCTTGCAGGTTTCGTCCGACGCCTTTCAGCTCATGGACGACCTTGATGCCGACCCGTTGCAGATGATCCCCGTCGCCGATGCCGGATAATTGCAACAGTTGCGGCGAATTGACGGCTCCTCCGGACAGGATCACCTCACGCTCCGTCCGCAGCGCCGTGACGTGCCCGCCCTTGATGTATTCGACCCCGACCGCACGTCCGCCTTCGAGCAGGATGCGGGACACGAGTACCTTGGTGATGACCCGCAGGTTTGACCGGCCCATCGCGGGGTGGAGATAGCCGCGCGCAGCGCTCACGCGCTGGTTGTTGGCGATCGTGCTGTCGACGGGACCGAATCCTTCCTGCTGCGGACCGTTGAAATCGTCTGTCACGCGATAGCCGCATTGCCGGCCCGCTGCGAACCACGCCTTCGTCAGAGGATGCGTGATCTCCGGCAGGCGACTGGTCAGCAACGGCCCCGACCCGCCGTGGTACGCGTCGGCGCCCGTTGCGCGGCCTTCGGCGCGCTTGAAATAAGGCAGGCAGGCATCGAACGACCAGCCGCGATTGCCGAGTTGCGCCCAGAGATCGTAATCGCTCGCGTGGCCGCGAATATATACCATGCCGTTGATCGCGCTTGATCCACCAAGCACCTTGCCGCGCGGCCAGAACAGAATGCGATTGTTCATGTGGGATTGCGGTTCGGTGTGGTAATGCCAATCCACGGCGCCGGATTTCATGAGCGCGAGATAGCCGGCGGGCATGCGGATGAACGGGCTTCTGTCCTTCCCGCCCGCCTCGAGCAAAACGACGTTGATCGTGGGGTCTGCAGACAGCCTGTTGGCGAGAACGCATCCGGCCGAACCGGCGCCGACGATGATGTAGTCGACCATGACCTCCCTCATGACGGTTGCCAGAGGCGGATCGCACGCGGTGGCGCCCGTGCGGTCAACCGACCCGGGATGCAGAACCCTGGTCAGGGGAACCCGGGCCGATGCTCGAACCCCGCTCGTGTGCCGACTCCAACGCCTGATACCGTAGGATGCACCCTAGCGGTCGGCACACACCTCTTCATTTTCAGTGGCCTGCTGATCCCCTTTCGTTTGCTGCCGCCGGCAGCAAACGTCGGGGGCAGGACACTCGTGTGCCGACTCCAACGCCTGATACCGTAGGATGCACCCTAGCGGTCGGCACACACCTCTTCATTTTCAGTGGCCTGCTGATCCCCTTTCGTTTGCTGCCGCCGGCAGCAAACGTCGGGGGCAGGACACTAGTTTGTTGCCTTTGGCAACAAAAAGCAAGCACCCGGTTCCCGCACCGAGATTGCGGTGGCGGCGGCGCGCGATCCGTGCTCCCGGGCGCTATGCTATCCCCTCGGACAACCGATCCGTGCCAGCAGAAGAGAGGCCCGATGGCTACGCCACAATCCGTCCGCTATCTCAATGCGATCTCGGCGCTGAACGCCCTGTTCCGGGATGGCGGTATGAGCCGTGCCGATCTCGGTCGTGCGTTGGGGCTCAACCGCTCGACGACGGGCAACATCATCACCGATCTGATGGCCGAGCGCCTGGTGATCGAGCATGCGGCAGCGCCCCGTCCGCCCGACCCGCCCCGGGTCGGGCGGCCCGGCATCGTGATCGAGATCGATCCCGCGGGCGGCATCTTCATCGGGGCAGAGCTTGGCGTGGATCGCCTGACGGTGGTGGTCACTGATATGATGTGCCACCAGATCCTGCGCCGGTCGGTTCCCTTCGACGCGGCGGGCCGATCGCCGGAGATGAGTGTGGACCAGATGGCCAGTCTCATCCGGGCGACGATGGAAGGCATCGCGGACCGCGGGCCGCCGCGCGGCCTCTGTGTCGTCATCCCGGCGCTGCTGGAAGGCGGAATCGTGCGCAATGCGCTGACGCTGGGCTGGCGCGACGTCTCCCTCGGCGCCATGCTCCGCGAGCGGATGGCGGCGGATCTGCCGATCCTGATCGAAAACGACGCGAATGCGCTCGCTGTGGCCGAGACCTATCGCGGCACCTCGCAGCGATTCGACGTGGTGGCCTTCCTGCTCATCGAAAACGGCGTCGGCGGCGGCATCACGGTCGGTGGCCGTCTGTTCCGGGGCGTTCACGGCTTTGCCGGCGAGTTCGGGCAATTGCTCGTCGGCAAGGGCGGATACGGGGGCGGTCGGCAGAAGCCTGGCCACCTCGAGAGCTATATCGGGAAGGACGCTCTCCTCGGCAGATATCGGGAGAAGGGAGGACCGGCAAACGCCACCATCGAGGATTTCCTGACCGCCCTGCGGCGCGGAAAGCGGGCCGCACGGCAGACCGTGTCGGTCTGGGGCCGCGCCCTCGCACGCGGCCTCGTGCAGATCGCCGCGGTGCTCAATCCCGGCCTCATCATCCTGGGCGGCTCGGTCGCACCTGCGTTCCGCCACGTCGCGAAGGAGGTCGAGCGGACGATGAATCGCGAATTACTCGAGACATTTCCGGCGCCGCAGATCGAGCTATCCACGCTCGGCCCGGACGGCGCCGCTTTCGGTGGGGCGTGCCTGGTTCATCAGCGGATGTTCTCGATCGACGAGCGCAGGATCGCCCAGGCTGATCCTGCGCTCACTCTGCTTCCTGCCTGACGCGGATCACGCCTGGCCGGAATCGCAGGCTCGGACAAAGCGCCGGGCCCGTATCGGCCGGGCGATCGGGCCGGCGGACCTTTTGTTGCGTCTGACTGCAAATGCCCGTTGCCCTCAACGCCCCGCCGGGCTATGTCACACGTGCGGTCGGCGTATCCGACGGCCGGCAGGTCAGCCTTGCCTCCGTTGCTGCGCCGATCTCGTTGCGCGACCCGGGGAGCGATCGCGTTGCCTGTTCCGCCGGGCCTCCGGACCATCGGCGACGACCTGCTCATCATCGCGGAATGGAAGGAAACGTCCCATGCGAATAACTGGCCTTCATGCTCATGCATCTGCTGTCGTGCTCACGGCCGGATTGTTTGCCGCGGGGGTCCCGCTGACCGGGGCGGCTGTGGCAGCCCCGACGACGATCGCCTTCGTGCCCAGCCTGGCTTCGGATCCGTTCTTCATTTCCATGCAGTATGGCGCGGAGCAGGAGGCCAAGAAGCTCGGCGTCCATCTCGTCTGGCAGGGACCGATGGGCGTCTACTCGCCAAGCGCACAACTGCCGTTCGTCAATGCCGTCCTGAATCAGAACCCGACGGCCTTCGTCCTCGTGCCCACCGACGCCAACGCGCTGATGCCCTCGGTCAATCGCGCGCTCGCCATGCACATGCCGGTGGTGACCGCCGATACGACCGTCGCCGACACGAGCGTGCTCACCGCACGCGTGACCGGTGACAATATCGGCGGCGGGGCCCTGGCGGCCGACCTGCTCGACAAGGCGCTGGGGGGATCAGGCGAGGTCTATGTGATGAACGGCCTGCCCGGCACGACGACGGACCAGCTCCGCATGCAAGGCTTCGAGCAACGGGTGAAGACCTATCCCGGCCTCCACTATCTCGGGTACCAGTTCAGCCAGGACCAGCCTGCCCATGCGGCGCAGGTCGTCCGGGATCTGCTCCTGCGCTATCCGAATCTCCAGGGAATCTTCTGCATCGACGACGAAACCGCGATCGGCGTGATCCAGGGATTGCACAATATCGGGAAGCTCGGCCAAGTGAAGGTGATCGCCTATGACGCCGAGCCCAGCGAGGTCAAGGCGCTCAGGGCCGGCGACCTGATCGGCCTGATCGCGCAGCAGCCGGTGAGCGAAGGCGAGATGGCCGTCGAGATGGCCTATGACGCCGCCATGGGGCACCCACCGGCCACAAAGGCGCACATCATCCCGGACGTCCTCATCACCAGGGACAACATGAGCAACGAAACCCAGTATTTCTATCGAACCACTCCGTAGGCGAGGCCGGCGCGTTGGGTCTGAGTACCGTTGTGAAGCGTACAGGGGACGTGCAGGCGCCGTCCCGTAGCAGATCGCGCTTCATGTTCGCACGGCCGCAGGCACGTCAGCAGATCCTGCTGACGGCCTGCCTGGTCGGCATCATCGTCATCTTCGGCTGCTTCAACCCGCGCTTCTTCAATCCGGACAATCTCAGCAGCATCGTGCAGGATGCCACGGAAACGATCCTTCTCGCCTTCGCCGAAACGCTGGTGATCATCACCGGGGGCATCGACCTCTCGGTCGGAGCGATCCTCGGGTTGTCGGGAATCATCGGCTCGCTGATTCTCGTGGCCTTGACCACTGGCGGCTACGGCCTCGTCCTGGCACTGGCCGCCGGCGCTGCGGGGGCGATGCTCACCGGTCTGGCGATCGGGCTGGGCAACGGGCTGATGATCACCCGGATGCGGGTGACGCCGTTCATCGCCACCCTCGCCATGCTCGGCATCGCAACCGGGCTCACCTTCGTGCTCACGAACGGCGTGGATGTCTCCGGGCTGCCGTCGGTGGTCGCCACCTGGGGCAACACCGTGTTCCTCCGCGTCCTCACCGTGCCGGTCGTGGCAACGGCGATCATCGGGATCATCGTCGGCCTCTATCTGCACCGCTCGCAGTTCGGCCGCTGGACGTTTGCGATCGGCTCCAACGCCCGCGCCGCGCGTGGCGCCG
The DNA here is from genome assembly GCA_030041255.1 of Acetobacteraceae bacterium. Lineage (GTDB taxonomy): Bacteria > Pseudomonadota > Alphaproteobacteria > Acetobacterales > Acetobacteraceae > JAKAWQ01. Next base: position 31,291 of record JASHOF010000102.1, read on the forward strand.
GCATCCCCGTTTCCCGTCACCTCGTCAAGATCTACGTGTACTCCGGGCTTCTTTCGGCGGCCGCAGGGATCCTGGTCGTCATGCGGCTCGGCACCGGCTCGCCCCTCGAGGGCACGAACGACGAACTGAACGCCATCGCCGCCGTGGTCATCGGGGGCGCGAGCCTGTTCGGAGGGGTCGGTACCATCTTTGGCAGCCTCCTCGGCGCGCTCATCATCGGCACGATCGTCAACGGCCTGATCGTGGTCGGCGTGCAGCCTTACTGGCAGACCGTCATCATCGGCATCATCATCGCCGTCGCAGTCATGCTTCAGGAAAGGGGACGCGCGCGGGAGTTGGCCTGACCGGCGACGGCGCAACAAGGACGTTCCGGAGAAGAAAGACGGATGCTTTCCCTCAAGAACATCGGCAAGCGCTTCGGCTCCCTGACGGCGCTTGATGATGTCGCCTTCCGGGTCGATGCCGGCGAGGTGGTCGGGCTGGTCGGCGACAACGGGGCCGGGAAATCGACCTGCGTGAAGATCATTTCCGGCATGTTCCAGCCGGGTTCGGGCCACATCGAATTCGACGGCAAGCCGCGCGTATGGGCATCACCGCACGAGGCGCTCGCAGCCGGCATCGAAACGGTCTACCAGGATGTGGGCCTTGCCTCGCACCTCTCCGTCGATGCCAACATCTTTCTCGGTCGCGAAATGAAACGCCCGGGGATCCTCGGGCGGCTGGGCTTCCTCGATAATGCCGGCATGCGGGCCGCGGCCGAGGTGGACACCCGGCGGATCGGCATCCGGCTCCCTGATCTCGGAGCCTCGGTTGGCGACCTCTCGGGCGGCCAACGCCAGGCCGTCGCGATAGCCCGTTCGATCTCCTGGGCCCGCAAGGTCCTCATCCTCGACGAGCCGACGAACCATCTTGGCGTCGTTGAAGTCGAGGAGGTGTTGCGCCTGATCCGTCGCGTGCGCGATCACGGCGTGGCGGTGGTGCTGGTTTCCCATACCCTCCCCCACGTCATGGCGATCACCGACCGGATCGTCGTGCTGCGCCTCGGCCGGGTCGCCGCGCAGCGCATCACGCGCGAGACGACGACTGCAGAAATCGTTCACGACATCATGGGCGCCAGCGAGGCCGAGATCACGGCGCATACCCGTTGATCCCGCCACCCGATCGGAAAGGTGCCATCGCCGTGCAGCTTCAGGTCGCTCTCGATTGTCCGCTCGATACGGCGCTCGACCTTCTGGCACGCGTCGGCAGCGCGGTCGACCGGGCAGAGCTCGGCACCCCGCTGCTGCTGCGCGAAGGTCTTCACGCCGCCCGCGCCATTGGTGAGAGATTCCGCACGCTGCCGATGACGGCGGACGCAAAGATCATGGACGCGGGCGAACTGGAAGCGGAACTCGCCTTCCAGGCCGGCTGCGACATCGTCACGGTTCTCGCGGCAGCCTCCAACCAGACGATCGGGGGAACGGTACGGGCCGCGCAGCGACATGGAGGGCGGGTCATGGCGGACATGATCGAGGCGCCCGACCCGGTCGACCGGGCGTGCCGTCTCTGGGAGCTGGGCGTCGACCTCGTCTGCGTCCATACGGCGTTCGATGTCCAGGGCGAAGGAAAAAATCCGCTGGCGGCGCTGTCCGCCATGCGGAGCGCCTTTCCAGACCGACCGATCGCCGTGGCTGGTGGCATCGGGGCCGGGACACTCGGCCCCGTGCTGCCGCTCCGGCCCGAGATCATTATTGTCGGCGGCGCGATCCTGAATGCCGCCGACCCTCTCGCGGCCGTCCGCGGGATCAAGGAGCAAATGGCGCGGCATGGGTGAGATTCTCGATCTTGGGAGGCAGCTCGTCGCCGAACTGACGGTGAGCCTCGGCGCCGTGCGCGAGGAGGAAATGGCCGCACTGGCCGAGCGGATTCTTGCGGCGCCACGCGTCTTCGTCGACGGCAAGGGCCGCTCCGGCCTGCAGGGTCGTGGCTTCGCCATGCGGCTGATGCATCTCGGACTGCGCGTGCACATGGTGGACGAGGTGACCACACCCGCCCTCACGCCGGGCGACCTCCTTGTCATTGCGTCGGGCTCCGGCCGCACCCCTTCGCTCGTTCAGCACGCAGGCAAGGCACGGGAACTGGGAGCCGTGATTGCGTTGATCACGACGAGCCGCGGCTCGCCGATCGCCGGGATGGCGAACCAGATCGTGGTGGTCCCGGCGCCCACGCCCAAATCGCGCGAGCCGGGCCCCGATATCGTCACGCAGCAGCCGATGGGTTCGCTGTTCGAGATGGCGCTCGGCCTCCTCTTCGACATGACGGTCATCCTCCTGATGCGCCGGATGGGGCTCACCTCGGAGCAGATGTTCAAGAACCACGCCAATCTTGAATAACCCTCGCCCGCCCGTTCAACGCGGCGAAAGCGGCACGGCATTGCCGACCGATGGCACGAGACGGCGACGTCTACAATTCTTCTCCAGGATCGTGACGAACCGTATCTCGCTCGTAGATTCCGGGACGGCCGCCGTTATATAACGTGGCCATCACGGGACCGGGCCGCCGGATTCAATAGTACGGCCCGCACCGGAGATAAGAGGCGTCGCGATGGTTTCTCTCAGGACTGGGGCCCGGCGTGTCGGCGCATTGGGCGGTGCATTGGCGCTGGCGGCCTGCGCGGTGGCCCCGCCTGTGGGGCCGACGGTCATGGCGTTGCCGCAGAAAGGCCAGAACCTCACCCAGTTCCAGCAAGACGACCTGTACTGCCGCCAATTCGCCTCTGCCAGGACCGGCGGGACGACGCCTTCCCAGGCGGCGACCAATGCCGGGGTCGGAAGCGCGATCCTTGGCACAGCGATCGGCGCGGCAGCGGGGGCAGCCATTGGGGCGACCGGCGGGGCCGCGGGCGCCGGGGCGGCGATCGGCGGGGCGACCGGGCTGCTTGCCGGCAGTGCGATCGGAGCCGGCAATGCCGCCGCCAGCGCTGCCGGCCTGCAGCAGGCCTATAACATTGCCTACACCCAGTGCATGGTTGCCTATGGCAACGACGTGCAGCCGGCGCCTGGGCCCTCCCCTGCCTTCGGCTACGCGGCTGGTTTCGCGCCGTTCGCCGTCGCACCCACCGTCAGCATCGGATGGGGATGGGGATGGCCCGGTTGGGGGTGGGGTTGGGGATGGCCCGGCTGGGGATGGAATGGCGGATGGGGTTGGCGCGGCGGTTGGGGATGGAATGGCGGATGGGGTTGGCGCGGCGGCGGCGGTTGGGCCTGGCGCCGCTGAAGGGGGCGATTGCTGAGGGTCAGGCCGAGCTGTCCGGCCAGAGTGCCAGCCGCCCGCTGCCGGCCGCCGACAGCGCCAACAGCCCGCCGGCGATCGCCATGTCCTTGTAGAAATTGATCTTGGCGGCGATCTCCGCCGGCGGGTGCATCTGCCAGTAGCGATGGCCGATGAAGGCCGCTGCCACGGTGTAAATGGCCAGAATCACGGCCAACGGGCGCACCTGCACGCCGAGCAGGATCAGCCCCATGACGACGATCTCGCAGATCACGGCGATGATCCCGCCGAGCAGCGGCAGCGGTGCGCCGAGATGGACAAGGGCGTGCACGATGCCCGGCCAGCCGCGCAGCTTCTCGATCCCGGACGGCAGGAAGAGCACGGCCATCAGGATCCGCCCCAGCAACAGCTCGCCGTCTCGCGCGTTCATCGCCGCTCCTTCCCCACCCGGTTCGAGTCTTTCCGCCCCGGTATTTAATCGCCGGCGATGGCGGAAGACAACTCCGCCCTCTCCGCGATCCGCCGCTTCGAACGGTCGGCCGCGAGCAGCATATAGACGGCCGGCACCACGAACAGAGTAAAGAGGGTGCCGATCGAGATGCCGCTTGCGATCACCAGCCCCATCGCGAAACGCGAGGCCGCCCCGGCTCCGCTTGCCGTGAGCAGCGGCACCACGCCGAGCACCATCGCCGCGGTCGTCATCAGGATCGGGCGCAGCCGGATGGCGGCCGCCTCCTCGATCGCTTGCCGCTTGCTGCGACCTTTCGCCTGCAGCTCATTCGCAAACTCGACGATCAGGATGCCGTGCTTGCTGATCAGCCCCATCAGCGTCACCAGTCCGACATCGGTGTAGATGTTGAGGCTCGCCCCGCCCAGGCCGGTGGCGACGAAGATCAGGGCGCCGGCGATCGACATCGGCACCGAGACCAGGATCACCAGCGGGTCACGGAAGCTTTCGAAGAGGGCTGCGAGCGAGAGGAAGATGATGATCAGGGCCAGCCCGAAGGTGCCGAGGAAGCCGCTTGCCTCCTGCACATATTGCCGGGAGACGCCGCCGTCATCGACCGTGTATCCGGCGGGCAGCGTATCGCGGGCAAGTTTCTGGAGCGCGGCGAGCGCGGTCCCGAGCGCCACACCCGGCGCCGGCACGCCCTGGATCGTCGCCGAATTGAGCTGCTGGAAATGGTTGAGCGATTCCGGGACCGTTTCGGTCGCGATGCGGGCGACGGTCGAAAGCGGCACCATCGCCCCGCTCGCGGTCCTGATGTAATAGCCGAGCAGTTGCTGCGCGGTCAGCCGGAAGCGCTCAGCGACCTGCGGGATGACCTGATACGAGCGCCCGTCGAGGCTGAAATAATTCACGTAGCCGCCGCCCAGCATAGTGCTCAGGGCACCGCCGATGTCGTTCATCCTGAGGCCGAGCAGGGCCGCCTTGTCGCGATCGATCACGACCGTCGATTGCGGCTGGTCGATCCTGAGATCCGTGTCGAGAAAGATGAAGAGACCGGTCCCGAGCGCGGCCTTGAGGAACTGCTGTGCCACCGTGTTCAGCGGCCCGAACCCGTTCGTCGTGTCGATCACGAACTGGATCGGCAGGCCGTTGGCGCCGGGCAGCGGCGGCGGCTGGAAGGCCACGGCCTGGACGCCGGCGATGCCGGCGAGCTCCCTTTGCACGAGCGGCTGGAGTGCCGCCGTGGTGCGCTTTCGCCGATCCCACGGCTCGAGGACCATGCCACCGATGTTCTGACCCGGCACATCGAGCTGGAAGACGTGCCCGGTCTCGGGAAAGCTCGCGAATGCCTTGTAGACCTGCCGGTCATAGAGCCGCTTCTGGGCGAGGGTGGCGTTCGGTGCCGCCGTCGATGCCTCGATGATGACCCCCTGGTCCTCCTCTGGTGCGAGTTCGCTCGTCGCCGTCGAATAGAGATAGAAGATGCTGCCCAGCACCAGGAGCGCAAACACGGCGGTGACCGGGATGTAGTTCAGGCTGCGTGAGAGGCGCCGCTCGTAACGGCGGCGGAGCGAGCTGAAGCGGCGGTCGATGAAGCCGACCACCCGCGCCTCGAGCCCGCGCCCGCCCGCCGGATGCGCGGTGAGGACGCGCGAGGCGAGCATCGGCGAGAGCGTGAGCGCCACCACCGCGGAAACCGTCACCGCGCCGACCAGCGTGAAGGCGAACTCGGTGAAGAGCGCGCCGGTGAGGCCGCCCTGGAAGCCGATCGGCAGATAGACCGCAACCAGCACCACGGTCATGGCGATGATCGGGCCGGCAAGCTGCCGCGCCGCCTGGATCGCGGCCGGCACCGGCTGCATTCCCCGCTCCAGCAGGCGGTTCACGTTCTCGACCACGATGATCGCGTCGTCCACCACCAGCCCGATCGCCAGCACCAGCGCGAGCAGCGTGAGAAGGTTGATGGAGAAACCGAACATCAGCATCATCGTGAAGGTGCCGACGAGCGAAAGCGGAATCGCAACCACGGGGATCAGCACCGAGCGCGGCGAGCCGAGGAACAGGAACACCACGGCGGTCACGATCAGGATCGCCTCGATCAGCGTGCGCAGCACCTCGTTGATGGCGCTCTCTACGAATTGCGTGGAGTCATAGACGATGGTGCCGTGGATGCCCTGCGGCATGGCGGCCTGGATGGCGGGGAAGACGTCGCGCACGCGCTTGATGACGTCGAGCAGGTTGGCGCCCGGGGCGACCTGGATGCCGATATAGACGGCCTGCCGGCCGTCGAAGCTGACCTCGGAATCGTAGTCGTCGAAGCCGAGCGAAACATGGGCGACGTCCTTGAGCCGGACGATCGCGCCGTTGCTGTCCTTGATGAGCAGGTTGCGGAACTCATCGAGCGTGTGCAGGTTCGTCGAAGCGGCGAGGTTCACCTGCACCATCCGGCCCTTGGTGTTGCCGAGCCCCGAGATGTAGTCGTTGGCGGTCAGCGCCGTGGCGACGTCGCTCGCGGTCACGCCGTAGGCGGCGAGCTTGTCCGGATCGAGCCAGGCACGAAGAGCGAAATTCTTCGCTCCGAGCAGCTCGGCATTCTGCACGCCCGGTACTGCCTGCAGTTTCGGCTGCACCGCGCGCACCAGGTAATCGGTGAGCTGGTTGGGGGCGAGCGCGGTGCTCGAGAAGCCGATATACATGGCGTCGATCGTCTGCCCGACCGTTACCGAAAGCACCGGCTGCTCGGTGCCCTGCGGCAACTGGTTCAGGACCGAGCTGATCCTGGTGTCGATCTCGGTCAGGGCCTTGTCGGGATCGAAGTTGAGCCTGAGATTGACGGTGATCGTGCTGACGCCGGGCTGGCTCGTCGAGGTCATGTCGTCGATGCCGTTCGACTGCGCGATCGCGTTCTCGAGCGGCGTCGTGATGAAGCCCGCGATCACTGCCGGATCAGCGCCCGGATAGAGCGTCGTCACGGTGACGACCGCGTTCTCCGTTTTCGGATACTGCAAGATCGGCAGCAGATTGGCCGCCCGCAGGCCGAGCACGAGGATGGCGAGGCTCAGCGCGGCGGACAGCACCGGGCGGCGGATGAAGAGATCGGTGAATTTCACGCGTCGCGCTTTCTCACGGATCGACCAGCACCGGATGCGCGCTGTCGGAGGGTTGTACCGCGTTGTTGACGACGACCGGGCTGCCGTTATGCAGCTTCATCTGCCCGGCGGTGACGACGATATCTCCCGCGCCGACACCCTTGGTGACGGAAACCTGGTCGCCGCGCGCCGGGCCGAGGGTGACGAATCTCTGCTCGGCGATGAGGCCGGGCTGACCCTGTTCGTGCTGTGGCGCCGGCACGACGACGAACACCAGATCGCCGTAGGAATTATAGGCGATCGCGGTCGCGGGCAGCGTGATATGTTGCTCTTCCGCGCCGGTGCCGACGGCGAGAGTGGCGAACATGCCGGGCAGCAGCAGATGCCCGGGATTGGCGAGTTCCGCGCGCACCAGGACATTGCGGGATGCGGGATCGACGTTCGGGTTGATCGCCACGATCCGGCCAGGGAAATTCCGGCCCGGATACGCATCGATCGCCGCGGTGACCGACTGGCCGACCTCGAGGCGCGAGAGGTCCTGTTGCGGGAGATAGAAATCCGCGAAGAGCGTATCCAGCGCCTCAAGCCCGACCACGGCCGTGCCGGCCGGGAGATACTGGCCGAGATCGACGGCGCGGATGCCGAGATGCCCGGAGAACGGCGCGCGCAGGGTCTTCTGATCCACGATCGCGCGCTGTGTCGCCACCTGCGCTTCCGCATTCTCGAAGTTCGCGGCGTCGGAATCGAGCGCCGCCTGGCTGATCACCCGGCCCGGCGGCAGCTTCAGGTCGCGCTCGTAGGTGATGCGCGCCAGATCGGCGGTTGCTTGCAGCGCCCTGAGCCTGGCCTCGTCGTCATCGTCGCGCAGGCGGAGCAGCACCTGGCCCTGTTGCACATCCTGGCCGGACTTGAAGTCGATCTCGCTCACGATTCCCGGAACCTCGAGCGAGAGGCTGGCGCCCTGGACGGCGGTGAGGCTGCCGACCGCAGTGAGTTGCGGCCGCCAGGATTGGTAGGCGGCCTCGATGGTCGAGACCGTCTGCGGCGGATTGGCGAACGAGGCCATGACGCGCTTGATGATGTGCGCCTTGAATGCCTGGAAGCCTGCGATCCCGCCGAGCACGAGGCCGACGGCGATCAGCATGAGGAGCATGCGCCGCAGCATCGGATCTCCCTCCTCAGCCCTCGCGCGCCGGCGGGGCGGCAAAGATCGCCCGCGTGTGTTCGGAGATCAGCGCCTGCACCGCCTTGATCTGGCGGGGTTCCGGCGCCTGCCAGCCGAGTGCGTGGTGGGCCTTGCGATTGCAGAAGACGATCACCTGGCCGATCAGCGCGATCGTCTTGAGCAGCGTGTCCTCGGCTTCGGGAGGCCGGTCGATGAGCTTTCCGACCAGCGCCGCGCAGGGCTCGACGATGCGGCGCATCACCCGCTGATGCAACGGATGCAGGGCTGCCTGGACCTCGATCTCGGCACGGGCGAAGAAGAGAGAGCGGCTTTCCCAGTCGGGCTCCGTGCGATCGGTCACCAGGGCGACGAATTCCTCGAGCATCCGGCAGAGGAGGGAGAGCACCTGCTGGCGCGAGGCGGCGCCGCCCTCGAGGGCGGCGCGGATTTCCGCGGTGACCGGCGCGACCCGCGCCTCCATCCGCTCGGCGATATGGTCGATCACCGCGTGGTAGAGGCCTTCCTTGCTGCCGAAATAGTACTGGATGGCGGGCAGGTTCACGCCGGCGCGCTGGGCGAGGGTGCGGGTGCTGGCGCCTTCGTAGCCATCGGTTGCGAAGAGCTCGAGCGCGGTCAGGAGGATACGGAGGCGGGTATCCTCGCCGCGGCTGTGCGAGGCGGGGCGGGTGGGCGCGGCGGGAAGATCGTCGAGCGACATGAATAACAAATATATCGATCGAAAGACTATGTCAATCGATCGTCATTCTTTTTGTGCAGTGCACCTATGGTCAACGCTGGGGGCCGGCAGGGCCGCGGCGGGAAGTGTGGGGGACGATCGGCCATTGCCGCAAGGCAAACCGCCGGCACGAGAAAAACGGCGCTGATAACAGCGCCGAAACAGCGGGATGGCCGGGTTCGAGGGGGTACCCGGCGGCGCGATCAGGGCGTTGCGCGGAGCGGACGGGGGCGCGCGGAACAGCGCGGAACAGCGGGGGGAGAACGCCGGATCAGGGCGGGGCGGGCGGGGGATCGAGGATACTCGGGGGCAGATCCGGCGCCGGCTCCGGGCCGCCATTGGAGAGCTGCACCGGGAGGACGCCGGCCCAGACCGGCCAGGCCAGATCCTCGGGCTCGTCGTGCGGCGGGCCGGTTCTCACCTTGGCGGAGGCTTCGTCGATCGGCATGGTCAGGACGGAAGTCGCCTTCAGCTCCTGGCGGGTCGCGGGGCGGAGGTGCGACCAGCGACCCGGGAAGCGCTTCTCCATGAAGCCGGCCAGGGCCTCTGCCTTTTCGGCCGGGTCCTGGAGAGCGCGGGCGATGCCGAAGCATATCACCGAGCGGTAATTCGCCGAGTGGTTGAAGCCGGAACGGGCCAGGACCCAGCCATCGAACAGGCTCGCGGTCAGGCAGACCGCGCCGCCTGCCGCATTCGTCTTCAGCATCCGGCTGGCCGCATTGCCATGCCAGTAGATGTCTCGACCGAGCCGCCAGTGCAGCGTGGGGATGACGACCGGCCGGCCCTGGACGATGTGGCCGAGATGACAGAACGGCGCGGCATCGAGGATCGCTTCGATCATCTCGCGCTGGTAGATGCCACGCTGCGGGCGGCGGCGCACCCGGCTGAAGGCGCTGACAGGCTTTTCCATGACCGGAAGCTTGGCAGAGCAGGGGCGGCGGAGGAAGGGGCGGGTGGCGATCAGCCGGCGACGATGGTCTCGACGATGGGCTCGGGCGCCGGCGGTGCGGCGAGCGGACGGGCCGGGCGGTTCTGGCGGAGCTCGGCCGCGCTCGCGGCCACGACCTGCCAGAGGCTCCTGGCGAGAAGCTTGCGATCAGGAAACGAGAGGGGATCGACCGGGGCGTGCAGGATGACGCTCGCCCGCAGGCCATGATGCTGCGCGAGGCGCCAGAAATGCGGGCCGATCTCCATATCGCCGTACCAGGCGAACAGTGGCCGCGTGCTCCTGAGCGCGGGCAGCCCGTCGAGGCGGTCGTAGACCACCGAGATCGGTTGCAGGATCGGCGGCTCCGGCCCCTCGGCGACGGCAAAGAAGCTGGAGCGGAACGGCAGCACGCGTGCTCCGTCGGAGGTCGTGCCCTCGGGGAAGAGGATCAGGTCGTCGCCGGCGGCGAGGCGCTCGCGGATGGCCTGGTTCTCCACGCCGGTGCGGCTCTTGCGGCGGCTGACGAACTCGGTGCGCCCGAGGCGGGCGATGGTGCGGATCACCGGCCAGGCGCCGACCTCGGCCTTGGCGATGAAGCAGGCTTCGAGCACGCCGCCGAGCACCGGGATGTCGAGCCAGGAAGAGTGGTTGGAAACATAGACGACGTGCCGCCCGCCATTCCTGGCCTGCTCGCCGACCAGGCGCACCGAAAGCCCGATCAGGCGGCAGAAGGTGCGCCAGTAGAAACGCGCGAATGCCACGCGCCCGCGGCCGGGGAAGACGATCAGGACGGATTGCACCGGCACGGCAAGGAGCGTCCAGAGGGAGATCAGGAGGCCACGCCAGCCGACCAGGAGCCAGCGGCGGATGTGGCTCCGCCGCGGGCCGATCGGCGGCAGCGGCATCACCCTGAGCCAGGGGGTCAGCAGAAACGACTTCGACGCCAGTTCCATCGGGCCCGGACCGCGCGCCCGCCGCCCGCCGCCCGCCTCAGTCGGCGGCCAGCGCCATGCGGCTCGGTGCCAGCACTTTCGTCACGTAGTCCTCGACTGCGGCACCGATTTCCACTGCATGGTCGGCGAAGACATGGTCGGCCCCGCGCAGGATCCGGTAATCCACCCGGACACCCTTCTGCAGGTTGAGCTTTTCGACGAGCTTGGCGACCGCCGGCTCGGGCACCAGTTCGTCGGCATCGCCGTGCAGCATCAGCCCGCCGCCCGGGCAGGGCGCGAGAAAGCCGAAATCGTAGTGGTTCGCCGGCGGGGCGATGCTGATCCAGCCGGAGATTTCCGGCCGGCGCATCAGAAGCTGCATGCCGACGAAGGCACCGAACGAATAGCCGGCGATCCAAAGCCCGCCGGCGTTCGGGTTGACCATCTGCATCCAGTCGAGCGCGGCCGCGGCGTCGCTGATTTCGCCGACCCCGCCGTCATAGCGGCCCTGGCTTCGCCCGACGCCCCGGAAGTTGAAGCGCATCACAGAGAAGCCGAGCTTCTGGAAAGTCTGATAGAGCGTGAAGGCGATCCGGTTGTTCATCGTGCCGCCGTGCAGCGGATGCGGATGCAACACGAGTGCGAGCGGCGCGCCGCGATCGCGGGAATGATGATACCGACCTTCCAGCCGGCCATCCGGGCCGGCGAACATCACCTCTGGCATGGCATTCCGATTTCCATTCCCATTGTTGGCCAGACCCCGACGGCCCGGCGAACACCCCCGACCAAGACCGGCCCCGAGCTCGCTCGCGCACTCACTTTTCCGGCAAAACGGTCCGCCGGATACAAGCAAAGATAGGAACCGGCCTCGTCTCAGGCACCTCCCCGAACAGATGAATTCCTGCTTTGTTTGACCGGGGGTGTGGGCTTTTGGGACGGCGGCGCTCAAGCGCCGCCTGGCTCGGTTTCTGTCCGCCTGCCTCCGTTGCACCCGCCGGTCCGCGCGCCCCGGACCGGGCTGGAAATCCGGGGCGCGCTCACTATACGGTGAGGCATGAGCCCTTCATAATGGAATTGTCGCATGGCCTTCATGTTTCTGCGTGAGAGCATCGGCGCCTATCGCGAGCGCGATCCGGCCGCGCGGTCGGGCCTCGAAGTCCTGCTCTGCTACCCGGGGTTGCATGCCGTGGGGCTGCACCGGGTGGCGCACTGGCTGTGGCGGCGGCGGCTGTTCCTGGCCGGAAGGTGCGTTTCCCATGTCGGGCGATTCCTGACCGGGATTGAGATTCATCCGGGCGCGCGGCTGGGGCGGAGGCTGGTGATCGACCACGGGATGGGGGTCGTGATCGGGGAGACGGCGGAGATCGGGGATGACTGCCATCTCTACCACCAGGTGACATTGGGCGGGACCTCGATGGCGAAGGGCAAGCGGCACCCGACGATCGGCAACCGGGTCATTCTCGGCGCCGGGGCCAAGGTGCTGGGGCCAATCACGCTGGGGGACGATAGCAGGGTGGGCGCCAATGCGGTGGTGGTGCAGTCGGTGCCGGCCGGGACGACGGTGGTGGGCGTGCCGGCCCACCCGGTCGAGGAGCGGGCCGAGGCGCGCAATGCCGTGCGGGGTGCGGCCTACGGCACGCCCTGCGAGGGCGAGACCGACCCGCTTTTGTGCGAGATCGAGTCGCTGAGGGGCGAGCTCGAGGAGGTCGAGGCGAAGCTCGCACGGCTGGCGGCGGCCCGCCCGGCGCCCCGGCGTGAGCCTGCCGCCGGCGAGTGACCTATCTCGACGCCAATGCCGCCGAGCCGCTGAGGCCGGCGGCCCGGGCTGCCGTTGCCGCCGCCCTCGAAGAGACGGGCAACCCGGCCTCGGTGCATGCGGCGGGGCGGGCGGCGCGGCGAATCCTGGAGGGCGCGCGGGAGCGGATTGCGGCCCGCTTCGGGGGGCGCCCGGCCGAGCTGATCTTCGTTTCCGGCGGCACGGAGGCGGATGCGCTGGCGCTCCATGCCTTCGGCGCGGGCCGGCGCATCATCATCGGCGCGACCGAGCATGACGCCATCCGCGCCGCGGCGCCCGAGGCAACGAGGCTGCCCGTCGATCGGAACGGCATCGCCGATCTCGAGTGCCTGGCGCGCCTGCTCGGGGAAGGCCCGCCGGCGCTGGTTGCCCTGATGCTGGCCAACAACGAAACCGGCGTGCTGCACCCGATCGAGGAGGCGGCGGCGATCGGCCGGCGTTTCGGCGCTTTCCTGCATGTCGATGCGGTGGCGGCGGCGGGGCGGGGCGGGATCGATTTTGCGCGGCTCGGTGCAACGTCGCTTGCGATTTCGTCGCACAAGCTGGGCGGGCCGGCGGGGGCCGGCGCGCTCTTGATCGCGCCCGGGGCCGCGGAACATTTCCGCCCGCTGATCGAAGGCGGGGGGCAGGAGCGGGGGCGGCGGGGGGGCACGCCTCCGGTGGCGGTCATCGCCGGGTTCGCGGCGGCGGCGGCGGAGGAAACGCTCGCGCTTGCCTGCCTGCGCGATCAGGCGGAGCGGGCGGCGGTCGGCGCGGGGGCCATCGTCTGCGGGGGCGGGGCGCCGCGGCTTTCGAATACCACCTCGCTCGCGCTTCCCGGGATCAAGGCGGAAACCCAGGTGATGGCGCTGGATCTGGCCGGCGTCGCGGTTTCCGCGGGGGCGGCGTGCAGTTCGGGCAAGGTTTCGGAAAGCCATGTGCTGAGGGCGATGGGGCTCGGCAAGCTGGCCGGGGAGGCCATCCGCGTGTCCTTGCCGTGGAACGCGACGGGCGCCGATATCGAGCATTTTGCGAGCGCATACCAGGGCATGGCGCGGCGCCTTCTCCGCCCCGCGGCCTGACCCCACATCCGGAGGCATGGTGCGCCCCAATCGGCCCGTCTATCTCGACAACCAGGCGACGACGCCGTGCGATCCGCGGGTGGTGGCGGCGATGCTGCCGTGGTTCTCGGAAAAATTCGGCAACCCGGCGAGCATCGAGCATGTGCTCGGGCGGGCGGCGGAGGCGGCGGTGAACGAGGCGCGCGAACGAATCGCGGGGCTGGTCAACGCCACCGCCTCCGAGATCCTGTTCACGTCCGGGGCGACCGAGAGCAACAACCTCGCGATCAAGGGGGCGGCGCGATTCGCGCGCGCGACGGGCGATGCGCGGCATCGCATCGTGACGGTTGCGACCGAGCACAAGTGCGTTCTCGAATCCGTCAAAGACCTGGCCGGGGAAGGGTTCGAGCCGGTGATCCTGCCGGTCGGGGCGGACGGGCTCGTCGATCCGGCGGCGCTCGAAGAAGCGCTGGAGGAGCCTACGCTTCTGGTCAGCGTGATGGCGGTCAACAACGAAACCGGCGTGATCCAGGACATTGCCGCGCTGGCCAGGCTGGCGCGCGGGCGGGGCGCGCTCTTCCACTCGGATGCGGCGCAGGCGGCGGGGAAGATCGCGATCGATGCCAGGGCCTGGGATGTCGATCTGATGTCGCTGAGCGGGCACAAGGTTTACGGGCCGAAGGGAATCGGGGCGCTTTATGTGCGGCGCCGCCCGCGGGTGCGGCTGGCGCCGCTTCTGTCGGGCGGCGGGCAGGAGCGGGGGCTGAGATCCGGGACGCTGGCGGCGCCTTTGATCGTCGGCTTCGGCGAGGCGGCGCGGCTGGCGGTTGCGGAAGCGGAGGATGAGCGGCCGCGCATCGCGGGTTTCCGCGACGCGTTGCTGGAGCGGCTCAGGAGCGCCATTCCCGGCATCGCGCTCAACGGCTCGGAGCGGGCGCGGATCGGCGGCAACCTCAACCTCACCTTCCCGGGGGCCGGGGCGGCGGAACTGATGGCGGCGGCGTCGGATCTGTGCGTCTCGACGGGCTCCGCCTGTTCGGCGGCCTCGATCGAGCCCTCCTATGTGCTGCGCGCGATGGGGCTCGGCGAGGAAGCGGCGGCGCGCACCTTGCGGATCGGGATCGGACGTTTTACCTCGGCTGCCGACATCGATTTCGCCGTTGCCGCGCTAACGGCAGCGCACGAGGCCGCCCGGGCGGCCTGAGGATTGCCCACATGCCGCACATGACCTTCATCGAGCGCGATGGTACGCGCCGCGAGGTCGAAGCCCCGCTCGGGCTTTCGGTGCTCGAGATCGCGCATCGGCACGGCGTCGATATCGAGGGTGCCTGCGAGGGCTCGCTGGCGTGCTCGACGTGCCACGTGATCGTCGATCGCGGCTGGTTCGAAAAGCTCGAAGAGCCGACCGAGGACGAGGAGGACATGCTCGATCTCGCGTTCGGGCTGAGCGAGACCTCGCGGCTCGGCTGCCAGATCGTGATGACGGAGGCGCTGGACGGGCTGGTCGTCAAGCTGCCGGCGGGCAGCCGGAACATGCTGAACGAGAAGTAGCCGTGCGCATCCTGGTTGCGATGTCCGGCGGGGTGGACAGCGCCGTGACCGCTGGGTTGCTGGCGGAGGCCGGGCACGAGGTGATCGGCGTCACGCTGCAGCTTTACGAAAGCGGGCCACGGCGGCATCGCGGGGCGTGCTGCGCGGGGGAAGACATCCACGATGCGCGGCGCGTCGCCGATCAGCTCGGCATCCCGCATTACGTGATCGATGCGGAGGCGCGATTCCGGGCGGCCGTGCTCGAGGATTTTGCGGCGAGCTACGCGCGCGGCGAAACGCCGGTGCCGTGCGTGCGCTGCAATCAGACGGTGAAGTTTGCGGATCTCACGCGGCTGGCACGGGACCTCGGGGCGGAGGCGCTGGCGACGGGCCACTATGTGCGGCGGGTCGAGGGGGCGGGGGGGCCGGAGCTGCATCGGGCGCGCGATCTCGGGCGCGACCAGAGCTGGTTTCTGTTCGCGCTGACGCGCGAGCAGCTTGCGATGGCGCGGTTTCCGCTCGGCGAGTTCCCTGACAAGGCGGCGGTGCGGGCGGTGGCGGGGCGGCTTGGGCTAGCGGTGGCTGGGAAGCCGGACAGCCAGGACCTTTGCTTCGCCCCGGACGGGGACCATGCCGAGGTGGCGGGGCGCCTTAAGCCGGAGGCGCTGGCGGGAGGGGAGATCGTCTCCCGGGACGGGCGCGTGCTGGAGGGCCATCGGGGGCTCGCGCGCTACACGGTTGGCCAGGGGCGGCGCCTTGGCCGGGCGGCATTCGATGGCGGCGAGCGGCAGGTGGTGGTGGCGCTCGAGGCGGAGAGGCGGCGTGTCATCGTCGGGCCGCGCGGCAGCGGGGCGCGGCGGGTGGCGCTTGGGGAGATCAACTGGCTCGTTCGGGCGCCGCGCGAGCCGGTGCGGGCGGCGGTGAAGCTGCGCGCCCGGGAGGCGCCGCAGCCGGCGGTGATTGTTCCCGATCGCGCCGAGCTTCTGCTGGATGTTCCGGCGTTGCCTGCGCCCGGGCAGGCGGCCGTGTTCTATGACGGGAGCCGGGTGCTGGGCGGGGGCTTCATCCGCCGCGCGATTGACTTGGCGGCGGGCGCGGGCGAGATGGTGGCCGGTGCGGGGCAGGGAGCTCTCTTTAGCGGCGTAGCTCAGCGGTAGAGCAGGGGAATCATAATCCCTTGGTCGGGGGTTCAAATCCCTCCGCCGCTACCACCCGAAAGACACTCTGGCGGCCGGCGGCAGGATCGGGGAGTCTCGCGATGCGCATCGAACACGCCTGGCTGTTCGATCTCGACGGCACGCTCGTGGACAGCGTCTATCAGCATGTCCTGGCGTGGAAGGAATCGCTCGATGCGGAGGGGATCGAGCTTTCGGTCTGGCGCATTCATCGCAGGATCGGGATGAGCGGCGGGCTGTTCATGAACCAGTTGCTGCGCGAGACCGGCCTTCAGGTGAGCGCGGAGCGCGCGGATCGATTGCGCCGCGGGCATGCCGAAGCCTATGTGCGCTACGGGAGCACGGTCCGGCCGCTGCCGGGGGCGCGCGAGCTTCTGGCATACCTTTCGGAGGCCGGCATTGCGTGGGCGATTGCGACCAGCGGCCGGATGGAGACGGCGTCCGTCAATCTCGCCGCGCTCGGCGTGGATCCGGAAAAGGCGGTGGTGGTGACGCGGGACCAGGTGAAACATGCCAAGCCCGATCCCGATCTTTTCATCGCGGCGGCGGAACGGCTGGGGGCGCCGATCGAACGGAGCATCGTGGTCGGCGATTCGATCTGGGACATGCTGGCGGCGATCCGGGCGCGTGCGCTCGGGGTCGGGTTGCTGAGCGGCGGCTACGGATCCGACGAGCTTTGGCGGGCCGGGGCGATTCGCGTTTACGAGGACCCGGCGGATTTACTTGTGCATATCGACGAGGTCGGCAGCCGGCGGTGAGTTTGGCGGGGGGGCGAGCGAGGTGCGGCGAGGCCAGCCCGCCGCCGGCCCGACGCAGGCTCGCCAGGCGCGCAAGGCTGAATGAGGCTGGTCAGGTCCATCCTTCACGGGAAGGGCGTTCCTGCGGCCTTCCTTTAGCCGCTGAGCCGAGCGATGGCGGCGGCGGGATCGATGATGGGGATGCCGGCATGGGCGCCGAGGGTAAGGAGGCCGGCGTCGCCGGAAATGATCAGATCGGCCCGCGATGCCACGCCGAGCGCGAGCACGGCATCGTCGTCGGGATCGCGGCTGACCTGAGCGGGCAGCGACGGCGGCTCGATAATCTCGGCCAACCGCCGCAGCTCGCCCAACATCTGTTCGGGGTCGGTCCGGGAGCGGGCCAGGATCGCGTGGAACTTGGGGCGGCGGATGACCTCGCCGAGTTCGGCGAGCAAGACCGGGCTGGTGATGAGGGTGATCGTGCCGGCGCGGACCGCTTCGATCAGCCTGTGAGGCGTGCCGCGCCAGAGCAGGCCGGACAGCAGCACATTGGTGTCAAGGACGGCCCGCACGCTGCCGACGCTCGGCACGGACCGCCTTCACCTCCGCATCGATCTCTTCCATCGACATCGGCTCGATGCCGGCTTCGGCCACGCGGTCGGCGATCGAGAGCAGCGCGTCCGCCGCCTGCTGCCGCCGGATCGCATCGGTGAGCAGCCGGTCGAGGGCCTGCGGCGTGAGCAGCCCTGCCTCGCGGGCGGCCTCCGCCGTCGCCTCGGGCAGTTCGATCTGAATCTTCGTCATGGCTCCTCCGTCAGGATGCCTTGGCCCAGCGGCGGGCCTGGTGTTGGAGCACGAGCCCCTGGAGAACGGTCTTGGCCGTCGCCTTCTCCTCGGGCGTGAAGCGATCGACAGCCTCGAAGATCAGCTTGAGGTCGTCGTCCTGGGGGCCACGCTCCTGCGGATCGAACACCAGTACGTCGGCGCTGACCGACAAGGCAAGCGCCAGGCGCCGGACCACATCCAGGGTCGGCTGACTGGTGCCGGCCTCGTAGCGCTGCACCTGGGTGAGATGGACGCCTACAGACTCGGCGAGTGCTCGTTGACTGAGTCCCCGCCGTTTGCGCAGGGCAATCAATCGCTCGGGGAAAGACATGGCGCGCCGGTCAGCTTTGTTGAATGACGCATCCATCTAACCACCTGCCCTCTGGAGCGCTGTAGGCGAAACATACTATACGCTGTAACGATAGCAGCGTAAATGGGGTATCGACAGGGTTTGCGGGGAGACCGGCATGGCGCGCATTCCCGAGGCGGAGATCGAGCGGCTGAAGAGCGAGGTCTCGGTCGTCCGCCTGGTGGAGGCGGCCGGCATCGTGCTCGCCCGGCAGGGCAAGGACCTGGCCGGGCGGTGCCCGTTCCATGCGGAGGACACGCCGTCGCTGATCGTGACGCCGGAGAAGAACCTGTAGCATTGCTTCGGCTGCTCCGCCGGCGGCGGGCCGATCGACCGGGTGAGGCGGCGGAACGGGGTGAGCTTCCGCCATGCCGTGGACCTGCTGCGGGAAGGTCTGCCGGCGGTGACCGACGGCGCGGTGAAGCGGACCACGGTGCGGGCGCTCACCACCCCGGTGCCGCCGGACGCTGACGGCCAGGCGGTGCTCGACCGGGTGGCGGCGTTCTACCAACAGACCTTGAAGCAGGCGCCCGAGGCGCTGGCCTATCTGAAGACCCGCGGCATCGACCATGCCGAGGCGATCGACACCTTCAAGCTCGGCTTCGCCAACCGCACGCTCGGGCTGCGCCTGCCAGAGAAGACCCGCAAGGCCGGGGCCGAGCCGCGGGCGCGGCTGGAGCGGATCGGGCTTCCGAGCGGCGGCTACGGATCCGAGGAGCTTTGACGGGCCGGGGCGATCCGCGTTTACGAGGACCCGGCGGATTTGCTTGTGCATATCGATGAGGTCGGCAGCCGGCAGTGAGTTTGGCGGGGGCGCGGGGGGGGGCGAGGCACGGGGGCGAAAGGCGGCTTACGAGGCGAGCGGCCGATTGTGGTCGCGCGGTTTTATGTTTAGCGCCGGGCTTCTGCTCAATATTCCCGTGTCGGCCGCGCCCGGCCGGGGCGCCCATTCAGATGAGCGTTGGTTCGGCCCGAATCGTGCGCGATGTTGGCAACGGAATCTGCCGAGGGGGTGCGGCTATGATCACGTAACGCGGCGCTATCGTGTGGCGGGGCCAGGGGCCAGTTGGGCAATGGGCAGGCGTCGATTCCCTCGGCGAATTACGGTCGCGGAGGCGGGAATACGAGACTCCTTGAGGTGCCCAAGCAGCTCGGCTCGGCTGTAGCGGGCATGCTCACTACCCGAGGATGGTTCCCAGAACCCTGTAATGGCTCTGGACGATCGGAATTTCGGGGACCGGAGGCCCGCTCCTCGGGAACTGGACGAATTCACCCGCGCCGCTGGGCCCTACGTTCTCGAGATAGTAGACCGAGGAATTGCCCGGCATCCGTTTGCCGAGGCGCTTCAAATAGGCGAAAGCGTCCGTCAGAAACTCACCCTCGTGCGTGACCACGGCTATGATTTGACCTGCCAGGGCGGCCACGTTTTGAGCTTCTTGGGCTTTGCTTAGCAGCACGTGCCCCTTGTCAAGGGCGACTGGGAAGGCGCTGTCACCCACAACCGTGGCCGCCGCAAGGACCTCATCGAAGATCGCGGACTTCGGTATCGGTATCGCCTCGTGGATCGATTTGACTGGAGAGTTGTCATCGAAGAGCACGCCTATAATCTTGTTTATGGTAACACTGTTCCTTGGCGCGAAATAGGTTGGCGGAACCCGTGCGCTGCTGGATGGGATTGACTCCAGCGCAATCCGGGCCGTGTCCGCCGGATCGATGCCGATGCGGCGTGCGTACGTCTTCTCCGCGGTCTGCACGATAGCGAGGTCCCCGTTCTTGATTGCCGCCCCGACCGACACGAGCAGTGTCTGGCCTGGGAGGGCGACGAGGCCCAGCGTCGGAGCTCGGAGCGTGAAGAGCGAAACGTTTCCGAGCGCACTGAGGTCGAGGGTCTCGGACGCTTCCTCTATCGTCGAAAAGCGTGAGCCCAGCTCGCGAGCCGCCAACCGTCCAATGACCGGTATTGGCTTCGCCTGGAAGGGTATTACGACGGGGTTCGCCGGGCGCTCCATGACCTCCGCCACCGCCTGCTCTGGTGGGAGGCGGCCCATGAACCGAGCGTATGCCAGCCAGCAGGCGTCAATCGCGGCGAAGACCTCATCGTAGCCCTCCCGAACCATTTCCGCGTCAGAAGGGGTGATCTGGTCAGCCTTGCCGTGATGGGCCTTGTTGATTACGTCGCGGAAGGGCGCGTCAGGCCTTAGCGGTGCGAGTCCAAGGAGCCTGCGGAATGGCTCCTCGTTGAAGGGACGCTCGCCGCGTTTGCGGGCGTTCGCAATTTTCCCAAGGAGGTCATTTAGGGTCGGGTCACTCAGGACCGCTGGATCTGACGCGAGTAAATCCCAGAGCTTGGCTTCGATACGCGTTCGCACTGGATGCACGAAGGCGCGTGCCAGTGCGACGTCGTTCGGGTCCTTCTTCTGCCAATGGTCGCAGCGCGAGCGGGCTTCGTCAGCGACCGGCGAAAGGCCGACCGTGCACTTGCTGGTAGAGATCGCTGAGAATTCCCAGATCTCCACCTGCCGGGAGGCACTGTCAGCCGCTCGTGCAGAGACGAAGGACTGAATCGCCGGAATGAATCCAAAGTCGTTGCTGGCGACGATCGGGTTCATGCCGGCGGTGATCATTTCTGGAACTGTGGCGGCGAGGTTGGCCGTGTTGCCCGGATCCAGCAGATCCTGGGGGTCGTCCATCAGGATTGTCGAGATTCCGCCGGATCTATTCCAAACCTGCTGCCAGAGCGCTAGCACGAACGCGAACAGATAGGAACGCAGCGCCGACGCGTTCATCACGTGATGGGCTTCGACAAGGTGCCCGCCCTGAGTGGCGAGGAACCTGAGACCGTCACCCCCCTGCCGATCTAATCCAGCATAAGCGGGTGCCTGCAGGAACTGGGGTTTGTACATCCGCTCCGCCCAGGCTTTGGTCTGAGTTTCAAGTGACGAGATCAGGCCGGCCACCTGGTTGTGCACGAGGTCGGGAAACTGCATAAAGGGCTCTACAGCTTTGGCTGCGCGATCAAGGCGCTCTAGCCGGATGCACTTTTCTTTCCACCTCTTGCGTGTCTGCCCAATTTGATCGAGCTGTCGTTGGATTCCTGCGAAGAGGCAGGCAGCTTCCCTATAATTGTTGAGGACGGCGATCTGACCTGCGACTGAGCGTTGATGAGCCGGGATCCCCGTTTCCGGTTTGCTTGATCTGAGCACGGCGGCGACCGCTGTTTTGGCGAAGGCGGCGTTGGCGTGCAGGTAGCGGGCCAGCATGATCGTCCGGCGGACCTTCTCGATCGCATCCCGCAGCTTCTCGTTATCTGGGATCGCGGGGGGTAGGGCGGCGCTGGGGACCAGAGGGCGCGCGGGCGCTTCCTTCCAAGCGCGTTCGCATAGGTCCGCTACGCTGCGGGATATTTTCTCTCTGAAGGTGGCCGGAAAATCCACCTGTGCAAAGACTTCGTTAGAAAGTGCATTTTTGTAGACTGTCGCGAGGTCGTCGGGCACATCCTCAGCTAGCATCGTCGCGAGACATGCCGGTAGGCGGCCGCGCAGGGCACGCATCGTGTCGCGCTCCCATTCCGCAGCCGTCTTCAGGGACGCCGCGTCGGCCGTGCGCGCGTGTTCCAAAGCTTCGGCGACCGATTGGTCGAGAACTGTATCCCTGGGAGCAGCGCCCGGTTTCGTCAGGTCGCGGCCGCATACTGGGCAAGACGTGAAGGCGCATCCCGGATGGGCCTCCTCGTGCCACTTTGCCACTATGCCGTAGAGGCGCAGGCGGTTGGCGCGAGCGATGTCAGCCAGTCGCAATGCTAATGCCTCGGCCTCACCTTTCAGCTTGTCCAACACCTCCTCGGCTTGGGCGAGGTCCTCTTCCCGCAACTCGCCGAGGCTCGTCGCGAGTCGCATCGAGGGGAGACCCCTCAATGCCGCGCTGCTGAAGCAGTGTTCGACGGCTGTTAGGTCTTCTCCAAACCGTGTGACGTCGGACTCGGCATTGAGGGCCGGGAGAGCTCCCAGCACGAGGCGGGCATCCTTCGCGGCTTGTTCTTCAACATCTATGAGCTGCGCCCTGAACTTGGCGAGGCCTTGTTCCCATGCGTCGGGCGTAGCATCAACCGGCAGCACTAGACACTCGGGGTCCAGCAAGCCGCCTCCATCTTTCAGCAGGTCATTCAGTGTGGTCAACTGCCTCGCGGCGGACGCTTCAAGCTCTTCCTTTTCTTCACGCGCTTGCTTCGAATATTTGTCGCAAAGCCGGTCGTACAGGCGAGCGCTCCGCTTTCCGAAATGCGCGAGGGGCCGCAGGCCAGTAAGGGTTGACACAGCCTGGGACAGTGTAGTTTTGTCATCGAAACGTGTGGCCGCGGCGATGCCGGGCATCAGGGTTCCGACTTGCAGCGCCAGATCGGAAAGGCCGAGTTTGTCCAACCCTACTGTAACGGTTTTAAAGGCCCGCTTGCCGTCGCGCTGAAGCTGGCGCTCAACCTGAACTTCACGCCCGTCGATCAACGACCGGAACGTGAGCCTCACCCATGTGTCCGACTTGGGCGCGCCGCCGACGGCCACGAGCTCATCTTCAGTGGGAATTGGCACGATCGCTGGCAGTTCGAAGCTGGCGCCGGGGGTTGCGCCGTCACCTGATCCCGATTCGGCGGCCCGGACGGGAACGGGGTCATGGAGAGCGGCAGGCAGGCCCCCTGACCTAGGACCCATGCCGGTGAGGCACCAGCAGATCGCGCCAATGAGCGATGTTTTGCCTGCGCCGTTGAAGCCTCGCAGAAGGGTGCAACCTGCCGATAGATCGAGTTCGAACAGCTTCGGATCAGATCCGCCATGAGTGCAGTGGCGATGAAGACCGCGGAAGCGGTGCGCGATAACCTTAGTAAGTTGCCACTTCTGGCCGGGCCACGATTGGCGCGGGGCGGGGGCAGTCGTCTTTGGGACAGCGTCCAACGCAGCAAGCACCTTGTCGACCTCGCCGTCCTGGATGGCGGTGTCTTTGTCGGGATTCCAATAGGCACGGCGGTCACGGTTGTAGAATGAGAGTATTGCGCGGCTGTCGGTCAAAGGGAGTGAAAACTGAGGCCCTTCCGAGATCCGGAGCGCTTCGCCGGCAATGAG
>JASHOF010000103.1 GCA_030041255.1 Acetobacteraceae bacterium
GGTCGGCCGGAAATGCAGCAGGCGAATCCCCTCGGCAGCAGGCACGGATCGAGGCGAAGCGGCTCTCCCGAACTCACATCAACCTTTCCGTCCAGGTGCGGGGTGTTCGCCCATTTCTGATTTCGAGCTCGAGATGATAGCGGAACCGCCGCGGCCCGACTTCCTGGATATGAGCGACGACATCGCGCAAGCCATCGCCCAGCCTGCGCGTGGTGCGATAGCCGAGCAGGTCACGCGCCTTCACGCTGCTGCACCAGGCGTGCTTCACCTCGGCCGGGCGATCGCGCAGATGAATCGCCTGCCCTTGGAATCCCGTGATATCCTTTAATTTGCGAAACAGGGAATTGACGGAAATGAACTCTTCGTCCGGACCGATATTCACCACCTGCCCCACTCCGCGATCGGCAAGCCCGAGCGCCAGGAGCGAGGAAAGGCAGTCATCCACGTGGCTGAAGCAGCGCTGCTGCTCGCCATCACCGTAGATGAAAGGCTGGCGGCCTTGCAGCATCAGGTTGGCCATGATGCTCGCCACATTCCGGTATGGATCATCGAACTTCTGTCGCCGCCCGATGATATTGTGGGGAATCGCAATCGCGTACTCGAACCCGTGCACGCGGGCAAGCTCGACCAGGGCCTGTTCCGCCGCCATCTTGGCGATCCCATAGGGATCCTGCGGGCGCGGGCAGAAACTCTCCTGGAACGGCACCTTGTTGGTGCCGTAGCGCGCCATCGAGCTGCAAAAGACAATGCACCGCACCTGGTTCGAGATGGCCGCGGAAAAGACGGCAACCGAACCCGTTACGATGTTGTCCATCACCATTGCCGGCGAGAAGACCGAAAGCCCCTCGTACGCCGTGGCGGCGCAGTGATACACGAGCTCTGCGCCACGCATGAACTTTTCCATCGCGTTGAAGTCGCGGCAATCCGACTGGTGAAAAACGATGTCGGCGGGCACATTCAAGAGCTCGCTGCCGATCAGGCTGTCGCAGCCGACGACCTCATGGCCCATCGCCAGCAGGCGCTCGGCAAGGTGGCTGCCGAGGAAGCCGGCGACGCCCGTGATGAAGATTCGCATGCCTGCCGCCGCCTCAACGTGTCAAAGTGGCGCGCAGGCGCTGCCCACCCTTGTTGAACCGCTTTTCGACGGCAATTGCGGCAAAACCGAGCGTCCGCGCGATAGCCCGGATCTTGTCTTCTGTATAGGCACTTCGGTGGAACTGGCCGGGGCCGTTCTGATTGCCAAAGAACATCGTCTGCAGGATACCCCAGCGCTGATCGAGCGCTCGGCCGCAGCCTGCATAATCGTCAGCGTGCCCGACGATATAGAAGCTTCGCCAGTCGTCTTCCGCCTCGAGGAATCTTCAGCAGACTCATTCGAAGTCCGGCACTTCGATGACCAGTTCTCCACCGGCGCAGAGTACCCGTGCCATCTCCCGCCATACCAGCTTTTCCTCGGCGAAGCTGAAATGCTCGAACACATGCTCGGCCAGCACTGCCGTCACCGATCCATCGGCGAATGGCAGCGACGTGGCATCGATCTCCGTCACGACACCAGGCACGCGGCCCACGCGGTCGATGTTGACCCAGCCGGCCAGGACATTAGTGCCGCAACCGATATGCAGCCTGATGCCGGGCCCGGGCGATCCCGATGCGACAATACCGGGGCAAACGCCGAACGCTCCGTCCATCACCATCCTCCTCTCACGCCGCCCCGACGTTGGCGGATTGCAACCGTTTCCCGGTCAGCATCGCGAGTTCGCAAAGGGCGGCGGAGAAATCCAGCTCCGGCACAATGGCCTGCCCCTGGCAGAGCGAGCCGGCAATCTGCGCCGCTGCCCAAGGCACCAATGCCGCGTCGATCCTGCCGATGGCAGAGAACAGCTCGGGCAGTGCCCCGCCCAGTACCCTCGCCTCGCCGAGCAGCATCGGCATCCAGCGGGCGCGGAACACCTCCGGCACGGCGCCCATCAGGCGCCCGCGCAGCGCCTCATCGATGCGCGCGACCGCGAACGTTTCGAGATGCGCATAGGCGGTGGTGATGAGCGGCGTCGGCCATCTTTGCTCCGCCAACGGTCCCGCCAGCGACAGGCGACGATTGGCGGCCGGAGTGGCACGGCGAGCGAGTTCGTGGACCGGCCGCCCGCCGTCCCGCCGCCAGTAGAGAACCTCCGGGACGTGCCGGATCTCCCCATCAAGGGCGAGTTCGGCCAGCAGCACATGATCCCAGCCGGCACGATAGAGGATGGGGGCCAACCGATCGACGGCCGAGCGACGGTAGACCCCCCAGAAGCTTGGCGAGCTGGTATAGGAGCGCATCACCGCGAGCGCGCGTTCGAACGGATCTGCCGCCGTCGCGAGCAGCCGGTGCGCAGCCGGATAAACCTCCCGCACGTTGCCTTCGCCCCCGAACACCAGACCCGCGGCATGGCACATGGCGCATTCTGGGTATTCGAGGAGAACAGCCATCGTCTTCTCGATGAAATCGGGAGCAAGCTCGTCGTCTCCCGATTTGGGCATCACGAACTCGGCCTCGCCGGACCAGAAGGCACGCTGGAATGCCGCCACTGCACCGCCGTTGCAGGAAGTGCGGCGAAGCTGCATGGCCGGGAATTGGGTCGCGTAATCGGCGAGGATCGTCGTCGTGCCGTCCTTCAACCCGTCGTCGAAAAGCGTGACCGACAGATTGGGCCAGGTCTGAGCGAGCAGGCTTTCGATCACCGACCCCACGGTTGCCTCGCCATCGCAGACGAACAGGTTGACGTCAACCAGTGGCCGGGCGGACATGGCGGCTTTCGCACAGCTTCCGTGTCGCGTGGCAGACGCTAGCAATGCGGTCTTGCCGAAGAATTAATGACGGTTGCCAGGCTCTTCGCGCGCTTCGCTGCGACACCATTCGCGCCACGCCAGGCGCAGCGCAGCGGCCAGGCTCCGGCCGAACCGCGGTGCATCGCAAAGCGGACTCGCCGCGACCCGCGCGCGCAGCTCCCGGCGCAGGACCGCGAGGCCAGCCACATCGGTGGCCTTCGCGACGGCGAGCCGCTCATAGTCGGCAGGATCGCGCGCCACCCAATCCGCGAGACCGACGTTCGAAAGGTGGCTCAGGGAATGGCGAGAGGCAAAGGTTTCGCCGGGCAGCGTAACGGTTGGAACTCCCATCCACAACGCCTCGCAGGTGGTCAGGCCGCCGGAATACGGAAAGGGGTCGAGTTGCAGATCGATCCGATTGTATTCCGCCAGAAATTCGCGGTGCGGCGAGGCACCCGCGAGCACCAGCCTCTCGCCGCCGATGCCGTGCCTGGCAAACGCGGCACTGACCTCTTGGCGCGCCAGCGCTTCATCGAATTGGTGGGTCTTGAGAAGAAGACGCGATCCGGCGACCCTGGTCAGGATTCGGGACCAGGTAGCGATCACGGAGGGGGTGATCTTGGCCAGATTGTTGAGGCATCCGAATGTGGCCCTTCCGGATTGAAGAGCCGGGAGTTCCGTGATCTCTGCCGCGTAAGGTGGTGGGCTGTAGCAGACATAGCCGTCCGGGAGGCGGAGCAGCCGCTCTGAGTAGAAGCGCTCGAAGCCCTCGGGCGTCTGCCAGCGGTCGGTCAGAAACCAATCCATTTCTGGCAAACCGGTGCTGTGGTTCTGCATCCCCACCCACTTCACCTGCACCGGTGCCGCACGCCGCGCCAGCGCCGGCATCCGTCCCGAATCGCCGTAGCCGCCGAGGTCGATAACGATATCGATGGCAAGCTCCCGGATCCTGGCGGCGAGCGCGGCATCTTCGAGCCGCCCGACTTCGTGCCACTCGGCCGCCGCGGCGCGGAAACGCCCGGCAATCCAGTCCCGGCTCGTTCGTT
Source organism: Acetobacteraceae bacterium (assembly GCA_030041255.1). Lineage (GTDB taxonomy): Bacteria > Pseudomonadota > Alphaproteobacteria > Acetobacterales > Acetobacteraceae > JAKAWQ01. Next base: position 3,852 of record JASHOF010000103.1, read on the forward strand.
GCGCCAGGCCGATCAGCGCAAATTCCGCCGGATCGAGCGCCTCGAACCCGGCCACCGTGAGCCAGCCGACCGGGTGAACGCGAAGAGAGCCGGAAAGAAGCCCAACCCTGAGCCGCCGGGCCGGATCCGGCGCGTTCGAGAAAGGCACAACCGGTCCGCGCGGGAGCCGTGCCGAATGCGCCTTCGCCGCGGCGAGAACGTCCGCGCCGCCGACGCCATCGCGGTACGGGAGGGTGTTGCAGAGAATCCGGGAAGGCAGCGTGAGCCTCGGTGCAAGGCGCTGAGCGCGCACAAGTATCGCCTCGGCCTCCTCCTGCCGGCCAAGGGATGCCGCTGCCGATGCAAGGTTGCAGAGCGGCACGATATCATCGCCTCGCTCCGCAAAGAGCGAGGCAAGCACTTCATAGGCCGCCGCATGCCGACAGCGCCGCATCAGCACGGCCCCCAGGATATTGCGAAGATCGGCTTCGTCCGGGTGCCCGAGCGCGATGGCGCGGCGCAATTCTGTGTCGGCCTCGTCCAACCGTTCCGCTTCCACAAGCCGTCGCCCGAGCAGCGCTGCCATTTCGCCGCTCCGAGGCGCCAGCATGGAAGCCGCTTTCAGGGTATCGATCCCCTCATCCTCGCGTCCGAGCGCGCCGAGCAGGGCGCCCTGCGCAGCCAGCGAGACGACATCGAGCGGGTTTGCGGCAACCACCAGCGCCAGCCTCGCGCATTCTGCTTCGCCGGCTCCGGCACGGCGGGCCATCTCGCCGCGCGCCAGGGCAATGGCAAGATTCCCTGGCGCGAGCCGCTGCGCTTCGGCATAGGCGCCAAGCGCCCCCGCCCAGTCGCCCCCCTCAGCGCGCGCTTGCCCCAGGGCCTGCCATTGGCTTCCCGACCCGGGCGAGCGCCTGCATGCCTCGAGAAGAAGCGCCTCACCCGGCATCGTCGCGCCGGCCAAGCACCGCGATCAGCCCAGGGACCGCCGCACCTTTTTCCATGCGCAATATTTCCGGCACGACATGGATCAGGCGGAAGCCCTCCGCGACCGCGGCGCTCTCGAATGCAGCAACGCAATGGGCATAGCGGCCTTCCGGCCCGAGTACCCAGCCGCGCTCCTTTGCCTCCTCTCTACTTGTCGTCTCGAGCGAGAGAATGAAGCGGCCGCCGCGAGCAAGCCGCGGCTGAACGATGGCGAACACCGGCTTGAGAGAACCGAACCAGACGAGCACGTCGGCGGCCAGGATCAGCGGAAAGCAACGCTGCTCGGCCGCCAGGAAGTCGATGAGATCGCTTTCCGTCAGCTCGGCATAAAGACCCCACTCTCGTGCTGCCGCCAGCATCCGACGAGAAAGGTCCGCACCGACGAAAGGTCCGGGCAGGAGATCGGAAAGGGCAACGGCAACCAGGCCGGCCCCGCAGCCAAGATCGAGAACCGGACCGGATCGACCCTGGGCGTACGCCAGCACCGCCGCGCGAAAGAGGCCGGGCACACGGTTCCCGGTGGCGATCGTTGTCTGCGCGAACAGTGCTGCTGCGGGCTCGAACCGTGCCTTCACGAATTCCGCCGGCGCGCGCTCCGCTGGCGGCACGGCTCCCGCCGCGGCGGCGATGTGCCGGAGCGATTCGTCCGCCGGGGCGAGCTTCAGGGCCTCGCCGAGCCACTTTCTGGCATCTGCCGCGCGCCCCTGGGCTGCAACCGACTGCCCGAGCAGGCGGAGGATCGCTGCGTTGCCAAGGCCCGCTTGCCGCGCCGCTTCGGCCAGGCGTTCAGCCTCCTCCGGATCTTCGCGGCGGAGCGCCAGGCGGATCGCCGCTTCCCGAAAATCGATGCGGCCTGGTGAACGCTCTATCCCTTCTTCGAGAACGGATGCAGCCAGCAGGAATTCCCCGCTCCGCTCCGCTACCTCGGCAAAACCGAGCCGAAAATCCCCGTTCTCCGGTTCTGCCGCCATTGCTTCGGCAAGGCAGGCGTGGGCACCCGGCATATCGCCCCGCTCCATCAGGAGTATGCCGAGCAGCGCCTTCGCCGAGGCGTCATGGGGGGCGGCGATGACCGCAGCGGCGGCATCGTCGATCGCCGCCCGGCAATCCCCTCTCCGATGCAAAAGCCCGGCCCGGCGCTTCAGCAGCGCTGCGTCCGCGGGCCCCGCCGCCAGCGCCGCATCGAGCACCGAGATGGCTTCCAGGATGCGGCCTTCTGCCTCTTTCAGCCTGCTCTCGAGAAGTGCCAATCCGTCCGCATCCGGTTTCAGGCGCGCAAGCGCCGAGAGCAGCGGGCGCGCCGCGGCCGGACGACCCGCGCGGAGCATCGACCTCACGGCCTCCGCAAGGTCATCCGGATCCGGCACGATGACGTCGCTCTCCATCGATGGCTCCTTTTGAGCCGCGACCCGAAAGGCGTGCTCTTCGATCAGGCGTTCATACGACCAGGCCCTGCGCCTGGGCCGCCAGCGCCTCGAGGCTTGGTGTCGTGTTGCTTGCGGTCGCGTTCGCCTGCTGTGCGATCAGATAGCGTTGCACGAAGCTTTGGACGAACTGTGGATTCTGCAACTGGCTGATGTCCAGCCTCGAAGTGATCGCCTGCTGCTGTGCGGCCAGCGGCTGGTATACAATCTGCTCGGGAATGCCGAGCGCTCCCGTCACTACGTCGAACATCGTCTGATTGCCGAGAATCTGATCGACCGAGGTGATCGAGGAGGCCTGGGCGCGAAAGGTCAGCGCATTGGAAAGACCAGGCGTGACCTGATCGAGCGAAGAAAGCCAGGTATACTCGGCATAGCCGTTGGTGATCGTCGAGATCACCGCGGGATCCTGAATCACCGAGAGGCCCTGGGTCGCGAAGTCGTATGTCTCGACCACCGGCAGCCAGCGCGAATCAGTGAGCTGGTTGACAAGAGAATTCGGATCGGACGGGTTGGACAGCAGCGTGTCAGTAGCCAGCGCCGTATAAGGGACCTGGTCGGAGAGGCCGTTGGCCGTCAGCAGCACCTGCATCACTGTCGGGTTGCTGAGGAGCTCGGCGGGACTGGTCGCACTGTTCACCGCCGCCGTGAAGGCGCTGATCGCGCGCGCCACTTGCGGTTCGGCCGCCGTGATCGCGATGTCCTGGGACTCATTCTGCTCGGCTTCGTTGAGAGTCTGTTTCGAATCGGTTTAGCAACGCGCGAGCCGTCGCAGAAGGACCATGGTGGATGCGGCGTAGAGGAATGCCTCGGCCGAGGCCACGGTTGCTTCGAAATCTTTGGCGAGCCGGCGGTTTCTGCCGATCCAGGCAAAGAAACGCTCGACCACCCAGCGTCTTGGGTGCACGGCAAAGCCGATCTGGCCGGC
>JASHOF010000002.1 GCA_030041255.1 Acetobacteraceae bacterium
GTCAGGATGTCAACGCTGACCGGCTCCCGGCCCATGCGAAAGAACGGGCCGCATTCGGCGAAGTCGGCAGCGGTCAGGCCCTCGAGGGGCGCGCCGAATTGCGCCAATGCCGTAAGGACCTTCTGCGCGTTTTTGGCGTCGGCCTTTATCAGAATGTCGAGGTCTTTGGTCGCGCGCGGCTGTGCGTGAATGGAAACGGCGTAGGCCCCGACGACAAGATACTTAACGCGGTGCTCGTTCAAAACGGACAAGAGTTCTTTGAAGTCTGGGTACATCCGGAGCCGCACCTTTCAGCGCATATTGTTCTTGGGTGAGTTCCGACACCGCCGCGATGCGCTCATGGACGGGACGGCTTTGCCAGTAGCGGTATTCGTCCGCCTTCATTTCCTCAAAGTCGGCGTAGCGGCGAACGGTCTTGTCCATGGGTCTGTTGTCCTTCGTTCGCACCCTATTATAGCAAATACGGGACACACCGTCGTACCCTTCAAAAGCCCGCACAATCCCACTCCGCCATGACAGCCAAGACACACCCACACAGAATGAGGCAGACCCCCAAAAGTGCTGATGACGCGTCCATAATACACGCGAGTCGCCACGCGGCCGCGCTCTACTCAGGCGCGAAAACCCGGATCAGCTTGAGCGCGGCGCATGCCGCGCCAAAGCCATTGCCGATGTTCACCGCGACCACGCCGGGCGCACAGGAGGCGAGCGCGCTGTTGAGCGCTGTCCGCCACCAGCCCCGGCGCCTGGCCGGCAATGACGCTGAACAGCGCCCCTTCCATCCCCGCAACGACGATCACGATCCGCCACTCCGTGATCTCATCCAGGCAATCGAGACGGCGCCACAGCCCGGCAACGCCAGCCGGGAAGGAGATGCCGGACAGAAGCGTGCCGGAGCGTCTCCCGGTACCGCCGCCGGCAGGGACCTCGCCTGGCCGATCCTCATCCATCAGTTGAGGATGTCCTGGGGAGCGGGTCTGATTCAATGCAGAAAGATTGAATATCAAGTGGTTATATCGTGATGATATGGACAGGATACGGAATTATCTATCTGAACTTATGGAAAAGTTAGGGAAGCGCCGCGGCCGGCGCTGGGCGGAGATGCCGCTTCAAGGAGGGGAAAAGGATCGACGAATCAGGGAGCAAGGAGCGCGTGCAGAGCCGCTGCGATCGGCAGGAAGTGAGGAGGTTTGCCGCCGTCCCTCGCCGGCGTATAATTTCGGCTCGAAGAGCCCGGCCAAATCCGGGCCCGGGAGGAAGCAGCATGGCGCAACGAATTCGTCTCCTTTTCATCGCCGGGCTGGCGGCGCTCGCGTTCGGCCTGGTCTCCCACACGGCCGCGGCGGCCGGACAAAAGCTCCGCTTCGTGTTCGTCTCCCACGCACCGGATTCGGATTCCTGGTGGAACACGGTCAAGAACGGCATCAAGGTCGCAGCCGAGCAAACCGGCGTCGAAGTCGAGTACCGCAACCCGCCGAACGGGGACCTTGCCACCATGGCGCGCCTGATCGAACAGGCCGCCGCCTCGCATCCCGATGGCATCATCAGCACGATCGCCGACTTCAACGTGATCGGCAAACCGCTCATCGACGCGGTGCGGCGGGGCATTCCGGTGATCACCGTCAATTCCGGCACGCCCGAGCAGTCCGAAGAGATCGGTGCCCTGATGCATATCGGCCAGCCCGACTATACGGCGGGCCTCCTGGCCGGCGAGCGCGCCAAGAAGGATGGCATCCACAACTTCGTCTGCGTCAACCACTACATCACCAACTCCGCCTCTGTGGAGCGCTGCGCAGGCTTCGCCAAGGGGCTCGGAATTGCCCTCGGTTCGCAGATGATCGACAGCGGCACCGACCCCACCGTGGTCGAAAGCAAGGTCGAGGCCTATCTGCGCGCCAACCCGAAGACCGAGGCCGTGCTCGCGCTCGGGCCGCTCTCCGCCATCCCGACCATCGCCGCACTCAAGGCGATGCACATGGCCGGGCACATCTATTTCGGCACCTTCGATCTCTCCTCCGAGATCGTGGCCGGCATCAAGGACGGCACGGTCAGTTGGGCGATCGATCAGCAACCCTATCTGCAGGGCTATCTGCCGGTGGTCTTCCTCGCGAACTATGACCGCTACGGCGTGATCCCGGCGGACAAGGTGATCCTGACCGGGCCTGGCTTCGTCACCAAGGCGAATGTCGACCTGGTCGAGAAGTATGCCGGCACCTATCGCTGAAGGGAGGTTGCGGCGGGGCGCGATCCGGCGCGGCACCGGCCGATGGATGAAAGCCGGATAACAGGAGCCGCCCCGCCGCCGCGGCTGGACGAGCGGCTCGGCCGGATCAACTGGGCGCAGCGGCTGATGATGCGCCCGGATTCCGGTGCGGGTGTCGGCGTGGTGCTGCTGCTGGTCTTCTTCGCCTTCGCGGCCGCCGGTTCCGGCATGTTCGCCGCCGACGGCATCATGAACTGGCTGCATGTCTCGGCGGAACTCGGCGTCGTCTCGGTGCCGGCGGCCCTGTTGATGATTGCCGGCGAGTTCGATCTTTCGATCGGCTCGATGATCGGCTTCTCCGGGATGATGGCGGCGATTCCGGCGGTCTACTGGGGCTGGCCGGTGTGGGTGGCGATCCTGTTCGCCTTCGCCCTTTCGGTCGCGCTCGGCTGGCTCGACGGCTATCTCGTCATCCGCACGCGGCTGCCCTCGTTCATCGTCTCGCTGGCGTTCCTTTTCATCCTGCGCGGCCTCTCGCTCGCGCTTTCGGTGATGCTCACCAACCAGACCATCATCAGCGGCGTCAACCGTGCCGCCAAGGGCGACTGGCTCGCCCCCGTCTTCGGCGGCCAGATCGCGCAACCGGTCTTCGTCTTCCTCGCCCACGCGCATCTGATCGGCACCTATCGTGACGGCTCGCCGCTCGTCTCCGGGATACCGATGGTCATGATCTGGTGGGTGATCATCGCCGCGGTCGCGCACTTCGTGCTGTCCTCCACGCGCTTCGGCAACTACATCTTCGCCGCCGGCGGTGATGCGAATGCGGCGCGCAGCCTTGGCGTGCCGGTGGCGCGCGTGAAGGTCATCCTGTTTGCCGCGACGGCCTTCTGCTCCGCCCTGCTCGGGATCGCCCAGGTGATGGAATTCGGCTCCGCCGCTGCCGACCGTGGCCTCGACATGGAGTTCGAGGCGATCATCGCCGCCGTGATCGGCGGCTCGCTGCTCACCGGCGGCTATGGCTCGGCGATCGGCGCCTGCTTCGGCGCCCTCATCTTCGGCATCGCCCAGCAGGGCATCTATTTCGCCAACTGGAACAACAACTGGTTCCGTGTCTTCCTCGGCGCGCTGCTCCTGATTGCCGTCCTGTTCAACACGCTGATCAGGCGCCGCGTCACGGGCGAGCGCTGACGATGGACATGCCGCTCATCGAGGCGCGGGACATCCACATGCATTTCGGCCACGTGATCGCGCTGGCCGGAATTTCGTTCACCCTGGAAGAGGGCCAGGTGCACTGCCTGCTCGGCGACAATGGCGCCGGCAAATCGACCCTGATCAAAATCCTCTCGGGGGTCTTCCGCCCCTCCAAGGGCGAGTACCTGGTGGCCGGCCGGGATGCCGGTTTCGGTTCCCCGCGCGATGCGCTCGATGCCGGCATCGCCACCGTGTTCCAGGATCTCGGACTGGTACCGCTGATGTCGATTACCCGCAACTTCTTCATGGGCCGGGAACCGGTGCGCTGGCTCGGCCCGTTCCACGTAATGAAGTTCGCGTATGCCGACCGGGTGGCGCGCGAAGAGATGCGGCGCATCGGGATCGACCTGCGCGATCCGGAGCAGGCGGTCGGCACGCTCTCGGGCGGCGAGCGGCAGTGCCTGGCCATCGCACGGGCCGTCTTCTTCGGCGCCCGCGTGCTGATTCTCGACGAGCCGACCTCGGCGCTCGGCGTCGCCCAGACCTCGATGGTGCTGCGCTACATCCACCAGGTGCGGGGCAAGGGGCTCGGGGTCATCTTCATCACGCACAATGTCCGCCATGCGATGGCGGTCGGCGATGCCTTCACGGTGCTCAACCGCGGCCGCGTGGCGGGCCGCTTTCGCCGCGGCGAGGCCTCGATCGAAGATCTGCAAGGGTTGATGGCCGGCGGGAAGGAACTGGCCGAGCTTGCGGAGGAACTCGGCGGGACGGTGTGAGGAGCGAAAGGTGTCTCAAAGCATCCTGGAAACGCGAGGGCTGGTCAGGGAGTTCGGCCGTTTCCGGGCGGTCGACCGGGTGGATCTGTCTGTTGCCGAGGGCACGATCCACGGCCTGATCGGGCCGAACGGTGCCGGCAAGACCACCTGCTTCAACCTGCTCTCGAAGTTCCTGGAGCCGACCGAGGGAACGATCCGCTTCCAGGGACGCGATATCACGGGCCTGCGGGCGGCCGAGGTGGCGCGTCTCGGCCTGGTGCGCAGTTTCCAGATTTCGGCCGTGTTTCCTCATCTTTCCGTGCTCGACAATGTGCGCGTGGCGCTGGCGCGCACCCGCGGCGTAAGCCCCTATTCGTTCTGGCATTCCGAGAAGGCGCTCCGGATGCATGACGAACGGGCGCATGAGCTTCTGGCCGATGTCGGGCTGGCGGACGAGGAGGCAACGATCGCGGTGAGGTTGCCCTATGGCCGCAAGCGCGCCCTGGAACTCGCGACCACGCTGGCGCTGGAGCCGAAGATGCTGCTGCTCGACGAGCCGACGGCGGGCATGGGCTACGAGGAGGTCGAGCGGATCACCGCCTTGATCCGCCGCGTGCAGCGGGGCCGGACGATCCTGATGGTCGAGCACAATCTTTCGGTCGTGGCGGGGCTTTGCAGCACCCTGACCGTGCTGACCAGGGGAAGGGTGCTGGCCGAGGGCGAGTATGCCGCCGTGGCCCGGCACCCCGATGTCATCACGGCTTATCTCGGCACCGAGCATGCTTGAGGTCGAGGGGCTGCAGGCCTGGTACGGCGAAAGCCATGTGCTGCACGGCATCGAATTCGCGGTCGAGGCCGGCGAGGTGGTGACGCTCCTGGGCCGCAACGGGGCCGGGAAGACGACGACTCTCAAGTCGATCATGGGCCTTGTGCCGCGCCGCGAAGGCAGCATCCGTTATCTCGGGGCGGAGACGGTGCGCCTTTCGCCGGAAAGGATCGCGCGGCGTGGCATCGCCTTCTGCCCGGAGGAGCGGGGGATCTTCGCATCGCTCACGGTGATGGAAAACCTGCTGCTGCCGCCGGTAGTTGGGCGGGGCGGCATGGACCTTGCCTCTATCGGCGCCCTCTTCCCCAACATCTTCGAGCGGGCGGAGGCCGGGCAGGGCACCAAGCTTTCGGGCGGGGAGCAGCAGATGCTGGCCATCGCGCGCATCCTCAGGACCGGCGCGCAGCTTCTGCTGCTCGATGAGCCGACCGAGGGGCTGGCACCCGTCATCGTGCAGCAGATCGGCCAGACCATCCGCGCGATCAAGGAGCGGGGGCTCACCGTGCTGCTGGTCGAACAGAACTTCCGGTTCGCGGCAACGGTCGCGGATCGCTACTACGTGGTGGAACACGGCCGCGTGGTGGACGGCTTTCCGCAGTCGGCGCTGGCGGCCAGCATGACGAAGATCAGTCGCTATCTCGGTATCTGAGGGCGAGAGGCCAGGCGCGCGCGGCCTGGGCCGAGAGAGAGGGGAGGCCGCGGCGCGGCTCGCCGACATCGGCTGCTCGAGGCTCGGAATTAACTGGAATCCGGGCATTTGCGCTTGCGAATGAAGATGCCGAGTTGCATGTTTCACGGCGAGCGCCCGCATTCACCCGAGAGATCGGGGCGAATGCCGCTTACGTATTGCGCGCGACTGACCGTACTCGGCGGGCAGCCGCGGCCTGATCGAGCAATCACAACCGAGAGAGAGGAGGCTTTCGATGGTGATCTCCCGCCGTTCCCTGATCGGCTCCGCCGCCGTTGCCGCGACCCTGCCGCGTGCGGCAGCGCGCGCGGCTACGCCCGGCATCAAGCTCGGCGTGCTCACCGACATGTCCGGCACCTACAGTACCGACACCGGCAAGGGCTCGGTCGTCTGCACGCAGCAGGCCGTCAGTGAATTCATGGCCGCACATCCGGGTTTTGCCGTCGAGGTCATCTCGGCCGATCACCAGAACAAGCCGGATGTCGGGGCGACCATCGCGAGGCAGTGGTTCGACCGGGATGGCGTGGATGCCATTGTCGATGTGCCGACATCCTCGGTCGCGCTCGCCGTCAACACTGTGGTGAAGGAGAAGAACAAGGTGTTCCTCAACTCGGCGGCAGGGACACCGGATCTGACCGGCAAGCAGTGCACGCCGAACACCGTGCACTGGGCCTACGACACTTACATGCTGGGCCGTTCGACCGGCCAGGCACTGGTGAAGGCCGGTGGCGATACGTGGTACTTCATCACCGCGGACTATGTGTTCGGGCACGACCTGCAGGACAGCACGACGATCTTTGTCAAACGGGGTGGGGGGAAGGTGCTGGGTGCCTCCGCCTACCCTTTTCCGGCGACCACCGATTTTTCCTCCTATCTGGTGCGGGCCAAGGCGAGCGGTGCCAAGGTGATCGGGCTGGCGAATGCGGGCACGGACACCCAGAACTGCGTGAAGCAGGCGCATGAATTCGACATCGTGAGTGGCCAGACGCGGCTGGCGGCGCTGTTGATGCTGATCGCCGACGTGCATGCATTGACGCTCGAGACGGCGCAGGGGCTGGTGCTGACGGAGAGCTTCTATTGGGATTTGAACGATCGGAGTCGCGCCTTCACGAAGCGGGTTTTGCCGAAGATGCCGAACGCGATCCGGCCGAACATGATCCAGGCCGGCTGTTATTCGGTGACGATGCATTATCTGAAGGCGGCGGCGGCGATGGGGATGGCGGCGGCGAAGGCGAACGGCGCGGCGGCGATTGCCCAGATGAAGAAGATGCCGGTCGACGACGATGTGTTCGGCGCCACCACGATCCGCGAAGACGGGCGGCACCTCGTGTCGGCGCATTTGTTCCAGGTGAAGACGCCGGCGGAAAGCAAGGAGCCCTGGGACTATTACAAGCTGATCGCCACCACCCCGGCCGAGGAGGCGGCGGTGCCGGTTGCCGATACCGGCTGCTATCTCGACAAGGCCTGACCGGCCGGGCGCCAGCGCTCGTACCGGCTTCTGTTCATGCGGAGAGGCTCCCTCAGCCCCAACCCTCACCCCCGGCCCCTCTCCCAGAGGGAGAGGGGAGGAGAGAGGAGGCCCCTTACCGGGTCCCCGGCAAAGTCCGAGGACTTTGCCGGGAGCCCGGCCCAGAGGGAGAGGGCAAGGTGTTTCGAGGTCATGTGAGTGCGTCACGCATGAGCGGAAGTTGGTATTAGACCCTTGTCGGTCTGACCGCGCCGTCCGGCAAGGGTCCGGGACATTGTTCGAGCTTGCGATTCACGCCCTCCGGCGATTCCGCCGCGGGTGATCGCGGGCCGGGCAGCCGATCGCGGACGCACGGAGGGGCGGGGAGGGGGGAATGCCGTCTCGATGGTGATGATCTTCGGCGTGCCGGCGCCCCTTCTGCTCGGCCAGATCCTGCTCGGACTGATCAACGGCGCCTTCTATGCGATGCTGTCGCTCGGACTTGCCGTCATCTTCGGCATGCTCAACATCATCAACTTCGCGCATGGCTCTCTGTTCATGACAGGTGCGTTCGTCGCCTGGATGCTGCTGCACTACGCGGGAATTGGATTCTATCCGGCGCTCGTGCTCGTGCCGTTGATCGTGGGCGCCCTGGGGGTGTTGCTGGAGCGGACCATCATCGCGCCCCTTTACAAGATCGATCCGATCTATGGCCTCCTGCTGACCTTTGGCGTGGCGCTGGTGATCGAAGGGCTGTTCCGCAACGGCTACGGCAGCGCCGGCCTGCCGTATGAGATCCCTCCTTCGCTTTCGGGCGGCGCGCAGCTCGGGTTCATGTTCCTTCCGACCTATCGCGGCTTCGTGGTGCTAGCGGCGGCGATCGTCTGCTTTGCGACCTGGGCCATCATCGAGAAGACGAGACTTGGCGCGACGCTGAGGGCGGCAACGGAAAATGCGCCGCTGGTGCGGGCCTTCGGCGTCAACGTACCGCGCATGATCACGTTCACCTTCGCAGGCGGCGTTGCACTGGCCGGTTTTGCCGGAGTGCTGGCGGCGCCGATCTATACGGTCAATCCCGACATGGGCGAGAATTTCATCATCGTCGTCTTCGCCGTGGTGGTGATCGGCGGCATGGGCTCGATCCTTGGCTCGATCGTCACCGGTTTTGCACTCGGAGTGATCCAGGGGCTGACCTCGGTGTTCTACCCTGAGGGTGCCGACATGGTGATCTTCCTCGTCATGGCGTTCGTGCTGCTCGTCCTGCCGCGCGGGCTGTTCGGCAAGGTGGCCTGAGATGCGGGGCGATGTGCGGAAGCCGTCGCGCGACTATCTGGTCGGCTTCCTGTGCATGCTCGCCTGCATCGCCATCGCCCCCTGGGTGCTCTACCCGCTCTTCCTGATGCGGGTGCTGTGCTACGCAATCTTCGTCATGGCCTTCAACCTGCTGGCGGGCTATTCCGGGCTGGTTTCCTTCGGCCATGCGGCCTTCTTCGGCATGGGTGCCTACGCCGCCGCCTGGTCGGCGAAGAATCTCGGCATTCCGGCCGAAGTTGCGGTTGCGATCGGCGGGTTGACCGGAGCGGCACTCGGAGTAGTGATCGGGTGGCTTTCGATCCGGCGCACCGGCATCTATTTCGCCATGATCACGCTGGCGCTGGCGCAGCTCGTCTATTTCTTCTGTGTCCAGGTGCCGTTCACCCATGGCGAGAACGGCATCCAGCAAGTGCCGCGCCTGAAGCTGTTCGGCGCCATTCCGCTCGCCGGCTCGATGGCGATGTACTGGTTCACGGCAGGCGTGTTCATTCTCTGCTTTCTCGCCGTGCATCGCATCATCCACTCGCCATTCGGCAAGGTGCTGCAGGCGATTCGCGAGAACGAGCCGCGGGCCACTTCGCTCGGCTACCGGACGAAGAACTACAAGCTGATCGCGTTCGTTCTCTCGGCGCTGTTTTCCGGCGTGGCGGGCGGGCTGCTGGCGCTGGTGTTCGGCTTCGCGACGCTTGAAAGTGTACACTATACCACGTCCGGCGAAGTGGTGCTGATGGCGCTGGTCGGCGGGTTCGGGACCGTGTTCGGGCCACTCACGGGTTCGCTGGCGCTGTCGGCGATGGAGAACTACCTGGCGCCGTTCGGCTCCTGGGTCACGGTGGCGGAGGGCGCCATCTTCATTGCTGCGGTGCTGGCCTTCCGCCGCGGCATCATCGGGGAAGTGATGGCGAAGCTGAAGGTTTCCTTGTGAGGTGGGGCGGACGCCGGACCTCCTTGCGGATTTATTCCGGGCTTTCGCCGATCAGCCGCTCGATCCGGCGATCGGGGATCAGCCAGACGAGCGCGACCGCGACATAGATCGCATCCGAGAGGCGCGGATCGACGAAGGCAAGGAAGATGCCGGCGAGATAGCAGAAGGGTGAGAGCCTGCCTTTGAAGTCTCTTCCGATCGCCCGCTTGAGGATGGAGCCTTCTCCTTCTGTGGCGATGATCACGCTCTGCATCACGTACCAGGCGATCGCCGGCATCAGGAGCGCCGCTCCATACGTCGCTGTCGGAACGGGAGAGAAATGGAATTGCCCGACCCAGCGGGTGGCGAAGGGAATGAGCGAGAGCCAGAACAGGAGATGCAGGTTGGCCCAGAGCACCGCCCCGTTCACCCGCCGTACCAGGTGGAAGAAGTGGTGGTGATTGTTCCAGTAGATGCCGACATAGAGGAAGCTCAGCACGTAGGAGAAGAATACCGGCGCGACCCCGGCGAGCGCGGCAACGTTCGATCCGCGCGGCAGCTCGAGATTGAGCACCATGATCGTGATGATGATGGCGATCACGCCGTCGGTGAAGGCGAGGAGGCGCTCCTTTCCCATCACGCCGACATCGGCTTCGGCGGTGACGCGCTTGTCGTTTTCCGCCGCCGGATGACGGGGCAAGGCGCGGCGCGGCGGAGGGCGGGGGTACACCCGCTATCCCTCGTATTTTTCGACGACGCTCGCCGTCCTCACCTGGGCTTCATCCGGGCTGTTGCCGAATTCGCGGAGCGCCCGGCGCTGGCGTAGCAGATCCCAGCACTGGTCAAGCTGGACTCCGATTGCCTTCAGGCGAGCAAGATCGGCTTCGGAGATCTTGCTCTCCCGATAAAGCCGTTCCTCCTCCTCGGTCAGTTCCTGGATGTGATGCAGGATGTTCCGGTCTTTGGCTGCTCCACTCATGGTTCGTTCCTTTTTCCTCAGTCGCTTCGTGCTGCCTGGTTGTCGAGAGAGAAGACAGGCTCCGACCAGCGCGGGCCGATTATACTCCGCCATCGGAACCTCCCAACGCCTGGGGAAGCGACGGAACGCGAGGTGCGCGGCGCGCGTGCCCACGCCGCTGCTGCGGTATTCGCGCAAGACGAAGAACTCTGCGACTGCATGGTCGAGCGGGCAGTCGAGGGCCGAGCAGTGGTGCAGCAGAACGAATCCCGTGATCCGCGCGCCGCGATCGGCCTCCTCCCTGCCTTTTCTTTCAGTCGGGCCAGGCGAACAGAGCGGCGATGCGGCGGCGGCGTTCGGAAAGCGGGGTTGCGAGGGGCGCGGTGGCGGTGCGCGCCCGTTCGATCTCTTCGGCAAGCCACCGCGCGACGAGCGCGGTCATGGTGCCGGAGACGTTGACGATCGGGCGTCGTCCGAGTGCGGCGCGGATATCGCTCGCCGGCGCTGCGCCGGGAGGGGCGGGGGCGTCAACCTGGGCAGGCATTGCCAGCGGCGCGGACCTTCTTTAAGTGCGGAGCATATACCGGTACTCCGGGACGCCCCCAGTGATGCGCCAACGCCGCTCCACCAGCGCCGCTGTTCCTCTTTCCCTCGCCGCGCCGCCGCGCATCAGGGCAAGCTTTCTCGACCGCGCGCTCCAGGTTCTCGATCATCTTCAACAGCACGGGCGGCCGGCCACGCCTTACGAAATCGGCCGCAGTGTCGGCGCACCTCCCTCGTCGATCTATGCCGTGGTCGAGGCCCTGCTGCGGCGCAACCTGCTGGCGCGGGAAGCCGACAATCGCATCTGGCTCGGGCCGCGGCTTCTTCATTACGGTCTCGCGTACGCGCGTGCGCTCGACCTCCTCGCACTGGCGGGGCCGGTGATGCGTGCGCTCGCGGCCGGTATCGGCGAGACGGTGCAAATCTGCGGGCGTGACGGCGACAGCATGGTGATTCTTGCGATGGCGGAAGGGCCTGGCCAGTATCCTATCAGCACGCGCGTCGGCACGCGCCTGCCGCTGAACTGGACCGCGTCGGGGCTGCTGCTGGCGGGCCACCTGCCACTCGCCGAGCGCAGGATGCTCTTCCGCCGCGCCGCACGCCCCTCGCCGACCGGGCGCGCCCCGACCGACCCGGAGGCGCTGGCAGCGGAATCCGCCGCCGCTTTCACCCGTCGCATCGCGATGCAGTTCGGCCGTACGTCGGAGGCCGTTGCCAGCCTCGCGGCTCCGATCCGGGATCGCACCGGTGCCTGCCAAGCGACGCTCTCGATCGTCACCGTCGAAGAACGTGCGCGCCGCAACCGCGCCCGCTACGTTGCCGCCGTGCAGGAGGCTGCGGCCGCCATCGAGGAGCGGCTTGGCCAGCCGGACGAGCCCGCCGCCCTCAGCGCCTGAGCCGGCCTTGGTTGCTAGCGGACAGCGTGCCAGGCCGCCGCGCTGATCTCGCCGATGATCTCTTCCCCGGAATGGGGGTCGTTGGTCTCGCAGAATATGCTCAGGACCAGCATGCCGCGTGCGGTCTCGATAAAGCCGACGTCGTTGACGATGCCGGCTACGCTGCCGGTCTTCGAACCCCAGCGCGGCCGATCGTCCTTTGGAAGAAAGCGCGCGATTCGCCGCTCGTTCTGCTGTTTCTCCAGGTAGGCCGTCATCGCTTTGCACGATGCGGGTGAGGCGGCGGTATGGTCGAAGAGCGCTGCGATCGCCCGTGCATAATCGTCGGGCGTTGCCCAGTTTTCCGGCTTGCCAGGTTCGGCGGCGTGCCCGTGCATCGGGCGCTCGAGCGTCGAGTCCGGCATCCCGAGCGCCCGCATGACGGCATTGACGCACGGCATTCCGATCCGGTCGATCAGCACGTTGGTCGCCGTGTTGTCACTGATGGAAATCATCAGATAGGCGAGATCCCCGAGCGTGAGCGCGATCCCTTCATGGAGGTGCAAAAGCACGCCGCTGCCCGGCGCGCGGTCTCTCTCGCGCAGGGAATACGTCTCGTCGAGCCGCTGGCGCCCGGCCTCGATCTCGCGGAAGAGTGCGATCATCAGCGGCACCTTGACGGTGCTGGCCGCGACGAACCGGCGGGTTCCGTTGTGGCTGAACCGCTCGCCCGAGGGGGCGATCACGGCTGCGCCGATCACGATGCCATTCTGCTCACGACGGGCAATCGCCTTCTCAACTGCCGTCCAGTCGATCCTCGTCAGTCTCTGTTCCATCCCACTCGTCCCTGAAGGTGCGCACCCTCTTTCGTGCGCCGCCTCGCACCTGTCCATCCCCAGCGCGCGCCAGCCCGGCGCCGCTTTCCTTTTGTCCGAGCAGAAGAACCATGGAATGAACGCTGCTCTGTTCCCCGCGACCAGCATGCCGGATGCGGACTGGTGGCGGGCGCTTTGGCCTGACCCCGGGACGGTGCCGGCGAGCCTCATGACGCCCGCGGCTCTCGAAGCCTCGCTGCTCCCTCTGGGTCTCTGGCCAATTCGGCGGGTCGAATTGCCGCCTTATCATGATGCCGCCGTATTCAGGGCGGGGCTCACTGCTCGAGGATGAAGGTCACCTCCATCGTCACGCGATATTCGGTGATCTTGCCGTTCGAGACGGCGGCCTTCATGTCAACGACGTGCAACCCGGTGATGCCGCGCAGCGTCTTGCTCGCCCGCGCCAGGCCTTCGCGCACCGCCGCATCGAAACCTTCCGATGACGATGCCCTGATTCTCGAGACCGATGCGACTGCCATCGTTTCCTCCTCCGGCTGTTGCGTTCAGTCATTGCCACGGCGTCGGCAATGTCTGACCCTACAGCAGCGGGCGGGCTGTGAACAAGTGCGACGCGTTCAGTGCGCAGCCAGTGCCTGGTCGAGGTCGCGGATCAGATCCTCGGCACTTTCGAGGCCGACGGAAAGGCGGATCACGTCCGCACCGGCGCCGGCGGCCTGGCGCTGCTCGTCCGTCAACTGCCGGTGCGTGGTCGAGGCCGGATGCAGAATCAGGCTCCTGGTATCACCGATATTGGCGAGATGCGAAAACAGCCGCACGTTCTCGACCGTCCGCACTCCCGCCTCGAAGCCGCCCCTGACGCCGAACGTCATCACCGCGCCGGCGCCGCGCGGCATGTATTTCTGCGCCAGCGCCCGATACGGGCTCGAATCGAGACCGGCATAGGAGACCCATGAGACGGCGGGGTGGCTCTCGAGGAAGCGTGCCACCTCGAGGGTGTTTGCCACGTGCCGCTCCATGCGCACGGGCAGGGTCTCGATGCCGGTGATGGTGAGGAACGCATTCATTGGCGAGAGCGCCGGCCCGTAATCCCTGAGGCCGACGGCCCGGGCCTTGGTGGTGAAGGCGAAGTCGCCGAAATTCTCGTAGAAGCGAAGCCCGTGATAGGCAGGCTCCGGTTCGGTGAGCGCTGGGAACCGTCCGCCGGCGCTCCAGTCGAACCGGCCCGATTCCACGATCACGCCGCCGAGGGCATGGCCGTGCCCGGAGAGGAACTTGGTTGTCGAGTGACAGACCAGATCCGCGCCCCACTCGATCGGGCGGCAGAGATAGGGGCTCGCCAGGGTGTTGTCGACGATCAGCGGAATGCCGGCGCCGTGCGCGATGGCGGCGATCGCGGCGAGATCGACGACGATGCCGCCCGGGTTGGCGAGGCTCTCGACGAAGATCGCCTTGCAGCGCGGCGTCAGCGCGGCCGCAAAATTCCCGGGCTCGCGGGGATCGACGAAATGGCAGGTCCAGCCGAGCTTCTTGAAGGAGAGGCCGAACTGGGTGAGCGATCCGCCATAGAGATTGCGCGAGGCAAGAAACTCGTCCCCGGGCTCGAGCATGGTCACGAAGATCAGGAATTGCGCGGCGTGGCCGGAAGCCGAGGCGAGCCCGGCGCGCCCGCCCTCCAGGCTTGCGACGCGTTCCTCGAGCACGGAGACGGTCGGGTTGGTGAGGCGCGAATAGAGATAGCCGAAGTCATGCAGGTTGAAGAGCGAGGCGGCGTGATCGACATCCTCGAACACGTAAGCCGTGGTCTGGAAGATCGGCGTGTTGCGGGCGCCGGTGGTGGGATCGGGGGCGGCCCCGGCATGGATGGCGCGGGTTTCGAACCCGAAGGTTTCGTTCCCGCCGCTCCCGCGGGGAGAGTTGCGGGGAGCGGCCCTGCCGCGCCGTCGCGGCCCTTTCGGCGCCTCGGCGGCGCGGTTGCGGACGAGGCCGGAATTGACCCCGCTCCAGGAAAGCTCTCCGGCGAGCCGCCCATATTCGATCTTCGGGCAGCGATCCATCACCACCTCGAGCCCGGCCGCCTCCGCCTTGGCGGCTGCTTCCTCGTTGCGCACGCCAAGCTGCATCCACACCACCCTGGCGCCGATCTCGATCGCCTCGGATACGATCGGCCCGGCATGGCGGGAGGCGCGGAAGATTTCCACCATCTCGACCGGTTCGGGAATTTCCCTGAGGCTGGCATAGACGCGCTCGCCGAGCAGCGTCGTCCCGGCGATCGTCGGGTTCACGGGGATGATGCGGAATCCTTTCCCCTGGAGATACTTCATCACGAAGTAGCTCGGCCGGTTCCACTCCGGCGAGGCGCCGACCAGCGCGATCGTGCGGACGTGGCGCAGGATTCGCGCGAGCTTTTCATCGGAATAGGGAATCGGAGCGGGTACATCCATCGTGTTGTCTCCGCAATGCTCAGCTTCCGGCGCGGGCGAGGCTGGGGCGCTTCGGATCGTAGGTCCAGCCCGGCACGAGGTACTGCATCGCTGCCGCATCGTCGCGGGCGCCGGTAGCGGCCTTTCGGTAGAGAGCATTTGCCTTTTCGAGTTGGCCGGGATCGATCTCGATGCCGAGGCCGGGGCGATCGGGAAGGCGGATTTCGCCGGCAACGATCTCGAACGGTTCCGTGGTGAGCCGCTCCGTTCCCTGCTGCCAGATCCAGTGCGTGTCGATCGCCGTGATCCGGCCGGTCGCGGCCGCCGCCGCGTGGGTGAACATGGCGAGCGAAATGTCGAGATGATTGTTGGAGTGCGAGCCCCAGGTCAGGCCGAAGGCTTCGCACAGCCCGGCGACCTCGACCGCGCCCTGGAGGGTCCAGAAATGCGGGTCGGCCAGCGGGATATCGACGGCGTTGAGGGCGAGGGAATGGGCAAGTTGCCGCCAGTCCGTCGCCACCATGTTGGTTGCGGTCGGGATGCCGGTGGCACGGCGGAACTCCGCCATCACTTCACGCCCCGAATAGCCGTCTTCCGGCCCGCACGGATCCTCGGCGTAGGCCAGCGCCTGTCCATGCGCGCGGCCGAGTGCGATGGCTTCGGCGAGCGACCAGGCACCGTTCGGATCGAGCGTGACGCGGCTTTCAGGAAAGCGCCGTTTCAGCGCTTCCACTGCGCCCATCTCCTTTTCGCCCGGCAGCACTCCCCCTTTGAGCTTGTAGTCGCGAAAGCCGTAGCGATCGGTTGCGGCCTCGGCCTGGCGGACGATGGCCTCGGCATCGAGTGCGGGCTCGGTGCGCACCCGCTCCCAGGCGCCGGCGGGGCCGGCCGGTTCTGGGTAGGGGAGGCCGGTCCGGGTGCGGTCGCCGAGGTAGAAGAGATAGGCGAGCACCGGCACCGCATCGCGTTGCCTGCCGCGGCCAATGAGTGCGCACACCGGCACGCCGAGATGTTTTCCCAGGAGATCGAGCAACGCGGCCTCGACCGCGGTGACGACGTTCTCGATGCGGAGATTGATCTCGTGCGGCTGGCTGAGCACGAGAGCTTCGGCAGTCGAAGCTGCGCGATGCACGATCCTCTGCCGCTCCGTTCCTGCCGTGAGCGCGGCGCGGATCGCCTCGAGGATCGCCTGGTACTCGCCGATCGACCGGCCGAGCACGAGCGCGCGGGCATTCTCGAGCGCCAGCCTGATGCTCTCGCTGCCGGGCACTTCGCCGAGCCCGGTGTTGCCGGAGCTGTCCTTGAGCAGGACGACGATGCGGGTGAAGAAGGGGCCGTGGGCGCCGGCGAGGTTCAGCAGCATGCAGTCCCGCCCGGCGACCGGCACCACCTGCATCGCGAGGATGTGCGGCGTGCGAGCGGCTTCCTGGCGGGAAAGGTCGGCCATGGCGATCGGGTTCCTCGGCGGGCGGGCGGAGTTGCGGACGAGCCTTACCGCGCCATCGCGGCGGCAGGGAAGAGCGTGCCGCTGTTCAGGCAATCAGGATCGCCCGAAAATCATTGACGTTGGTCAGCGTCGGGCCGGTGCGGATGAGATCGCCGAGCGCTCCGAAGAAGCTGTGCCCGTCATGGCCGGCGAGCATTGCCCGTGCATCGAGCCCGTGCTCCTGCGCCCGCGCGAGCGTATCGGGTGCGAGGATCGCACCGGCCACGTCGTCCATTCCGTCGATGCCATCGGTATCGCCGGAGATTGCCCAGATGCCGGGCCGGCCGGCGAGGGCGAGGGCGAGGGCGAGCAGGAACTCGGTATTGCGCCCGCCATGGCCGGCAGGACCGGCGCCGATACTGACCCCCGCCTCGCCGGCCGCGAGCAGCACGGCAGGCGCGGCGAGCGGTTGTGCGTGTCGAGCCACGCTTGCGGCGATCCCGGCGAGTACCCGCGCCATCTCGCGCGCTTCGCCCTCCAGCGCATCGCCGAGGATGAGCGGCCTGAGCCCCGCCTCGCGCGCCGCCTCCGCCGCCTGCGCGAGCGCCATCATCGGGGTTGCGATGAGGCGGAATTCCGCATCCGGCAGGCGGCCCGGCTTGGGCGTCTCGTCGTCTGCCGCCGCCAGCCGGAGCCGCACAGCGGTGGGCGGCTCGATGGCGTAGCGGGCGAGGATATTCCGCACCTCGGCAAACGTGCTCGGGTCCGGAACGGTGGGGCCGGATGCGATCACCGCCGGATCGTCACCGGCCACATCGCTGATCGCGAGCGTCACGACGCGCGCCGGGGCTGCCGCGGCAGCGAGCCTGCCCCCTTTGATCGCCGAGAGGTGCTTGCGGACGATGTTCATCTCTCCGATCGCCGCCCCCGAGGCGAGCAGCGCGCGGTTGACCGCCTGCTTGTCGGCGAGCGCGAGGCCCGGCGCCGGGAGAGCCGCCAAGGCCGAGCCGCCGCCGGAAATCAGTGCGATCACGAGGTCTGCCGCCGCCAGTCCGCGCACGCGCGCAAGCAGACGCCGCGCGGCGAATTCGCTCATCGCATCCGGCACCGGGTGGGCCGCCTCGATCACCTCGATCCGCCGCGTCGGCACTGCATGGCCGTAAGCAGTGACGACGCTGCCTTCGAGCGCAACCTCGGGCCAGGCTTCCTCAAGCGCCGCGGCCATCAGCGCCGCCGACTTCCCCATCCCGACAACGATGCATCGGCCTTTCGGCTTTTCCGGCAGATGCCGAGGCAGAACCTCGCGCGGGTCCGCTGCCGCCACCGCCGTATCGAAGAGCCGACGGAGAACGTCGCGTGCCCGCCCGTCATCGAAGCGCACCGGCGCCTCCTTCATTGGCGGTGTAGAGCCATCGATAGCGGG
Source organism: Acetobacteraceae bacterium (assembly GCA_030041255.1). Taxonomy (GTDB): domain Bacteria; phylum Pseudomonadota; class Alphaproteobacteria; order Acetobacterales; family Acetobacteraceae; genus JAKAWQ01. Next base: position 17,813 of record JASHOF010000002.1, read on the forward strand.
GCAGGGGAGGGGTGACAATCGACGCCCCGCGGTTCAATGCGGGGGTATCATGGTTTAGCCTTACTCGAGCCTGGCGATGGAGGGCAACGGATGAGTGCGCTGGCAGGGGCGCTCGAAAAGACGCTTCCGGAAGACGCGGCAGCGGCGGCACTCGCCGGGCGCGTCTGGCTGCCGGGGGAAGCAGGGCCGGCGGTGGTGGCGGTTCGCGAGGGAGCAGTCGTCGATCTTTCCCGCTCGTTCCCGACCATGCGCGATCTCTGCGAGGCCGCGGAGCCGGCCGCTCTGGTGCGCAGCGCGGCCGGCGAGAAAATCGGGATGCTGGCCGACATTCTCGCCAACACGCCGCCCGAGCAACGCGATTCGGGGAAGCCCTCGTTGCTCGCGCCGATCGATTTGCAGGCGATCAAGGCCGCCGGCGTGACCTTCGTCGCCTCGCTCCTCGAGCGCGTGATCGAGGAGCGGGCGCGCGGCAACCCGGCGGCAGCGAAAACGATCCGTGCGGAGGTGACGCGCCTGGTCGGCGGCGATCTCGCACGGCTCAAGCCCGGCTCGGCGGAGGCGGCTCTGCTGAAGGAGACCCTGGTCAGGGAAGGCGCGTGGAGCCAGTACCTGGAAGTCGGGATCGGGCCGGACGCCGAGATTTTCACCAAGGCGCAACCGCTCTCCGCCGTTGGCACCGGCGTCGAGGCGGGCGTGCATCCGAAATCATCCTGGAACAACCCCGAACCGGAGGTCGTGCTGGTGATCGCCTCGAGCGGGCGGGTGGTCGGGGCTGCGCTTGGCAACGACGTGAATCTGCGGGATTTCGAAGGCCGCTCGGCGCTGCTGCTCGGGAAGGCCAAGGACAACAATGCCGCCTGTGCGATCGGCCCTTTCGTGCGCTTCTTCGATACCGGGTTCGGCATCGACGAGGTGCGGCGGATGACGGTCTCGCTGGTGGTGGAGGGAAGCGACGGGTTCGTGCTGCGGGGCGCATCCTCGATCAGCGAGATCAGCCGCGATCCGGAAGAGCTGGTGCGCCAGCTCTTCTCGGCCGAGCACCAATATCCTGATGGGGCGGCGCTCTTTCTCGGCACCATGTTCGCGCCGGTGGCCGATCGCGGCGAGGCAGGCAAGGGCTTCACGCACAAACTGGGCGACCTGGTGCTGATCGAGGCGCCGGCTCTCGGCCGGCTGGTCAACCGCATCCAGTCCGCCGATGCCTGTCCACCCTGGACGTTCGGGGCCGGGGCGCTGATGCGCAACTTGGCGCGCCGCGGGCTCCTCGCCTGAGTCGGGCGAAGGCTTGAAGCGAGCGCATCCGATGGCTTGAAATGGAAGCCCCGGCCTTGCCGGGTTGTTCCGGGCCGGGTTGTTCCGGGCCGGGTTGTTCCGGGAAGGCACGAACGAGGGAGGAGGCCAGATGCGCGGGCTCCGACTGACCGGCGGCGGAATAGTCCTTTCGCTGCTGATGCTGGGAAGCGTAGAGGCGCGCCCGCTGCACGTGGCCGGCTCGCCCCCAGGGCCGCAAATCTATCTCAGCGGGCAGAATACCCAGTACGTGGTGCGCTTCGACGGACCGGTGGACCACAGAACCTCGGTCCTTTTCATCACCCGGGGCAGTGTCGTCGTCGAGACGCTGCCGCCATCGCATGACACGCAAACGAACGTGCTCGCCGCCGAGGCGCCGCGGCTGCCTGCCGGCGAGTATGTGCTGCACTGGGTGGTCAGGTCGTTTCCGGACGGCGAGGAAACCAATGGATCGAGCGGCTTCACCGTGCCGCAATAGGGCGTGACGGGCCGCCATAATCCGTAACCTGCCCGAACGATTGACCTCGGCAATGATGTGCCAAGGCCACCCGTGCCGGCGAGCGGCGTTGGTCAGTTTTCCGATCCCGAACAGTCGGGGCTGCCTGGCGCCTGCCGAAATTGGATAGCGGGGCTGCGCGCTCGCGAGCAAGCTGTGCATTGCCGGCGAGAAGGCGCCTCTCCGGCGAACGCCTTAAGGGGCGCCTTGGCGTCGGGGTGGTGTTCCGCTCCGCTCTCATGGGCAATGCTTCGAGGCTGGCGCATGACCCAGAAGAGAGGTGCACCGATGCGAATTGCCTGGTTCGTAGCCGTTGCGATGGTGACGTCCGGGCCCGCCTTCGCCCAAGGCACAGGCACCGGGGCAGCGGCGGGCGCCGGCAAGCCCGTGGTGGCGAAGCGGGCCGAAGCGCTCATCAGCGAGAGCGGAGCCTATCTCGCCTCCGCGGCCGCATTCACCTTCCACGCCGATGTCACGTTCGACCATGTATTGCCGTCCGGCCAGAAGCTGCAATTCTCCGCAGTCGAAGATGTGGCCCTGAAGCGGCCGGACTGGCTCTACGTCGAATGGCGAGGCGATCTCGGCGATCGGTTCTTCTGGTATGACGGCAAAACGGTCACCCTCTATGACCCGGCGACACCGTTCTACGCGACCGAGGTGGCCCCACGGACCATCGATCAGATGCTGGACAAACTGGTCAGCCAGCTTGGTTTCTCGCCGCCGCTTACGGATTTTCTCTACAGCGACCCGGCGGCGAGCCTGCGTGGGAAAGTCAAATACGGGCTCGACCTCGGCGAGACCGAAGTGAACGGCAAGAGCTGCCACGCGCTCACCTTCGTCGAACAGGACATCGACTGGCAGATCTGGATTGCCGGCGGACCGCAGCCACTCCCATGCAAGATCGTCATCACCTACAAGACGGAACCGGCGGAGCCAGAGTTCAGCGCCGTCTTCAGCGACTGGGATTTCTCTCCGCACATCGACGACTCCGTCTTCACGGCCGACCTGCCGCCCGATGCGCAGAAGATCCCGTTCAAGTCGGTTGCGTCCGCCAGGTAGCAGGGGGGAGGGATTCGATGGTCAACCGCCATGCGAAGTGGAAAAGCCTGAAAACCGTGCTGTTGGCGGGCGCGGCCCTGATCGCGGCCGGCTCGTTGCTCGTCGAGCCCGCCGCTGCATGGCGTGGCGGGGGCGGGTTCCGTGCCGGCGGGTTCGGCGGTTTCAACCGCGGCGGGTTTCACGGCGGCTCTTTCGGCGGCGACAACCGTTTCGGTGATGGCGACGGTTTCGACCGCAGCACCGACGCCGGCTTCGGCCGGGACGGCTTCGGGAGCGTGCACACTGCCGGAAACTTTACGAGTCGCGCCGACAGCTTCCAACAGGCGCATCCCCGGTTCCATCAGAACGCCACGCAGTTCCAGCAAAATCGTTTCAGCGAAGCCAATCACCTGCAGTCGAACCGTATCAACGAGGCGAACAATCTCCAGTACAATCATGTGAACAACTGGAACGTCTACAACGACCACTGGGGCGGGTACCACTCGGGTCTCGGTTTCGGGGCGGGATTTGCGATCGGCGCCACCGTTGCGGCGCTTCCGGTGGCAGCGGTGGCCCTGTCGGTTGCCGGCAGCCCCTATTGGTACGCGAATGGCGTCTATTACGGAGCGCAGGGGGCGCAATACGTCGTCGTCCCGCCACCGACGGGGGCAGTTGTTCCGACCCTCTCCCCCTCCTGCACCACCGTCTACGTCAACGGCGTGAACGACCTCGACTGCGGCAGGGCATTTTACGTGCCGGTCTCGAACGGTTACCAGGTGATCGCGCCGCCGATCGGCTCGACTGTGAGCACCCTGCCGAGCGGCGCCTCCAGCGAAAACATCGGAGGCGTCACCTATTTCGCCTTCGGTGGCGCCTATTATCGGCCCTTCTACAGCGGCAGCAGCGTCATCTACCAAGTGGTCACGAACCCGGCCTAGGCCGGAACCTCGCATGCGCTTCGACCCGGTCCTGCAATGGCTTGTCCGGTTCGGCTGCACGGCGGGGGTCAACATCATCTTCCCCGCTCGCGCCCGGGGCCTTGCCGCGTCGTTCGCAACGATGCAGGAATGTACTGCGTGACCGGGAATCCCGCCTATCGACGGCTCTTCGATCCTTGGCCTGGCCGATATGCTGTCTTCTTCGGCGTGAGCGTGGTGGCTGTGCGCATCGTCCTATGCCGGTCAGCCTTGGCGACGCGCCTGTCCGTACCCGGCCTGGCCTTGCCGGCGGACGCCTGAGCAGGGGGGGTGGACCCGTTGAACGACCAAATCCAGGCCGGGCAGTCCCTTGCCCGGGCGAATCGCGAGGCGCCGTCGCACCAGGGCATGGTCTGGATCGCGGGCGGTACGTTCCGGATGGGGTCTGATCGGCACTACCCGGAAGAAGCCCCGGTCCATCGGGTGACGGTCGGCCCGTTCTGGATCGACCGCACCCCGGTCACGAACCGCGCATTCCGCCGCTTCGTCGAAGCAACCGGCTATGTAACGGTTGCCGAGGTGGCGCCGGATGCCAAGGACTATCCGGGCGCGCTGCCGCACATGCTGAGGCCGGGATCGCTGGTTTTCACGCCGCCCGGGCGGGCGGTCGATCTCAATGACTGGTCGCAATGGTGGCGGTTCGAATTCGGTGCCAACTGGCGCCGCCCGCATGGCCGTGGCCGGTCGAACCAGGGCCTCGACGATCACCCGGTCGTGCATGTCGCGTACAAGGACGCCGAAGCCTATGCCTCCTGGGCGGGCAAAGAGCTGCCGACGGAAGCGGAGTGGGAATACGCGGCGCGTGGCGGACTCGATGGGTCCGAGTTCGCATGGGGCGATGAATTCACACCGGGTGGTGTGCACATGGCGAATACCTGGCAGGGCGCGTTCCCGAACGAGAACCTTGCCGCCGACGGCTATCCGCGCACCTCGCCGGTGCAAAGCTTTCCGGCCAACGGCTACGGTCTCTTCGACATGATCGGCAATGTCTGGGAATGGACGGCAGACTGGTACTCGGCCCGCCACACTGCGGAGGCGCCGAAGGCGTGCTGCATCCCGGAGAATCCGCGCGGCGGAGGCGAGAGAGAGAGCTATGACGAATGCGCCGCATCGCTCCAAATTCCGCGAAAAGTCGTCAAGGGCGGATCGCATCTCTGCGCGCCGAACTATTGCCGCCGCTACCGCCCGGCCGCGCGCCACGCGCAGCCGGTCGATTCCGGCATGAGCCATGTCGGGTTCCGGTGCGTGATCCGCGGATCGACCGAAGGCGAAGGCGTTGGCGGAAGATGACGGGAAGGATGGTGCCGATGCGAAGCGTGCCCGTTGCGATTCTTCTCGCTGGTCTTCTCTGCATCCTCATGCCGCAGGCTGCCCGGGCCGCCGTCTCGCCCGACGACGGCTACGCGCCCGACGGCACCTCCCAGTGGCATTTCGAGCTTGCCCCCTATGCCTGGCTGCCGGCAACGAGCGCGCACATCAAGCTGGGCAACGGCGCGAGCGCCAACATCAACGCCGGCATACCGACCATCTCCGATCTCAGAAACGTCCTGACCGGCGTTTTCATGGGATATGGCCTGGCGCGCTACGGGCCCTGGTCGGCAGAGCTCGACATCGACTACCTGTCCGCCTCGCAGACGAAAGGACTTCCGGAGGGTCCGCTTGGACTCATCGGGCGATCGCTCGACATCAGCACGTCCTTCGTCCGGGTGGCGCCCGGGTTCGGATACGAAGTCTATCGTGGCGCGCTCGGGCCGGTTCCGACGACGCTGGATGCGCGGATCGGCTTCTCGTACTTCACCCAGAGCACCACGCTCGATCTCAGCCGGTTCGGGCCGCAAGGCCAGCGGCTGCTGGTGAGCACGCTCGACGACAGCAGCAGCTTCTTCCAGCCCTGGCTCGGCTTCAGGGCGTCGATCTACCCGTGGCCTCGCTGGCGCTTCCAGCTCATGGCGTCGGTGCAGGGGCTGGGGGTCGATGGTGGCGCATGGGGGTGGGGCGCCGGCGTCTATGCGACCTGGGCGGCGACCAAGTGGCTCAATCTCATTGCCGGGGTCAACGCGTTGAACAGCCAGGGCCGCAGCGGAGCCGGGGCGGTCATTCGCTCGATCGACTTCACCCAGTACGGTCCGGTGCTCGGCCTGTCCTTTACCTTCTGATGGGCACCTTCTGATGGGCGATGCGCACATGAGCGGTTCCGCGCCGCAGAAGCTGGGCATCCTCGCCAGGCTGGTCGTCGGGTGCGTGGTCGTGTTCGTCCTTGCCGGCATCCTCTGGCACGGCATCACGGCCGCGACCTTGCAGCGCTTCTGGCACGACCTGATCGCGCGGCCGGATGCGCCGATGCGGTTCCGTTTCATTCTGCAACCCTTGATGGCAGCCGCCGCGGCGATCCACGACGGCCTGAAGGATGCCCGTGCCGGCCGCCCGGCGTACTTCTGGACGATGCTGCGCAATCCGCATGAACGCGCCGCACGGCTCAACGAGGGGCTGAACGCGACCGCCAGGATCATCCTGCTCGGGCTGCTGATGGATGTAATCTACCAGGTTCTCGTGCTGAAGACATTCTATCCGAATGAATCGGTCGTCACGGCAGTGCTGCTGGCGTTCCTGCCCTATGTGATCCTCCGCGGCCCGGTCCGGCGCATCGCCGGCCGCCGCCGCGACGGCGCTTCGCCCCATCAGGTCTCGTGAGAGTTCCGAGGTCCATCATGAGCAGAGAGGCATCGAACACGGACCCATCGCGTCCTGCCGCCAGCGCGGACAGGTTCGAGGTCAGGACTACATCGGACAGCCATTTCGGCTGGATCCGCACCCGCCTCAGCGTCGAACGCACGATGATGTCGTGGCTGCGCACCGCAACAGCGCTGATCGGCTTCGGCTTCGCGATCGTTCAATTCTTCGAACGCCTGGAACAGACGCCGGGCAATCGCTCCGCTTACCTCCCGAGGGCGCCGGTCCTGCTCGGGCTGGCCCTGATCCTGAGCGGCGTGCTCGCGCTCGTGATTTCGATATGGCAATATCAGTGGATAGACCGCTATCTCAGGAGCGGATCCTTCGCCGCGATTGCCGGCCTCCCGGACGGGGGAAAGCACTCGCCCGTGCTGGCGCTCGCCGCCCTTCTCGTCTGCATCGGCGTTTTCGCCTTCTTCGCCGTGCTGCTGCGTCTCGCCTGATCGCCCGCGGCGGGCAAACACGCCCGCACGGGCTTCTGTACTCACCCCGTCACTGAAAGGAAACCGAGATGGCCAAGCCAGGCAAACCGAACATCCTCATCCTCTGGGGTGACGATATCGGCTGGTGGAATATCAGCTACAACAACCGCGGGCAGATGGGATATCGGACGCCCAACATCGATCGCATCGGCCATGAAGGATGCACCTTCACCGACTATTACGGCCAGCAAAGCTGCACGGCGGGACGTGCCGCTTTCATCACCGGCCAGAACCCGATTCGCACCGGTTTGACCAAGGTCGGAATGCCCGGAGCCGATGTCGGGCTGCGCGCGGAGGACCCGACCATTGCGGATCTCCTCAAGCCCCTTGGCTACGCCACCGGCCAGTTCGGCAAGAACCACCTCGGAGACAAGGACGAATTCCTTCCCACCCTGCATGGTTTCGACGAATTCTTCGGCAATCTTTATCATCTCAATGCCGAGGAAGAACCGGAACTGCCGGACTATCCGAAGAACCCGGAATTCAGGAAGCACTTCGGGCCGAGAGGCGTGCTCCACTGCTTTGCGGATGGCAAGGGCGGACAGAAGGTCGAGGATACTGGCCCGCTGACAAAGAAGCGCATGGAGACCATCGATGACGAGGTCACCGACCGCGCCCTCGGCTTCATCAACAAATGCCACCAGGAAGGAAAGCCGTTCTTCCTCTGGTACAACACCACCGCCATGCACTTGCGGACGCATTGCGCCGAGAAGCACAGGGGGAAGAGCGGCCAGGGTTTCTACAACGACGTCATGGTCGCGCACGACGAGAACATCGGCCGGATGCTGAACAAGCTCGATGAGCTTGGCATCGCCGAGGACACCATCGTCATGTACTCGACGGACAACGGCCCCCATTACAACTCCTGGCCGGATGGCGGGATCACGCCGTTCCGGGCCGAGAAGAACACCAACTGGGAAGGCGCCTGGCGGGTGCCGGTCTTCGTGCGCTGGCCCGGCAAGATCAAGCCGGGCACGGTGTTCAACGACCTTGCCTCACACCAGGACTGGCTGCCCACGTTGCTGGCCGCGGCGGGAGAGCCGGACATCACGGCGAAGCTGCTCCAGGGTCACAAGGTCTGGGACAAGACCTTCAAGGTGCATATCGACGGCTACAACCTGATCCCGTACCTCACCGGGGAGGCGAAAGAGAGCCCGCGGAAGTACGTCTTCTACATCAGCGATGACGGCGACATCATGGGCATCCGGATGGGTGACTGGAAGGTGGTGCTCATGGAGCAGAGGGCCAAGCAACTGATGTGCTGGTTCGAGCCTTTCGTGAAGCTCAGGGCGCCGAAAATCTTCAACTTGCGGCGCGATCCGTTCGAGCGGGCGGACGAGAACTCGAACACCTACTGGGATTGGGTTATCGACCACGTGTACATCGTCTACGCAATGCAGGCGATCGTGGCGCAGCAGATCGCCGACTTCGTGAAGTTCCCGCCGCGCCAGAAGCCGGCCGCATTCAACCTCGACGAGGTGCTTCGACATCTCCGGGAGGTCGGCAGCAGCGCCAACCACTAATTTTACTGTGTCATAAATGATTTTGCCGTGTCGGGCTTTGCTGGCAGCAGGGGCAGCGCTGGATGGAGCGGTTGAATTGGCGGGCGATGGTGAAGCGGAGCGTCGCGATGGAGTTGGCGAGGTGGCGCTCAGGCCGGATTGGGGGCTCCGCGGGGTCGGTAACCACGGGGTAGGCGAGGCGCTTTGCCGAGCCAGACGTTGCTGGGTGCTGAGGGGGGAATCGCCGCCCGTTCGGCGGTCAGGAATCCGTAGGCGGCGATCGTCAGGCTGGCGTGATGGTGGAATCCGCGCCAGCCACGGCCCTCGTAGTGGCCGAGCCCGAGTTCCTGCTTCAGTTCCTGATAGTCCCGCTCGATCCGCCAGCGCAGCTTGGCGAGATTGACGAGCGCCTTGAGGGGGATCTCCGAGGGCGAGGTGGAGAGCCAGTATTGGCTCGGCTCGGGCTCGCCCTTCGGCCACTCGATCAGACACCACTCCTCGGGTCTTGCACTGCTGCGATTGTCGTCGCGGTGCGCCGGTCGCACCCTGAGAGCGGCGAAACGGGAGGTGAGCTTGGTGTTCGTGCCCTGCCGCCAAGTGACCCGATGCCAGGCGGGCTTGGGCAAGGCGAGCGCGAGTTCCTTCGCCGAGTGATGTTCTGGGTCGCGCCGGATCCGCGAAGGCGGGCGTCCCTGCCCGCGCCAGCGCTTGGGTGGCAATGGTCCTGTGCCCGGCGCCCAGAGGCTGGTCGAGGAATGGATGCCGACAATATAAAGCCAAGTGCCGTGATTCCGTCGCGGAAGCCGGTATCGACACCGTACCCGGCGTCGGCCAGCACAGTGGCGGGCGGCAACCCGGTATCCCGAGCATCGCGGATTTGTCCGAGAGCAATCTGGGGTTTGGTCTCGAATCTGACTTCTTCGGGAATCCCAGCCTTACCGCGGCGGAGCGGGTCCTCCGCCCAGGCCTCCGGCAGATACAGCCGGTAGGCCACCGGCAAGCTCGCATGATCATTGGCCAGCGAAAGGCTGACCGCAACCTGGCAGACCGTATGTTCGTCGTGCGAGGGGTGGCTCGTCCCGCAGCATGCGACGAGCGAGGGTTGCGCTGGATAGGCCGGCGCCGAGCCTCACGCATAGGGGACGAGCCGTGCCGCAAGATAGCGAAGTTTACGTCGGACTGGATACGTCGAAGCTGAAGATTTCGGTCGCCGTGGCCGAGGCGGGACGCGATGGAGAGGTGCGCTTTCTTGGTGACATCGACAGTACGTCCGCCGCCGTTGCCCGTGTTGCGGCAAAACTTGCCAAACGGCACCGGCGGATGGTCTTTTGCTATGAGGCGGGCCCGACCGGTTACGGCTTGTATCGACAGATCAAATCGCTTGGCCACGATTGCGCCGTCGTCGCGCCCTCGTTGATCCCGAAGCGGCCGGGCGAGCGGGTTAAGACCAACCGCCGGGATGCGCTGACCCTGGCCAAGCTGCACCGTGCCGGAGAGCTCACCTCAGTCTGGGTGCCAGATCCGGGACACGAGGCCGTGCGTGAACTCGTGCGCGCACGAGAAGCCGCAATGGAAGCCCTGCGGCGCGCCAGGCAGCACCTACAATCCTTCCTGCTACGCCATGGCCGGATCTTCACCGGTCGCACTCCTTGGACCAAGGCGCATACGAGATGGTTGTGCGAGCAGGCTTTCGACCATCCGGCACAGCATCTCGTTCTGGCGGAGCATTGTCGAGCGATCGAGGATGCCGAGACTCGCCTTGCGCGCCTGACCGAGCAGGTCACGGAAACAGTGGGGTCGTGGTCCATGGCACCGGTGATCGCGGCCTACCAGGCGCTGCGTGGCGTCGCCTTCTTGACCGCGGTCACCTTCGTCGCCGAGGTCGGCGACGTGCGCCGGTTCGACAGCCCCCGCCAACTGATGGCCTATCTCGGCCTGGTACCCTGCGAGAGCTCGACCGGCGAACGGGTTCGGCGTAGCCACATCACCAAGACGGGCAATAGTCGAGCGCGTCGCGTGCTCATCGAGGGTGCCTGGACGTATCGCTTTCCGGTGCGGATGAGCCGCCTGCTGCAGGAACGGCAGGATGGCTTATCGAAAGCTGTGCGCGATATTGCCTGGAAGGCACAGGTGAGGCTGTGCCGCCGTTACCGCAGGCTCATGGCCAATGGCAAACGCCAAACTGTCGTCACTGTAGCGATCGCGCGGGAAATGTCGGCGTTCCTGTGGGCGATCGGACGGGAAGTCGAGCCGCATCTGGCGAGCTGACCGGCAGCCACAGCTTCGGCCATCAGCTTCAAGGGGAGAAAAAGCAGAGACAACTGAGACCCCTGTTGCGCATCGCTGGGGGCAGGGCCCCGGTGGGGAATCCTCGAGGACAATTGTGTGGCCGATATCAATCGACGCCCGCTGGCAGATCGAGGCAGCCCCGGACGAACACACGGAAATGCGGTATCCAATCCGCGCATCAGAGTTTGCCAACCGTCGTCTCAGCGGCCCTGCCTCCTGCGTTGCGCAACAGCCACCCGCACCGTCCCCCTGCACTCCCGGTGCGGATCGCGCAGCCGTGCCCAATATGATTGACAACGAACATCAGAGTGCCCTGCTTGCCGAGCTGCCCGCAATACTGCCCCGCCACCCCGACAGGGCAATCGGGTGAAGAAGTTAGGTGACAAACTGAGGAAGTGCTGAATCCATGGCGACCCTCGATTCGCGGGAGGGGAGTGAGCCATGGCAGAGGCGGCATCGGATGGCACGGCATTCGACGAGACCGTTGTTTTCCTGAGTCATTTCAAGGACCTGGCGGACCCGCGCCAGCCGGGGAAGGTGGTCTACCCGCTACCGGAGGTCCTGCCCCTCTGCCTGCTTGCCGTGCTCGCGGGGGCTGAGACGATCACCGACATCGCTCTGTTCGGCCGCAAGAAGCTGGACCTGCTGCGCCGCTTCCGCCCGTTCGCCAACGGCACACCGGCGCACGATCACCTCGGCGACATCCTGGCCGTGCTGGACCCGGAGCAATTCCAGCGTTGCTTCGTTGCCTGGGTGGCGGCGCTGATCGGAACCCCCGAGGGGGTCATTGCGATCGACGGCAAGACGGCCCGTCGATCCGGCCACAAGCGGAAGGGCCAATCGCCCATCCACATGGTCTCCGCCTTCGCGGCCCGCCAGCGCCTGGTGCTCGGCCAGATGAAAGTAGCAGAGAAGTCCAACGAGATCGTCGCCATCCCCAAGCTGTTGGCGCTGCTGGTGATCGAAGGCGCCATCATCACCATCGATGCCATGGGCTGTCAGCGCGACATCGCCCAGACGGTGGTCGAAAAGAAGGCCGACTATGTGCTGGCTTTGAAGGGCAACCAGGGGTCGCTGCGCGAGGATGTCGAGCTCTTCGTCGCCGAGCAGAAAGCCGCGGGTTTCCAGGACACCACGATCAGCCAGGACCAGACGGTGGACGCCGATCATGGCCGGATCGAGACCAGGACCACCACCGTCATCCACCACGTCGATTGGCTGCAGGAGCGTCACGACTGGCCCGGCTTGAACGCCGTCG
>JASHOF010000104.1 GCA_030041255.1 Acetobacteraceae bacterium
CGCGCTTCTGCGGCAGTATTTCCCCAAGGGAACCGACGTCAGCAGATACGACGAGCGTAAGCTCGACGCCATCGCTGCTACGCTCAACAATAGACCCCGCAAAACCCTCGGGTGGAAGACGCCAGCTGAAGCTCTCGACAAACTCCTGTCTTCGACCCAGAAACCCAGTGTTGCGACGACCACTTGAACCTAAGCTGTTTCCCGTCATCGTGATCGAACTGCACGACTGGATGCTGCCGGGCCAGGGAACCGCTAGCAATTTTCTGCGTGTGATCGCCGGAGAGGACCGGGATTTCGTCATCTCCGGCGAGAACGTAATTTCGATATCGAATGAATATCGCGTGCTCTCCCCGAGCCGGCCCGCCATGCCATGAGGGTGCTTGCGCGCGCATCCGGGCTTCACCCGGACATGGCTTCGTGCGCAATCGCGGGGCGGTCCGCCAAAGCCGTCAAATTGATCGGAAAAATCATCATCAGGAGGCGATGATCGATGGTTGTTCGGCGGGCTGCGAGGTCGGGGCGTGATCCCAGCTCGGTCATCCGGTTCGCAATGACGGAAACCGCTACTCGGGCACGTTCCGGCGCGAGGCGGTACGGCCGCGCGCTCGAATCGGCGCAGCAGGGCGCGGAGATCGCAGCGGATGAACGTTCCTCCTCGCATCCGGCTGGCTGGCGCGGCCGAGCAAAGGCCGCCGCATCCGCCGGGCGCAGCCGGCAGCCAACGCGCCGCCCCAACACCCTCATCCGCAACAGGCTTCAAATTACCCTGCCCAACGCCTAAACTCCCGCGGTGGCCTCGCACGCAGTCGTCTTCGAGCCCACGCCCGCCAACTCCCGCGGGCCGGGCCTCCATCGCTTCGCCAACCCCGGCCGCTTTCTCAGGCTCTCGGAGGCGCTGCTCCCGTGGCTTGCCGCCGCCGCCATTCTGCTCGGCTCGGCAGGGTTGCTCTGGGGCGCCTTCTTCGCCCCGCCCGACTGGCAGCAGGGCCAGGCCGCGCGCATCATGTACGTGCACGTGCCCGCCGCCTGGCTCGCCCTTTCCGGCTATGTCGCCCTCGCCCTCTGCTCCGCCGTCTCGCTCGTCTGGCGCCACCCGCTCGCCGACCTCGCCGCCGCCGAAATCGGCCCGGTCGGCGCCGCCTTCGCCGCCATCTGCCTCCTCTCCGGCAGCCTCTGGGGCCGGCCGATGTGGGGCGCCTGGTGGGTGTGGGATGCCCGCCTCACCTCGATGCTCCTCCTCTTCTTCCTCTATCTCGGCCATATCGCGCTAGTCCGCGCCTTCGACGATCCGACCCGCGGCTACCGTGCCGGCGCCATCCTCGCCCTCATCGGCATCGTCGATTTACCCATCATCCATTTCAGCGTGGTCTGGTGGAACACTCTCCACCAGGGGAACAGCATCAGCCTCTTCTCCGCCCCCAGCATCTACATCTCGATGCTCTGGCCGCTCATCCTCGCCACCCTCGGCTACAGCGCCGGCTTCGCCGCGATCGTGCTGGCACGCCTGCGCGCCGCCGTGCTGGAGCGCCGGATCGCCTCCCTCCTCCTAGCCCAGGCCGTCCACGCCGAGCACGCCTCTTTCGCCGCCGCCGGAGCGCCGGCCCAGTGAACCCGCTCCCCTTCATCCTCGCCGCCTACGCCATCGCACTCGTCGTGCCGGCGACACTCGGCTTCGCGGCCCTCGCCCGAATGCGCCGCGCCGAGCGTCGCCTGCGTGCGATCGACCCACGCATCGCCCGCCGGCCGGGCGCCCGTGCCCGACCGTGACCCGCAAGCGCCGCCGCCTCGTCGTGCTGCTCGCCTGCCTCGCCGGCCTCGGCACGGCAACCGGCCTCGCCCTCTCCGCCTTCTCCAGCAGCATCGTCTTCTTCGTCACCCCGACCGACCTCGCAACCAGGCCGCCAGCGGACGCCCGCCTCGTCCGCCTCGGCGGCCTCGTCCAGCAGGGCAGCGTCCGGCACGCCCTCGCCGACGGCCACCCGCTGGTCCGCTTCCGCGTCACCGACGGCCACGATTCCATCCTCGTCAGCTTCAGCGGCATCCTCCCCGGCCTCTTCCGCGAGGGCCAGGGCGTGGTCGTGCAGGGCCGCCTCGCACCCGGCGGCACCTTCGAAGCCGACCAGGTGCTCGCCCGCCACGATTCGGCCTATATGCCGAAAGCCCTGGTCGAGGCGCTGAAGAAGCGCGGCCTCTGGAACCCGAGCGCCGGCCCGCCGCCGCCGCCCGCAACCTGGGACACGATGCGCATTCCCACCCGGAGCGGAGGCTGATGGAACGTCGATGATCCCGGAACTCGGCAACTTCGCTCTCGCTCTCGCCTGCTGCCTCGCCGCCGCCCAGGCGGTGCTGCTGCTGCTCGGCGCCGAACGCCGCGACGCCCGCCTGCTGGCGATGGCGCCCGGTCTCGCCTTCGGCCAACTCATCGCCATCGCAACCTCGTTCGCCGCCCTCGCCTGGAGCAACGCGATCTCCGACTTCTCGGTCCAGAACGTCGCCGCCTTCAGCCAGAGCCAGGCACCGCTCTTCTACAAGCTCACCGGCACCTGGGGAAACCACGACGGCTCGATCCTCCTCTGGTGCCTGGTGCTCGCCATCTGCGGCGCCACCGTCGGCGCCTTCGGCGCCAACCTTCCCGCCACCCTCCGCGCCCGGGTGATCGGCGTCATGGGCGCCGTCGCCGCCGGCTTCCTTCTCTTCGCCCTCACCGCCTCCAATCCCTTCACCCGCCTCTCGCCGCCGCCGATGCAGGGCCAGGGCATGAACCCGCTCTTGCAGGACCCGGCACTCGCCATCCATCCGCCGATCCTCTATCTCGGCTATGTCGGCTTCTCCGTTCCCTTCGCCTTCGCCATCGCCGCCCTCCTCGAACGCCGCGTCGATGCCGCCTGGGGCCGCTGGGTCAGGCCCTGGGCCCTCACCTCCTGGTGCTTCCTCACCTGCGGCATCGCCCTCGGCTCCTGGTGGGCCTACTACGATCTCGGCTGGGGCGGCTTCTGGTTCTGGGACCCGGTGGAGAACTCCTCTCTGCTCCCCTGGCTCACCGGGACCGCGCTGCTCCACTCCGCGATCGTCGTCGAAAAGCGCGAATCCCTCAAAGTCTGGTCGGTGCTGCTCGCCATCGTCACCTTCTCGCTCAGCCTTTCCGGTACCTTCCTCACCCGCTCCGGCATCCTGAATTCCGTGCACGCCTTTGCCGTCGCCCCGACACGCGGCCTCTTCATTCTCGCCCTCCTCGGCCTCGTCATCGTGCCGAGCCTGCTGCTCTTTGCCTTCCGCGCCCCCATCCTCGCCCCCGCCGGCCTGTTCGCTCCCGTCTCGCGGGAAGGCGCGATCGTGCTCAACAATATCCTGCTCTGCTCCATCGCCGCCGTCGTCTTCACCGGCACGCTCTATCCGCCCTTCGCCGCCCTGGTCGCCGGCGAGCAGCTTTCGGTCGGCGCCCCCTTCTTCAATTCCACCGTCCTCCCGCTCGCCGTCCCGCTCGTCCTCGCCATGTCGCTCGGCCCCACTCTTTCCTGGAAGCGCGCCGAGCTGTTCCCTGCCCTCCTCCGCCTCTGGTGGGTCGCGCTCGCCGCCGCCGCCGTCGGCATCGTCGTCGCCCTCGGCTGGCACGGCCTCGCCGCCCTCGGCTTTGCCGGCAGCACCTGGCTCATCCTCGGCGCCATCCGCGACATTGCCGCCCGCGTCCGCCTCTTCCGCCTTCGCCTCTCCGAGAGCCTCTCCCGCCTCGCCGGCGTCCCGCTTGGCGCCATCGGCGCCGCCATCGCCCATGCCGGCCTCGGCGTCACCATCGCCGGCATCAGCGGCATGACTTTCGCCGCCCAGCGCGTCGTCTTCCTCCATCCCGGCCAGGCCACCGACTTCGCCGGCTATCACTGGGCTCTCACCGCACTCGATCGTGTGCCCGGGCCTGACTTCGCCGCCGAGGTGGCAACGCTCCAGGCCAGCCGCGACGGCCGCCTCGTCGCCGTGCTGCACCCGGCCAATCACACCTTCCCCGTCCAGGGAACCGCCGTCACCGATACCGCCATCCGCACCAACCTGGTGGTCGATCTCTACACCGCCCTCGGAGCCGTGCATGACGGCGGCGCCGAGGTCCGCCTCCGCTACGATCCCCTCGCCCCCTGGATCTGGCTCGGCGCGCTGGTCATGGCCGCGGGCGGCGGGCTTTCGCTCACCGATCGGCGCCTGCGCGTCGGCGCCCCCGCCCGCCGGCCCTCCTTGCCGTCACCCCCTGGGGGAGGGCGGCGGCCGGCACGAGCCGCCGGGTGAGAGCCGATCGATGGAACGCCTGGCCATTCGCCGCCGGCCTCTGCTTCTGCTCCCGCTCGCGGTCGTCGTCTTGGCCGGCGTCGGCTTCGTCGAACTACTGCAACAGGCGAAAGAGGGTCGCTACAACCCGCGCCGGGTTCCGAATCTCCTGGTCGGCCACCCCGTGCCCGCTTTCACAGCCGCGCCCGCCTCGCCCGGCACCGGCTTCTCGGCCGCTGACTTCCGGCATCTCTCCCGCCCGGTGCTCGTCAATTTCTTCGCCTCCTGGTGCCTCCCCTGCCACGCCGAGGCGCCACTTCTGACCGAACTCAAAGATCATGGCGTAGCGATCTGGGGTATCGACTATTCGGACTCCAAAGCCGCGTTCCGCGGCTTCCTCGCCGCCGACGGCAACCCGTTCGCCCGCCTCGGCGCCGACCCGAACGGCGCTGCCGCCGTCGCCTGGGGCATCAGCGGCGTGCCGGAAAGCTTCCTTGTCGATCGTGAGGGGATCATCCGCTGGCATCTCGGCGGCCCGCTCTCCCCCCCGGTCCTCGCCGACACCCTGATGCCCCTTCTTCACAAATACGCCTGATGCGCCGGCTTCTTCCGCTCCTGCTGATCCTCCTCTCGGCGCTCCCCTCCGCGGCCGCCCCCCCCACCCTGACCCCGGCCCAGGAAGCACGCGCCGCAGCCATCGGCAGCCAGCTCCGCTGCCTCGTCTGCCAGAACGAGAGCGTCGAGGAATCGAGCGCCACGCTGGCCGCCAATATCCGCCAGGTCATCCGCGAGCAGGTCGCCGCCGGCCGCACCGATCATCAGGTCATGCAGTGGATGACCGCCCGCTACGGCGATTTCATCCGCCTCGACCCGCCCTTCAACCGTCTCACCCTCCTGCTGTGGGCAGTTCCCGTCCTCGCCCCCGCGCTCGGTCTCGGCATCGCCTTCGCCGCCTCCCGCCAGCGCCGCCCTCCGCCCGCCCCCCTCACCGAGGCCGAAAAATCCCGGCTCGCCACCCTCCTCGAGTGACTTCCCGGTGATGCTCTGGATCCTCTTCGTCGCTCTCTCCATGGCGGCGCTCGCCCCGGCCGCCATCTTCTTCGCCCGCGGCCGCGGTGATCGTGGCCGCCAGGCCGCCGCCCTCGCCCTGCACCGCCAGCAGCTCGCCGAGATCGACCGCGAGCGCGACGATGGCCGGCTCGACCCCGCCGAGCATGCCGCCGCCATCCTCGAAATCGAACGCCGCCTTCTCGCCGCCGCGGCAGAACAGGATCCGGCGCCCCAAGCGCGCCTTCGCCCGCTCGCCCTCGCCGCCATCCTCGCCGCCGTTCCCCTCGCCGCCCTCCTCCTCTACCTGCCCTCTGGAGACCCCGGCCTGCCGGCGGCGCCGATCGCCCCGCGCCTCGCCGCCCAACGGGCAGAAAAGCTGCAAATGCAGCAGCTTGTTGTCACTCTCCAACATCGCCTCAAGGAACTCGATCCGAAATCGGCGGAAGCGCGGCAGGGCCTCTTGCTGCTCGGCCGGGCGGACGCCGACCTTGGCGACTTCGCCGCCGCCGCCAAAGCCTGGCGCCAGGCGCTGGCGGCGAAATTCGACCCCGCACTCGCCGCCGCCGCAGCCGAGGCCGAAACCCGCGCCGCCGGCCGGGTCGATGCCCAGGCCGCCAGGCTGTTCCGCGCCTCGCTCGCCAAATCGCCGGCCGATGCGCCCTGGTCCGCCCTCGCCCGCGCCCGCCTGGCCCAGGCCGATGATCGCTGAGGCCCGGCATTCCCGCCATCTGGCACGACACTCTCGACTCCACCAACGACGAGGCGCACCGCCTCGCCGAGCGCGGCGCCCCGAACTTCACAGCCGTTGCCGCCCTCCGCCAGGCCGCCGGCCGGGGCCGGCATGGCCGGACCTGGACCAGCCTGCCTGGCAACCTGCACGCCTCTTTCCTGCTCCGCCCCGCCCCCCCGCCCCCGGAGACGCCGCAACTCGGCTTCGCCGCCGCGCTCGCCGTCGCGGACACCCTCGCCCACACCCTTCACCCGACTCTCAGCCCTCGCCTCAAGTGGCCGAACGACGTTCTCCTCGCCGGCGGCAAGATCGCCGGCATCCTCCTCGAAAGCGCCCCCGGCTGGGTCGTCATCGGCATCGGCATCAACCTTGCCGCCGCCCCCTCCGACACTCCGTATCCGGCCGAAGCCCTGTCCACCTTCTCCTCTCCCCCGACCCCCGCCGAAACCCTTCCGCTCCTCGAATCCGCCCTGCGCCGCTGGCTCCTCCGGCTCGAGCGCGAAGGATTCGAATCCATCTCCTCTGCCTGGCTCGCCCTCGGCCCTCGGCCCGGCGAGGAATTGCGCCTCTGTATCGGCACCGAAGCCGTCTCCGGCCGCTTCGCCGGTCTCGGCCCGGGCGGCGAGCTTCTCCTCGCAACCCCCGCCGGAACGCGAAAAATAGCCTCCGGTGAAACCCTCGCCCCGGCCCCCCCGATGCCCGGGCTGCCGCCGGAGATCAGTGGCCCTCCCGGCCCCGAGCCGACCCGCTACGGCGACTGGCAATACAAAGGCCGTGTCAGCGATTTCTGAGATGCGGCGCCTGGCAGCCGCACTCCGCACCCTCGGCCGCCATGCCCGCCCTCGCCGACCTCTCACGGCGCTATCCCGCCTGATCCCGCCGCGCCAGCGCCGCCGTCACCGTGTTTTCGAGGAGGCAGGCGATCGTCATCGGCCCGACCCCGCCCGGCACCGGCGTCACGGCACCGGCAACGCCGAGTGCCTCGGCAAAGGCGACATCGCCCGTAAGCCGCCCGTCCGCCAGCCGGTTGATGCCGACATCGATCACCACCGCACCGGTGCCGATCCAGTCCCCGCGCACCAGTTCCGCCCGTCCCATGGCAGCGATGAGGATTTCCGCCCGCCGGCATTCGGCCGGCAAATCCCGCGTCCGCGAGTGCGCCACCGTCACCGTCGCATCGGCGGCCGTCAGCAGCAGGGCGAGCGGCCGGCCGACCAGCCTGGAACGGCCGATCACCAGCGCCCGCGCCCCGGAGGTGGAGACATCGGCTGCCGCCAGGAGCTTCATCACGCCGAGCGGGGTGCACGGAACGAGGAAGGGCGCGCCGCCCGCCAGACGTCCCGCATTCACCGCCGTCAGCCCGTCCACGTCCTTCGCCGGGTCGATCGCCTCGATCACGGCCCGCGGGCGGATGGTCCCGGGCAGCGGAAGCTGCACCAGGATGCCGTCCACCGACCGCTCTTCATTCAGCCGCCCGACCTCGCCCAACACCTCCATCTCGCTGACGCTCGCCGGCAACCGGATCGTCTCCACCGCCACGCCCACCTGCCGCGCCGCCCGGTCCTTGTTCCGCACATAGACCGCCGAGGCCGGGTCGTCGCCCGCCAGCACGATCGAAAGTCGCGGCTTCAGGCCCGCCTCGGCGATCCGGCGAGCGGTCCCTGCATTGAGGGCGGCGGCGACCGCCCTGCCATCGATGACGCGCGCCGGCACGCGCCGTCACATGCGAAGGACGGAGAAAAAGACTTCCGCCAGCAGCATCTGCAGGAACCAGAGCAGGATGATCAGGATCACCGGGCTGATGTCGATGCTGCCGAAATTGGGAAGGAGATTCCTGATCGGCCTGAGTGCCGGCTCGGTGATTCGATAGAGGAAATCGCCGATCGTCCAGACGATGTGGTTGCGGGTATCCAGCACGCCGAAGGCCACCAGCATGCTGAATACCGCGGCGATGATCACGACCCAGATGTAAAGGTGAATCAGCTCGTTGATGAGCCAGTAGAACGGGTACATCGGGCGGAGCCTTTGCCGGGCGGGCGGAAGCTAGCCACGCACCCGTGCCAAGGCAACCGGCGCCTCGGAACCGCCTTACCTTGACTCGGCCGCCGCCTCTACCCAATGTCGCTCCCCCTGCCAGGGGCTGTAGCTCAGCCGGGAGAGCGCCTCGTTCGCAATGAGGAGGTCAGGGGTTCGATCCCCCTCAGCTCCACCATCCCACGCCAACTCTCCCCTCTCCCTTTGGGAGAGGGGTCGGGGGTGAGGGAACCCGCCGTGCGAAAGTCGCTGCCCTGCCGGCGGAGCGGACGACGAGATTCGAACTCGCGACCCTGAGCTTGGAAGGCTCATGCTCTACCAACTGAGCTACGTCCGCGCTCCCGCGCTCGTACCCCACCGCCCCGTCGCGGGCAAGCGGAACTCAGAGAATCTCGCACGCCTCGTTGAACGCCAGGCGCGGCAGCCGCGGGCCAAGCCCGGCCGGATCGCCATGGCCGATATTGCACAGGAAATTCGACTTCCATCCTCGATAGGCGAAGAACTCCTCGTCCACCTTGGCCTTGTCGAAGCCCGACATCGGCCCGCAATCGAGCCCGAGCGCGCGCGCCGCGATGATCAGGTAAGCCCCCTGCAGAGTACCGTTGCGGAACGCCGTCTCGCCGGCGAACGCCTCGTTGCCGGAGAACCAGGAGCGCGCATCCGCGCTCCGCGGATAAAGCTCGGCCAGCCGGTCGTAGAATCTGGGCTCGTAGGCGACGATCACCGTCACCGGCGCCGCCATCGTCTTCTCGCGGTTGCCGGACGAGAGCGCCGGGCGAAGGCGCTCCTTCGCCGCCCGTGAGCGGAGAAACAGAAACCGCGCCGGCGAGCAGTTCGCCGAAGTCGGGCCCCACTTCAGAAGATCGTAGAGAGCATTCAGCGTTTCATCGCTGACCGGCTCGTCGCGGAACTTGTCGTGCGTGCGCGCGGCGCGGAAAATCGCATCCAGCGCCGCCTCCTCGATCGCCCGGCTTTTTTCTTCGACCTCCGGTGCGGGAGCTTCCTCCGCCGGAACCTCGATCGCCGCTGCTTCGTCCACTGCGCCCGCGGGCGCCTGCACTTCTTCCATCGTGCCCGATGGCATCAGAGATCCACCTGCTCGACCGCCCTCACTTCCGGAATGTAGTGGCGGAGCATGTTCTCGATGCCGTGCTTGAGGGTCGCGCGCGAAGACGGGCAGCCGCTGCACGCACCCTGCAGGTAGAGCTTGACGACACCTTCGCGATAGCCGCGGAAGATGATGTCTCCGCCATCGCCGGCTACCGCCGGCCGCACGCGCGTATCGAGCAGTTCCTTGATTTGCGAGACGACATCCTCATCCTCGGGCGCAATCGCGTCCTCCTCCAGCGCATCCAGATCACCCTCCAGCGCCGGCCGGCCGGAGAGGAAATGCTCCATGATGGCGCCGAGCACCCGCGGCTTCAGGGCCTGCCAGGAACTGTCGTCGGTCTTGGTGACGGTAACGAAGTCCGCCCCGAGGAAAACCCGCGCCACGCCGGGAAGTTCGAACAGGCTGAGCGCGAGCGGGCTCCTGGCCGCCGCCGCATCGGTCGCGAAGTCGGCGGTCGCGCCTCCGAGCACCTCCCGCCCGGGCAGGAACTTCAGCGTCGCGGGATTGGGGGTACCTTCGGTCTCGATGAACATCGCTTTCCCTCTGTCATTCTCGGCCACGGCGCAACGTCTTCGCCGCTGGTGCCCACTTTCGCTCGGGCGTCATTCACCCACCGCACTCCGCACCTTACCCGATGCGGACCGATCAAAGTTACAAGGGAGTATACCCCCTCTTCCTCCGCCACCACATCGTCCCTCCGGCATCCCGACACAAGGGGCCGGCACTCAATGCGGCCCTGCCGCCTCCGTGCGCAACTGGCCGCAGGCGGCCAGGATGTCGCGCCCGCGCGGAATCCGCACCGGGGCGGCAAAGCCTCCCTCGCGGACAATCGCGGCGAAGCGCGAAATGCGGCCCGGCGTGCTCGGGCTGAAGCGGCTGCCTGGCCAGGGGTTGAAAGGAATGAGATTCACCTTCGCCGGAATGCCGCCGATCAGGCGTACCAGTTCCCGCGCCTCGGCGTCCGAATCGTTCACGCCGTTCAGCATCACGTACTCGAACGTGATGCGCCGCGCATTCGAGCTCCCCGGGTACCGCCGGCACGCGGCCATCAGCTCCGCGAGCGGGTATTTGCGGTTCAGCGGCACCAGCTCGTCGCGAAGCGCGTCGCAGACGGCGTGCAGGCTGACCGCGAGGTTGACCCCAAGTTCCGCCCCGCAGCGGTCCATCATCGGCACCACGCCGGAAGTGGAAAGCGTGATCCGCCTCCGCGAAACCGCAATCCCCTCCCCGTCCATGGCAATCTGCACGGCGCGCGCCGTCGCCTCGTAATTGTAGAGCGGCTCGCCCATTCCCATCAGCACGATGTTCGAAATGCGCCGCGCCTCCCCGTTCGGGCTCGGCCATTCGCCCCACACGTCCCGCACCGCCATGAACTGGCTGATGATCTCGGCCGCGGAAAGATTCCGCGAAAGCCGCTGCGTGCCGGTGTGGCAGAACCGGCACGAGAGCGTGCAGCCCACCTGCGTGGAAAGGCAGGCCGCCCCACGCTCTTCCTCGAGGTCGGGAATATAGACCGTCTCCACGGCCTCGCCGTCACGCCATCGGAACAGGAATTTGCGCGTTCCGTCGGCGCTTTCCTGCATCTTCGCGATCTCCGGGCGGAGAATCGCGAAATGCTGCGCCAACAGCAGTTGCAGCGGGCGCGCCAGCGTGCTCATGCGCGCGAAATCGACAGCACCCTGGTTGTAGATCCAGTGCCAGAGCTGCCGCGCCCGGAACGCCGGCTGCCCGAGCGCGGCCAGTTCCGCCGCCAGCTCCGCCCGCGTGAGCCCGACGACATCCTTCCTGCCGTCCTCGAGCGCAGCCGGGGGCGGCGCGAACAGCGCCGCCTTGGCAAGGATCCGAGCCCGCTCCGCCTCGCCGGCAACAGCGGCGGCAGCGGCACCCGTCATTATTTGGGACAGGCTTTCACGATCGCGTTGTAGGCGTCTGTGAAGCCATCCAGGTTGAAGCTGTCGTTGACCGTGCCGCCCTTCGGGCCCGGAGAATGCGCGATCGCCGTCACCCCCGCCTTGAAGGCGCGCACTGCCGCCGTGCCGTCACGGGCGAAGGCGGCATCGCCGGCCGTATAGAACGAAAAGACCGTGCCGCCGACGTTCAGCGTGACGTTCGCGTCCTTCGCGTACGCGAATCCGGCGGTCAGCGCCGCCTCGTCGCGCACACCGGGTCGCTCTGTCACGCTCAGCAGCACCTCGCCTCGGCCCGGAACCACCCCTGTCGAGCTGGTGGGTCGGGTAAAGGCGTAGCAGATTTTCTGCCCGCCCGAATCGTAGGTCGCGGCGGTCCAGCTCGAGAAGGTCCCGAGCGGCGCCGGGTTCGGCGCCGCAGGCGCCGGTGCCGCCGCCAGGGCCAGCGGGGCGGGAGCGACGGCGAGGGCGAGTACAACGGGAATCATGGAACGGACGCGCATGGCGGCTGAGATAGAGCGAGCGGCGGCAGCGGGCAAGCGGCAGCTTGGCGCTTCCGGTCGGGCAGGCTATGCGGCGCCATGACCGCTCACGCCGCCGATGCGCTCGATGCCGCGCTTGCCGCGCAATACGAGGCCTACCCCTATCCGAAACGTGATCCCGCCGATGAACGCCGCCGCCTCGTCGTCGGCAGCCCGAGCCACCTCCGCGAGATCGATTACTGGATCTTCGGCGCCTCCCGGCCGCGATCGACTCCGCTCGCCGCCCTGATCGCCGGCGGCGGCACCGGCGATGCCACGATCATGCTCGCCCAGCAGCTTGCAACCGCGGCCCGGCCGGGGCGGGTCGTCTATCTCGACCGCTCGCAGGCGGCGATGGCGATTGCCCGCTCCAGGGCCGCCGTCCGCGGCCTCGACACTATCGAATGGCATTCGGGCTCGCTCCTCGAGCTTGCCGAAAGCGGCCTCGGCCCCTTCGACTACATCGACTGCTGCGGCGTGCTGCATCACCTGCCGGCGCCGGAAGCCGGGCTGGCCGCCCTTCTTTCCGTGCTCAAGCCGGAGGGCGGGCTCGGCCTGATGGTCTATGCGCCCTACGGCCGCACCGGCGTCGGCATGCTGCAGGAGGCCCTGCGCCTGCTCGCGCCGGTCGAAGAAAAGCCGGCGGAGCGCCTCGCGGTTGCCAGGCGCCTGCTCCGCCACCTGCCGGAGAGCGGGTGGCTGCGCCGCAATCCCTATGTCGGCGATCATCTGGAGGGCGGGGATGCGGGAATTTACGACCTGCTGCTCAACCCCCGCGAGCACACCTTCACCGTGCCCGACCTCGCCTCGATGCTCGAGCACGCCGGCCTCCGCATCGCCGCGCTGATCGAGCCGATGCGTTACGAACCCGCAACCTGGCTCCCGGATCCGAAATTGCGCGCCCTCGCCCAATCGCTCGACAGCACATCGAAGGCCACGCTCGCCGAGGCCGTGACCGGGAACATGAGCACGCACATCGCCTATTGCGTGCGGAGGGAATCAACCATTGCGCTTCCGGATCCGATGCATCCGGGCGCGCTTCCGGTGATGCGCGAGATTTCGGGCGCGGATCTGGCGAAGCACATCCGTCCCGACGGCACGATCTCCTTTCTCTTCGACGGCCTCCGCGCGCTGGTTCCTCTGCCCCCGCTCGCCGCCGCCATCCTCGCCCTGATCGACGGCCGCCATACCGTGGGCGAGATCGCCGCCGCCTTCGCCGCGCGCGGCATCGCCGAGGCAGCATTCCGCCGCGCCTGGGCCGAGACCTTCACCACTCTCTCCGGCCTCAACCGCCTCCTCCTCGCCCCGCCGCCCTGAGCCTGCCCTTCGGGAGGGCAGCCCCTGAAGCGCTTTCCAGGCGCTGGACTGCTGACTTCGGACCCGCCCCGTCATCGCCCGGCGTCGGAGCACTTTACAGTTGCTGCCAACGGCCCGAATCGGAAGTGAGCGATTTCAACGAGTAATACCAGCCGACGGAAAGCTTGACTCTCTGGGGGGGTTCCCGAATCGGCGCGAGTACGATTCTGTAGGGCCTGGAGCGGGTCGCACAAGGTCATGCAGATGGGCAAGCCGATCGAGGTCATTCGAACCGAGTTTTCCGCCGCCGCCCTGCGCGAGGTTGCGGCGAGCACGCGCGATGGCGCGGTGGTGCGGCGCCT
>JASHOF010000105.1 GCA_030041255.1 Acetobacteraceae bacterium
AGCAACAGCCCTATGCAATAGGCACGGAATGGCCGCACCCGGTCGGCATGCCCGAGCGCGGCCGATAAGCCCTCGACATACGCCGAGAACCGTGATTCGTTGCTCCGCCTGTCGCTTCCGAGACCCACACCCCGCCTCCATGAGTGAGAATCTCCACGCCTGACAGACCCGAATCGAATCAGTCAAGAAGTTTATGATACAGTAAAACTAACCGCTTGATCGGACTGATCAGACGAAACGCAAAATCGCCAAAATGCACCCCAAACTGCGCAAGTTGGGCTAGGCAGATCCACCCTGCCCGCCTCGGCCGGCTGCTTGCAGAGGCCGCCGTGATGACGGTGCAGCACATTGCCGATCTGGAGCCGGCCCGCCGCATCGCCATCTTGGTCACGCAAACAGCCGATCTGGAGTCGCGGCTCGCCGACGCGACCCTTGCCATGTTCGAGAAGTACATCGGATCGCTGTTCAGCAAGGCGCAGAACCGGGACGAGCGGCGGTTCCAAGCCACCAAGCGCGATGTCGCGAAGGCGCTGCTGCTGTTCCGCCGTACCATCACCGCGCTCAAGCAGGCGCAAGCGACCGGCGAGGACGGCGTCACGGTCGTGGACCGCGAGGTCGGCCTGAAGCGGCTGGACGATGTCTTGCCGGTCATCGGTGCGGTCGTCGAGGTCGCCGATCAGGACCTCCTGGTCACCGCGACCGAGCGCTATTCCGTGCTGCGCCGGTTCAGCCCACGGTTCCTGGCAGCGTTCCGCTTCGTGTCGAACGTGCCACACGACCCGGTGCTGGCCGCCATCGAGATCCTCACGACGATGGACCGTAATGGTGCCCGCACGCTGCCAAAACGCCCGCCAGCGTCCTTCCTGCCAGCGAAATGGCGCAAGCTGACCTTCGCCAACGGCGTCGCCGACCGCCGTCTGTACGAAGTCGCTGTGCTCGCCACCTTACGCGACCGGCTCCGAAGCAGCGACATCTGGGTAGCGGGGAGCCGGGACTACCGCGCGTTTGAAGACTATCTCCTGCCTGCCGAAGCGGGGCGGAACGTCGGCATTGGCAACGAGACCGACGTGAACCGGTTCATGAATGCTCGCGCCGCGGCGTTGCACGAGCACCTGAACTTCGTGATGGCACAGGCGGAACGGGGCGAACTTGATGGCGTCGAGATCGAGGACGGCGCCCTCTATATCGCCCGCATGAAGCCGGCCGTGCCGGAGGTCGCGCGCGACCTGGCGATCCGGCTCAACGGCATGCTGCCGCGGGTGCGCATCACCGAGGTCCTGAGCGACGTTGACGCCTGGACCGGATTCAGCGACCGCTTCACGCACCTGCGCATCGGTAACCCAGCAACGGATAAGCCGGCGCTGCTGGCCGCGGTGCTCGCGGACGGCACCAATCTCGGCCTCACCCGGATGGCCGACGCATCGCACGGCATCAGCTACCATCACTTGGTCAACGTGGCGCAGTGGCACATCAGCAACGACAACTATGTGGCCGCTCGGGCGGCCGTCATCAATGCGCACCACAAGCATCCGATGGCGGCCATCTGGGATGATGGCTCGACCGCCTCGTCAGACGGCCAGTATTTCCGGGGCGGCGGGCGCGCCGGATCGAGTGGCGCGGTCAATGCCAAATACAGCAACGACCCCGGTTTCGTTGTCTATACGCACGTCTCAGGCCGCTACGGTCCGTTCCACACGCGGGTGCTGGCGGCAACAGTGAGCGAGGCGCCATACGTCCTCGACGGTCTCATGCATCATGTGCACCAGACCGACCTGCGCATCCGCGAGCACTATACCGACACCGCGGGTGCCACCGACCACGTGTTCGGCCTTTGCTGCCTGCTCGAGTTCCAGTTCGCGCCGCGAATCAAGGACCTGAAGGCTCGCAAGCTCTACACGATCGAAAAGCCCAGCACCTATCCACTGCTGCAGCCACTGATCGGCGAAGCAATTGACCCCGCCGCGATCATCAGTCAGTGGCTTGAACTCATGCGGCTCAAGGCCTCGATCGAGGCCGGCATCGTGCTGCCGTCGGTGATCCTGCGCAAGCTTGCCGCTGCCGGTCCCGGCAACGCCCTGTCGCGCGCCTTGCGGACGCTCGGCCGGATCGAGCGCACGCTGTTCACCTTACATTGGCTGTCGGACCCCGGCCTGCGCCAGCGCAGTCATGCCGGGCAAAACAAGGGCGAGGCCAGCAATTCGCCGCGCCGCGCGGTGTTCTTTCATCGCCAAGGCGAAATCCGCGATCGCACGTTCGAAAACCAGAGCTTCCGTGCCTCTGGGCTCAGCCTGATTACTGCCGCGATCGTGCACTGGAACACTGTCTACCTCGAACTCGCCGTGCAGCAGTTCCGGGCGCAGGGTAGCGCCATTCCCGATGACCTTCTCACCCATGTCGCCCCGCTCGGTTGGGAGCACATCACCCTGACCGGCGATTACGTCTGGTCCGCAGTCAGCCCAAAAACAGGGTTCCGGCCGCTCCGCGATGTTCACGCTGCGTTCTTGCCCCGGGCCGCTTAACGTACGCCGCCTTTATCAACCAAACGCAGCAAAGACCTTGTACCTTCCGGTGCTGTTTGCCATGATGCGGCTGCGACGCAGAAGTGGAGGCGCAAGTGATGGGCGGAACTCGGGAGGTGCTGGCGGGAATCACCACGGTACGCGACATGGTCACCGCCTTTGCGGATGAGGATGGCTGTCGGCGGTTGCTGGAAGCGATGGTCTGGCCCAGAGGTCGCATCTGCCCGGCGTGTGGATGCCGAGATTCGACGGCGCTCGCCAGCCGTGACGTGGGCCGGCGAGCCCGGCCCGGCCTCTATCAATGCGCGAACGGCGAGTGCCGGTTCCAGTTCACCGTAACGACACGCACCCCGCTGCACTTGACAAAGCTGCCGCTGCGGGTGTGGTTAGCTGGCCTGTGGCTCATTCTCCAGTCCGACAAGGGAATCTCCTCGGTCCGCTTGGCAGAGGCGATCGGTGTAAGCCAGGCCACCGCCTGGCGCATGGGCCATGCCCTGCGGCTGCTGGTGACGCGCGAGCATCAGCTCGATGGTACTGTCGAGATGGACGAGTTCTATATCGGCGGCAGCCCGCGAAAGGATGCCGATCGTCCGCACCTAGTACCCCGAGTCGCTCATAGTGCTGGGTATAGCCTCTTAAGTTTGACGCGAGCGTTGGCGGTGGTGAAGTGCCAGTCGGCTGTGGTGTGGTGTTTGTTGCGGTGTGCCTGCCATGCGGCGACCTCCTCGATGAGGGTCTGCTGGTCGGGGATTCGTCGATCCAGACATTGTGCAGAGAGGGTGCCGAGTTCGGA
>JASHOF010000106.1 GCA_030041255.1 Acetobacteraceae bacterium
GCGCAGCGATCGGCCACTTCGGGCGGCCTCAAAGGCCGCCTTCGTTGACAGGCGCCGGGCTTATCTCCGATGCGCAACTGCCGCCGCCAAGCGGCGGACCGCCGCCTTTGTAACGTCGGATAAGCACCCGATCCGGAATGGGTTCTGCCCGCTTGCGGCCGAAGAAGGCCGAAAAAGAACGACCCGCCGGCGGCGGCCCAGTGCGCGGGAGCGACCAGCCACCGATCGAGCTTGCGGAGCGGAGCCCGCATCAGGAGCCCTGCCAGGCGCGCGAAGCGCCGCCAAACGGGCCGGCCCGAGATCGACTCCAGGACGGCAGAAAGCGCCCAGCCGACCGTGCTTCCAACCCCCATGGCCACACCCCCGGCGAATCTCGTCGAAGTGACGGAACAGCCGCCGATGGCCGAGTGGCGTGAATCGCGTGAAGTCGTATGCTCCCATGTGAACCGGTTGCAGGAAGGGCGTCGTGGCGAAGACGCAGCCGTCACTCTTGAGCACACGCCAGAACTCGCCGACACATCGCTGCGGATCAGCAACGTGTTCCAGCACGGCGACTGCGAGGACGAGATCGAAATCCTGATCCGGGAACGGCAGGTCGTGCGCATCGGCGATCACCTGGACATGCGCAGCGAATGCGACGTCGGTATGGACAACCTCATCGTCCTCGGCGCCGTAGCGGACTCCCCCAGCACCGACCACCAGCACGCGAGGCCTTGCATGGCTCCGTCGCACCTCGGCAAACGCGTCCGAGTTGCCAAAACGCCGAATATTTGACGGCGTATCCCCGATCCTGCGCAGCGTGCGGTGCACCCATCGTCGGACCGGGCCCGCACGCTCCCAATCGCACCCATAGCTATTACCCTCGTAGCCGGCACCATCAAGATAGTCGCCGATCGCAAACACCGATGACGCGTCATTGATCAGTATTGGCACGCCTCCGACCACCGGATATGCGGCCCCGCAATGCCCGCATCGTAGCGACTCCCCGTTCTCCGCGAGTGCCCCACGATCCTTGGGGCAGCGCAAATGCAATGCTGCTACCAGACCTCCTTGGGACAAAATGGCTACGTCGTATTTCCGCTCGGCCGATGGCATGAAGGCTACGAAGGCTACCCTCAGTGTTGCTCCGGAGGCGTTTTTGCAAGCTATCTCGCTGCCGGGCTGCCTTCCGGGAAGGCTTACTTTTTACGGCGCGAGGATCTTACAGCACGAAAGAAGGCTTCGCAGCGAAGCGGCACGCGTCCGATTCAGGCCAATCTCCGCCGCATTCTCAGGCCACCGACAAGCTGCCGCGCCAGAGTGAGGAAATCCGCTTCGGCGCCGCCTGGACTGCCCGACGCCAGCCACGCACCCGCGACGACGATGACATAGATGCCTGCTCCAAGCGCTGTGGCGCCGAGCAGGTGAAACCAGAGGGTCAATCCCCCGCCGGGCAAGTCGGTCCTCCAGCCGAGCCCAAGCTCCATAAGGGCCAGAGCCATCACGGCCGTTCCGAGCAGGCACCGCCAAACGCGAGAGAGGAGCTCGCGCGCGCGAAGGTGTAGCCGGTGCATGGCCACCGCGAGATAGATCACCTGGTTGAACCCGTCTGTGATTGCGATAGCGACCGCTGCGCCGAGAACGCCGTAGCCAGGCACCAGAAGCAGCAGACAGGCGAATGTTGTGGCGGCATTGATCTTTGCCATCGGCCGCATCCAGGCATGAGCCGCGAACAAAGAGGCGCTGATCGTTCCGAACAGCGTCAATGTCCCCGCCACCCCGAGCACTTCGATCAGCGGGACCGTCTGCATCCACCCGGGACCAAAGGCAAGCTTGACCAGCGGATATGCAATGAGCGACGTACCGACGCCAGCCGGCACTGCGATCAACGCCATGGCGGCGAGAATGCGCAACAGGCTCTCCGCGCCGTCGTCCCTGCTCCGGCGCGCAGATGCAAAGCCGGCAAAGCAAGCGCGGCTGAGCGGAGCGACGAGCTCCGTGATCGGCAGATTCGCCACCTCGCTGCCAAGGTTCAGAAAGCCGACCGGGCCCGCGCCCGCAAGCCGACCGACAATCAGGATCGGGGCCTGACCGCGGAGGGTACTGATCAGCCCGAGCATCCACATCCACATCGAAAAGTGGAATAGCCGCCGCCATGCGCGTAGCGTCAGGCGCGGGCGAAAAGGATGCATCCAATAGCCGAATGCCACCACAGACACCGTTGCCACAAACGTCCCGGCGACAAGCGCCCAGTAGCTTCGCCAGAGCACCGCGATGAGGATCGTCACCGCCAGGGCAAGCAACTGCGGCACGATCTGCAGAACGAATTCCTTGTCGAACGCAATATAGCGCCGAAAATCGACGACGCCGATATTGGTGAGGCCGGTGAAAGCGGTCATCGCCGCGAACACGAGTACGATGCCATCGAGTCGGTGGTCGCCGAGAAATCCGGCGATCGCGTGCGCGCCTGCGGCGAGTACTACCCCCATTCCGAGCGCGCGGAGGAGGTTGATGGTAAAGGCGGTGTCGTAGAGATCGCGATCGGGGCGGTCATCCCGGATGATTGCCTGTTCGACGCCAACCGTGCACAGCACGTCGAGACCGCTCGCAAATCCGTAACCGAGCGCTACGAGGCCGAAATCCGCGGGAGAGAGCAACCTGACCAGGATCAGCGTGTTGATAACGCCGAGTAGTCGCCTTACGACGCGCCAGGCGATCACCCAGGCCGCGCCGTTTGCGGTTCGTCGGAGGATCGAGCCTGGTCGGGCCAGAGTTGCCAGGCCGGCATCCTCTTCGGGCGTCTGTGCGGGTCCCCTGGGTCGCTCCGCGCTCATGAGACCTCGGTAGTGAGCCGCACGGATCGCCACGCCCGGCCAGGAACGGCGGCGCCGGGACCCGAACCGACAAGCGCCCCCTCCTGCCCTACCGTTGGCAAGGCTGCCGCACGGTCTGAGAGGCTGCCGCGGACCGGCGTGCCGTGCGATGCCGGCTTACGGCACTGCGGGCCCGAAGACCACGGATCATCGGAGTTCCTCTGCCAGAGGGGCTTGCGCTCAGCGCCGTGGGAGAATCCGGTGGCGAATTTCTGTCCGCCGGCCGAATTTCGCCGTGTGGCGAGCTCAGCGCGATTGCCGCGGTCAACCGAGCTATCAACGGCCTCATCTCGCTCAATGTCGGTTCCATCCTGGAAGTTCGATCGAGACCGAATACCCATGTCCCTTCCTTGGCTGGCGGAACGCCGCCGCAGAGCCAGCGTGTGCGCTTCCCGAGGCTTATAATCGAGCCGGCCGCCCGAAAACACCGGCTCATGTTCACGTCAGCGCTATCGCTGACTGAGCCTGATCCGCCGGTCGGCTCCCTGGCAAGGCCGCGGGCCTATGCCGCCCGTGCCAATGCTGCGGCCGAGCCGCCATCACCGCACCCGCGTATCGGCCCCTACCGTTACTGCTTCAACCCTGAATCCAAAACCTGAAAAAGGTATTCGAGTGCCGCTATACGTCCGAATTGCTGATCGCTACGGACATACGACAAAGCAAACAGACAGGAGATGACGGGGAAGCGGGTATATCCATCACCGGGGACAGGAAGGGAGGCATGAGCGCTCGAGCGCGGAGCGGAGGTGACCGCAAACGCTCCTTGGTCCGGTAATTGAAGCGACGGAGCGAGGGCGGAAGCGCATACAGTAGCAGATCGGAAAGCATTCCCTTGAACGGAGTGTTCCGGTCCGACGGGAAACCGTGGCTTGTCGCATAGTGCGCCAGCGCTGCATCCAACTCCCGAATCATGCGGCTCTGGAAGTCACCGAAGCGCTTCCAATCCAGTGGGAGGCGAAGTACTGCTTCCACAACCCGTCGGTCATAGTAAGGCAAGACAGAATTACTGAAGCGGTTGTCGATGCTGTTGGCGCGCCCGAACCAGGATCGGCAACGGAAATGCGGGTAAAGACAATCGAGCTGCCGCCGATCAAGCCGCGAGCGCGCTGCTCCAAGCAACGATTCGATCTTTCGGGTAAGACCCTCCTCAAACCGGGCAAGAAGCGAAGCTGTGGCAAGGATCCCCGGGTCAAGGTGACTGAAAAAGCTGCGCGCCACATCTCTCGCCGAGATTGCACGATCGGGGAACTTGAAGAAGTCACGGAACACCTCCCCTCCCCCACCATTGAGCACAACGACCTGCCCGCGGCTCCGCCAATGGGACCGCATCGCCGCGCGCCTGATCGTAACCGGTGCCGAGACCGTCTTCAGCGGCGGATTGCTCCCCTTCGATACCGAACCCGCCACCACCGTCCTCGCCTCCCTCAGGCGCGTGGCGCGCCGGACGCGTTCGGAAACGCGCCGGATGTTGCACGAAAAAGGCGGCGCCATCGACGAAACCCTCCTTCGCGAAGAGACGAGCGAGAGCGCCCTGCTTCGCCGATCCGCTTTCATGATCACCAATGTCTGGCTCGATTTCACGCTTCAGCGGATTCTTTCTCCTCGCCTCCCCAGGCTCACCAACAGCGAGGGCGATCCACTCCTCTTTCTCACCGCGTACTATCCCTTGAATCCCACCACCACCCCGGCCCAGGTGCGCGAGCGCCTCGCATCCCTGCCGGCACTCCAGCCCGAGGGCGGGAATCTCTGGAACTGGCTGGCCGAATCGAACGCCCGCCCGCCCAGACCCCGCATCAGCACGAGCTTCGTCTCCACGATGGAAGACGGCTCTCTCCTCCTCGGAACGATCGAGCTCGCGGGGAAAAAACTCACCCTCGGCGTGAATTCCGATCGTCGCCTCGAGCGCGCCCGGGCACTGATCGAGCCGGTGCTCGCCGGCCTCGTCGGTGAGCCGAAAATCCTGACCGAGACGCCCTCCCGGCTCATGGCTTCCAAGCGCAAGCCACTGCCCAGGTCGCTGCTCCCGCCCGACGAGGAGCGACGCATCATCCGGGCCGCCATCGAGCGCCACTACCGGGAAACGCTCGATTCCCCCATCCCCGCCCTCGGCAATCTCTCTCCCCGTGACGCCGCGTGCACTCCGAAAGGTCGCGCCAAGGTCGCCGACTGGCTCAAGATGCTCGAAAACCACACCGCCCGCCACGACCCCGCAAGCCCGATCGGAAGCTATGACTTCGCCTGGATGTGGGAAGAACTCGGCCTCTCCGACCTGCGGCACTAACCGATCTTCACCGATTGGGGCCATCGGGTGCGTGTAAGTGATTGGAATCCTTAGTCTGGACCCCTGAAGGTCTTCACTACGGCGCCGCGGTGATCTGGGTCGCTGCGGCGGTGATTTTCGGCGAAGGCTGCTCTGGCAATTGGAGTTTGAGCTTGGCGAGCAGCAACCTGAGCTCGGCGCTGGGCTCGCTGTAGCGGGTGAGCCTTATTTCGCGCCCATCGGTGGTCGGGATCTCGATGTCGATCATTTGCAGAGCGGAGAACTTTTCCAGCGCGCTTCTCGGAGTGAGCCCTGGTGCCAACGCCTGTAGCCGGCGGGCCAGGGTGACGTGCAGGCAGTAGGCGAGGAAGGCGATGAAAAGATGCGCTTCGAGGCGCGCTTCCAACTGATGGAAGATCGGCCGGATGGCAAGATCACCTTTCAGATTCCGGAACGCCTCTTCGACGCGCATCAGCTGAAGATAGTAGCTCCAGAGCTTGGCGGGATCATCTTCGGTCAGGTTGGTGCGCAACAGATAGCGGCCCTCGCGTCGTCGCGCCTGGCGCAGCTTGTCGCGATCGAGCCGATAGCTGAACCCGACCGCATTCTCGGCCATGTCGATGGCGATCAGGCGCCAGGCGGTATGGGCGCGTTCGCGCGCGGCGCCGAGCTTCATCAGGAGCTCCTCGCGGGAGAGCCGCATCGCCTGCAGCTTGTTCAGCCTCGCCCATAGCCATTTCAGCTGCCGGCGGCGCATGGCGCGCTCTTTGGCCACCCGATCACGGCTTTCCGCCAATACGTACAGCTCGCCGTCCTTGGCCAGCAGCTTGACCTGCACGCCCTCTCTGGCCTCCTGCCACGGCTTGGCGAGCAGCTCGCCCTCCAGCCTGCTCAGCCGGCCTTTGGGCGTGCCCACCAGATACCGCACCGGCGGATCGGCGGCGCGCATCTCCCCAGTACCTGTTCGCTCGGCACGCCTCGATCCATCAGCCAGATGCGGTTGGCTTTGCCGTATTGCCGCTCAACGCGGTCCAGGAAAGCCCGCAGGGTCGTCTTGTCCGCAGTGTTGCCCGGCAGCACCTCGTAGGCCAGTGGCAGGCCTTCTGGAGTCATCACCAGAGCGATCACCACCTGCAGACAGTCCGGCCGATGATCACGCGAATAACCGTGCCGGCGCTTGTCGCCTTCCGGAAACGGCGGCTCAGCCTCGACATAAGTACTCGTCAAATCGTACAGCAGCACCTCGTAACTGGCATTGAACAGGTCCCGCCAACGGCCCACCAGGTGATCGAACACAGCCTGCTTGTGGGCCAGCAGAAGATCGTGGCAACGATAGAGCGTGTTAATCTCCGAAAGGCTGCCATCGGAGCCCAGCAGGTCAGCCAGCGCGCTGCGCTCGAACCATTCTCGGTGCAGCCGCCATTCGCTGCCTGGCGACAGCAGCCGATAAGCTACCAGCACAGACAGAACCTGGTCCCAGGGCGTGCCTTTGCGGCTGCGTGGAAGCCGCGCACTCCAGAATCGATCAAGCTGCAGCTCCCGCCACAGCACAAGCGCCAGCCAACAGCCTCCGAACGCCCGGGGACGCAACAGCCGCAGTTCTTTCAGCTTCAGCCGGACAATCGAGCCGTCTTCGGCAATCCCGGCGCAGCCATCTTCCGGAAACAGCGATAGAGGCCGGGACTGGGTCGTGCCTTCCTCAAATGCCTCGACCGATTTGCGCCAGGCAAGCTCCTGCCTATCGTTGATCTCGCCCAGATACAGAACGTGGCGCTGCACCACTCGGCCCCGACCGACGCGCCGGTTCTCAACAACGCTGAAATGGCGGTGCTCCTTGCCATCCTTCTTGCGAATCGTCGCCCGTAAAAACATCGCGACGAATAGTTATCGACAGAACCGAACCACTGAAAAGACCCTCGGTCTTCGCTACAACTGTTTTAAGAATATCAACCCAGACGGATCAGATACTGGCTCCGCTAAAATCCCCTATCGACGCCCCGAATCGTCGAAGTCCGGCTAATTGTGCCATCAGCGTAGGCGGTGATGTCGGCTACGACACGCAAGCCCTGGGAGAGCACAGTAGCCGCCCGCCCCTGGACCGCGAGGGGGCCATTCAGCAAGGGATCGAAAGCCGCGCCCTTGATCAGCGCGATGAGGTCCTGCGCCGCGAGAGCCGGCAGGCCATTGCTCACGTTCGTCCACGTGACGTTGTTGTCGGTGACGGTGCCGAATACGGTCTCAGGCCACGTCGGTTCGGTCGTGCCGGTGGTGGTTGGAGCCGAGTTGATCTGGAAGCAATAACCCCCAGGGTTGCCGACCGAGGGCTTGATGATGTCTCCGCCCGCCGGCGTCAGAACGAGAGATAGCGTCGTGCTCCCGAGTGCCGAAGCGAGACTCAAGGCTGAGCCGGACGGCGCAAGGGCGGCCGAGAACTGCCCCCAAGTCGTCGTTCCCGCCGGCACGTTCGGAGCCTGCACAGTGACCAGCGCATGCGCGGCGGAGCCGTCGGCATAGCTCGTCTTGACATCGACCTGGGATGGAACGGACCCGGAGCCGAAATTCGCCGCGGGCCCGCTGCTGCCCGGAAGCTGCCCGATCTGAAAGCAGTGGCCGAAGGTCACGTACTGCGCGGCAGTCGCAGCCGTGCCGCCCGCCGTTCTGGATGCCCTTGACGAAAAACGCGCCAGCGGCAAGCGCCGGGATTGCCGGCAGGGTGACATTCGCCATCTCAAACCGCCGGCAGCGCGTGCGTCAGACCTGTCATGCTGAGCGGGATAGACGCCAGCACTGACGTGCTTGCCATCACGATGTCGGGGTTCTAGGCGTTATTGAAGCTCCACACTGCGGTCCCGTCCTGGATCGCTGTTTCGGCCCCGGTCGGCCCGCCGCTTGCCGCCGTGGTACCGCTCGTCACGTACAGGTAGGTGCTTCCGCCATTGACGGCGTACTGTCCGGCCATGACCGCCACGTTGGGTTGCCAGCCTGCTCCGACAGTGTAGTCGGTAAAGTGTGGTTCCGCCGCCGGCGGCACGGGCGAAGCACGCCGTGCCACCAGCCCTCGGGGTGACGCTGCTGCTCGCAAACGAGGCTGTGGCCACTTCCTGTAGGTTGGTATAGGTCGGGGCAGCAAACGCAGGGTTCGCGAACTGGAACTGAGCGAGCACGCTTTGAGTTCCGATGGCCGTTTCCGGGCTATGAGCCTGTCCGCGTATTCCGCACGGATCTCTCAACGTGGAACATTGATTCGTTCGATACGACGATGTGATTCCTTTTGGCACACATGGAGACCCTCTCGCTCAAGCACCTTTCATTTTTCGTTACGATATAGATTACTCAGACGAGCTCCTAAGGAATCCCTCTCCACGCCCAGCGATTCGCGTATTTTCCGAAGTCTCCTTAGCTGCGCGCTCTCCTCATCCTGCGACACTTTCCTGATCTGTGAAATGGCCGGCTCGACCCCATTGGAGCGCGCTCTTTTTTATGCCCCGAAGCGCGCACCGCCGGCTTGAGGTGAAGCTGAATATGGTACGGAGAAAGTCGGCTCTCGAGGGTCGAGTCACAATTCGTCGGATTGCGGAGTGGAACTGGAACAAGCCGCCGAGCATTCCTCTTCCTTTTGAGGCCTCGGTCGTAAGGCTCCATTACGAGCAAGGTATAGTGCTTCCGGACCGCAAATATGCCCCTCGAACATCCCCTTCTCAACACCCCTGATCCCGATGTTGCGGAGGGGGTGCTCCTGGGGGCCTGCCAGCTCGTCGGCCGGTATGCTTGGTGATCCAGGCATCAAGGGCCCCGTCCGCACTGGCACCGAAGACGGCGCACCAAGCAGGCGCTCAAGATTGTGAAGGATTGACCCTTTATCAGTCACGGCGGCAGGGTCCTGCTATGTTACAATCACCGGGTGAGCAGTCAGCACGGGAGACAATTTGATCCGATGCCCTCTTCAGGCGAGATTGCCTTGCTTTGGATGCTCCGGCATCCCCTGATTGCCATCGCTGCAACGACAATGGGCTGACTCCACTGATTGCGGAGCAGGTCTCGAGCATGCCGCCATGCAATGCCGGAGAGGCTGGCGCTGGGCGCGCCGTATTGTCGCCGCCCCGGATAGTCTTGCGCCCGGTGGCGGACGAGGAAGAACTGGGTCGGCAGTGGCGGGAACTGGAAGCACGGTCGAATTGCTCATTCTTTCAGAGCTGGACCTATACGGGCTGCCTGATGACCGAGCGATTCCCTGACCCCATCGTGCTTGAAGCCTATGCCCGTGAAGTCGAAGAGGGGCCGGAGGAGCGCGTAGCGTTTGCCCTCTTCAATCGCCGCCGGAGCCGGTTCCGCGCGGAGCGGTTGATGCTCGGCGAGAGCGGCATTCCCTCGTTCGATTCCCTCTTTATCGAGCACAACGGCCCACTCATCGCGCGCGGACTTGCACCCGTTCTGCTGCCCAAACTTGTACACGCTGCACTGCAGCAGCCGATAGCTCGGGACCACGCCCCCCCTGCCAAGCGAGTGGTATTCTTGAGCGGCATCGGCGAGGATCTTCTTGCGGCGGCGCGCGCTGCCCGGGCAGCGACCAAGCTCAAGGAGACACGCCTCGCACCGGCCTTGGATCTTGCCGGCCTTCGGCGGATGGGAATCGGTCATCTAGACCGTCTGAGCGCGAACACGCGCTACCAGGTTCGTCGCTCGGTACGATCCTTTGCTGCCATCGGGCCGCTCTCTATCCGTCGCGCCGCGAATCCCGCCGAGGGACATCTTTGGCTCGACGCGCTCTCGGAACTGCATCAGCGGACATGGAAAAACCGGGGGTTTCCTGGCGCGTTCGCAGACGCCAATTTCACCCGCTTTCATCATGCCTTGATCAATCGCGGCCTGCCAAGGCGTGAAGTCGATCTGCTGGAAATTTCCGCAGGCCCGAAACGTCTGGGCTATCTGCTCAACTTCGTGTTCCGCGGCACGGTCTATGCCTATCAGAGTGGGTTCGATTATACGGATGCCAGCCGCCATCAGAAACCTGGCCTGACCTGCCATCACATGGCGATCGAGATG
The DNA here is from genome assembly GCA_030041255.1 of Acetobacteraceae bacterium. Taxonomy (GTDB): domain Bacteria; phylum Pseudomonadota; class Alphaproteobacteria; order Acetobacterales; family Acetobacteraceae; genus JAKAWQ01. The sequence continues at coordinate 10,156 of JASHOF010000106.1, forward strand.
TATCTGCGCGAAGGCTTGGACCGCTACGATTTTCTGGGGGGAGCCGAGCGGTACAAAATGAGCCTCTCCGACACCGCTACAAGTTTGCACTGGGCGTCGCTTGCGGCATGGTGGTCCGTGCCGGGTGTGCTGTTGCGCCTCGGCCACGTACGCAAAGCTCTCGCCGTTGGGCTGGGTTTACGCAGCTACCGCAATCCGTAGATCTTTATCGATAGGCGTTTCACAGGCGAACGCCTGCCCAACTGACGATGGCACATGGGAAGAAGCCGGTTCCGAGCGACGACAGAGATTTCCGCTTGATGAGGTCGCCACGATCTCCAAACCCACCACACCAGCAGGGAGCACGATCGCGGGTCAGTGAGTCGCGAAGTTCACCGCGATATGAGTACCGTCAGTCAGGGTCAGCATCTCGCTATGGCTGGCCCATGCAAAGCCGGCAATCGGGTTGTCAGAGAAATCGTGGAAGCTGATAAAATCTCTTCCGATAGTGAAACCGCTGAAGGTCACTGCCTTGGAAGCCTCCAGGCCGTCGAAAGTGAAAAGGCTGCTGCCGCTGACGGCCTGCACTGTCGCTGCCCCGGAGCCAAGGTTGACATTGGAAAAGCCGGAACCGGCGACATAGTCGAGCGCGCCGTTGCCACCGTTCAGGGTAACATTGGCCGCCCGGCATCGGAATGCCGGACGGCAGCACGGCCCCGAAGATACCCTGGTTCAGGTCCGAAAGAAAAATGCCTTCCAGTGTCAAGGTATTCGTTGTCGAAGGCGCGAGTACGGCATTGCCGGAAGCGTCCGTGGTCGCGCTGTTCAGGATGGCTTGCAGTGCCGCGGTGCCAAGGAGCGTTCCGGAAGCCCCGGTCACGTCAAGATGATCGGTGCTAGAGTATCCGTGATGGTCAAGCGACAGATTCCTGCCAGCAGCGATCGGCCTTGAGCAAGGCGTTGGCGATGACGATCAGCTTTCGCATGATGGCGGTGATGGCGACCTTGGCGGGTTTGCCGGTGGCGATGAGCTGACGGTATTTGGCCTTGAGGTCATGGTTGAAGCGCGCGGCGACGAGGGC
>JASHOF010000107.1 GCA_030041255.1 Acetobacteraceae bacterium
GCCGGCGCCGTGCCGGCCGCCCCGGCCCCGGTGGCCGGCGACACCGCCGTCGCCGTGGGTGCCGCCGTCACCGCCGGCGATGCCTCCACGATCGCCCTGAGCGTGGCGATGAAGGCATCCCGGCTCTTCGGATTCTCGAGCACGCTGAGCGCCGCCGCCGCTTGCTCCCGGCTGATCGGAGGTTGCGGCCCCGGCGCCGCAGCGGCCAGTCCCACCAACAGGAGAACCAGCACCGGGGCGCCCGTCCACGCCCGCCACGACGCCCTTCGAGCCGGGATCAACTCACGCATTCCCCTCCAAAATACACATCCACGGCGGGCCGGATCCGACCTATGTTCTGGTCTCCTTCCCCCGCCCGTTCATTGCCCGCGGCAACGACCGTGAGGGGATCAAGAGGTCACTGAAAACAAAGGGCGCGTATGCCGGGCAAGGACGTGCATCATGAATCTCAAGCGTTAGTGTAGGCACCCTAGCCGTGCGGCTCATTCTCGTCATCCTCATCGGCCTCGCTCTCATTGCCACGCTCGGAGTTCTGTTCGCCGGGGTGATCACCCTCGCCCAACCGCAACACGATCCCAGGCGCTCCAATATGCTGATGCGCTGGCGTATCGTGCTGCAGGGCACGGCGCTCCTGCTGCTGGCCCTCCTGTTCCTGGTGAGCCGTTAGCCTCCGCGCCCTCTTGTCCGCAACCAATGCGGCCGGAACGCGGCACGATCAGGACAGGTAGCGCCGCGTCAGGTGCGCCTCGAAGGCAGCGGGATCGAGCGGCCGCCCCGTCACCTCCCGCAGCAGTCCGTTGTAATCGAAGAGGCTTCCCTTGGCGTGGACATGGCCGGCAAGCCAGCCCGTGAGCGGAGAGAGATCCCCTTCTCCGAGCGCCATCTCCAGGCCCGGCAAGGCCGCGCGCGCCGTCTCCATGAACTGCGCCGCCGCCATCGCGCCCAGGCTGTAGCTCGGGAAGTAGCCGAAGCTGCCGTCGTACCAGTGGATGTCCTGTAGGCACCCCAGGCCGTCATCGGGCGGAACGATCCCCAGCAGGGCCTCGATCCCGGCATTCCAGGCCGCCGGCAAATCCGGCGGCTCGAGGCCGCCCTCGATCAACGCCCGCTCGAGTCGGAACCGCAGGATCACGTGCGCCGGGTACGTCAGTTCATCGGCGTCCACGCGGATGAAGCCGCGTTCGACGCGCCGGCATAGACGGCCGAGGTTGTCCGCGCCAAAGGCGGGATCGGGGGCAAAGACGCGGGAAAGCTCGCCGCCGAGCCAGCCCAGAAAAGCATCGGTCCGGCACGCCTGCATCTCGACGATGAGAGACTGGCTTTCGTGCGCCGCCATCCCCGCCGCGGCTCCCACCGGCTGGCGGGCCCAGGCCGCCGGCAGGCCCCGCTCATAAAGCGCGTGTCCCGTCTCGTGCAGCACCGCAAACACTGCCCGCAGGGCATCCTTCTCGTCGTAGCGGGTGGTGATGCGGATGTCGGTCGGGTTGCCGCCGCAGAAGGGGTGGGTCGAGCGGTCAAGCCTGGCCTGGGCGAACGAAAGCCCGGCCCGCTCGATGAGCCGGCGGCAGAACGCCTCCTGCACCGCCACCGGAAACGAACCGGCGGGGCTCTGCGGCCTGGCAGGAATCGCCGCCCGCGCTTCCGCCTCGGGCAGGGCGCGGGCAAGGAAGCGCTCATAGCGGGCGAAGACGGGTTCGACATCGGCCGCCTTGATGCCCGGCTGGAAGCCATCCATCAGCGCATCGTAAGGGCCGAGCCCCAGCGCCGCCCCGAGCGCCCGCGCCTGCTCGCGCGCGAGGCGGACCACCTCGGTGAAAGACGGCAGGACAGCCGCATAGTCCGCCCGTTCCCGCGCCTCCCGCCAGGTTTTCTCACAGGCCGAGTTCGCCCGCGCCACCGCCTCGACGAGCGCCCCCGGAACCGCCCGGGCGCGCCGCGCCGCGTGCCGCATGAGCCGGAGATTGGCCGCTCGCCAAGGATCGGCATCAGGCCCCGCCGCCTCGGCCTCCGCCAGGTCCGCGGCAAGCTCGGGCGCGGTCAGGATTTCATGTGCCAGCCCGGCCAGCACTGCGAGCTGGTCCCCGCGCGCCGGTCCGCCGCCAGGCGGCATCATTGCCGCCGCGTCCCACCAGAGCAGCCCCTCCGCCTCCCCGAGCACGGCCAGGCGGTGAAACCGTGCGGCCAGCCGGTCATAGGCCTCGCTCATGGCCGGCCGCTCAGGCGCGAAGCCGCTGGCGGGACCAGATGCCGAACTCCAGTACCACCACGCCGGCAAGACCGAACCAGGTCAGCGCATATTGCAGATGGTTGTTCGGCGGGTGCGGCAGGTGCTCGGCCGGCATCGGATAGATTCCGGGTTGCCGCTCACCAAGTGCCATCAGCGTGAAGGGAGCAACGTCGGAGAGCCCGAGCGCAGCACCGATCCGCGCCGGATCGAGGGTGTAGAAGCGCCGCCCGGCCGGGTCGTCGGGAGCCGAGAAGAAGCCCGGACGAACAGCCGGCTCGATGTATCCGTTGATGACTGTGGGGCCCGTCGGAAGCCCGGCCGGACGTTCGTCCGCCAGCGGCACCCAGCCGAGATCAACCAGAATCGGCCGCTCCCTCGCCCGTTCGAGCGGCACGAGGAGCTGCCCACCCTGCACCGGCCCCGCCATCGTATCCTCCACCTCGTCCCCGTAAATCGCCGCCAGGTCGAGGCGGAGCCGCCCCTGCACGGCCACCTTGCTGAAGGGTCCCGCGTGCGCGGAAAGCGGAACGCCGGGACGCGCCTCCGCGGCCGCTATCTCGGCCAGGATGCCGAGCTTCCACTTCAGCCGATGGAGCTGCCAGACCCCGAGCCCGATCAGCCCCGCCACCAGCAATCCGGCCAGCAACCCGGGCAGCAGCAGCGCCCGCCAGCGTCCGCCCGCCCTGCCATCACCCGCGGCCATCGGTGAACCGCCCGCCAAAGCACGGCTTGTCATCGGTCCGGCGCCGGCCGCCCCGCCGCCCCGTCCCTGGCCGCCCTTCCCCGCCCGCCCTCAGCCGGCCGTGACGGCGCTCGCCCCCCAGAGATAGACGCAGGTGAACAGGAACAGCCACACCACGTCCACAAAATGCCAGTACCAGGCCGCCGCCTCGAAGCCGAAGTGGCGCTCCGGGCTGAACTGCCCCGCCCGGGCCCGGAAGAAGCAGACCGCCAGGAAGCAGGTGCCGACGATGACGTGGAAGCCGTGGAACCCGGTGGCGAGGAAGAACACCGAGGGATAAATCCCGCCATGGAACGGGAACGGCGAGTGCGTGTACTCGTAGAGCTGGCCGAGCGTGAAGCAGATGCCGAGGAAAACCGTCAGCGCCAGCCCCGATACCAGCCCCTTCTGATCCTTCTCGAGCAGGCAATGGTGCGCCCATGTCACCGTGGTGCCCGAAAGCAGCAGGATCATCGTCAACAGGAACGGCACGCTGAAGGGATCGTCGGTATGGATGCCAACCGGCGGCCACTGCGCGATCTTGGCGAACGAGACGTGCTCGGGAAACAGGGCAAAATTGAAGAAGGCCCAGAAGAATGCGACGAAAAACATCACCTCGCTGGTGATGAAGAACAGCATCCCGTAGCGCAGGCCGAGTCGCACGATCGGCGTGTGCATGGCGGGCACGCGGCTCTCGCGTAACACGTCGCGCCACCACATCAGCATCACGAACAGCACGCCGAGCACGCCGATGACGAGCAGCGTGTAATTGTCGAAGTTGCCGACCATGATGATGCCGACCAGGGTCAGCGCGCCGAACAGCGCGCCGACGATCGGCCAGGGGCTCGGGTCCACCAAGTGGTACGGCTGCTTCAGCCCCGAGCTGGTATAGAGTGGGCCCTCGTGCGTCTCGCTGCTCATGCGTGTTCCGTTCGCTCTCCGCCCCGCATCCCGCCGCGCGGCAGCGGCATCATCGCCAAAACGCCACGCGGTTCAAGAGCCGGCGGCGGAAGGCGCGGCACCGCCGCTCAGCAATGGCTCGGCAGGATGCTGAGATGGACCATCCGTCCCCGCATCGAGAAGTTGGTGAAATCCATCACCAGGTCGTCCGCCACCCCGTTCAGGAAATAGCGCATGCCGATCTGGAAGTCCGGCAGCATGGCCGACAGCTCATGGCCGAAGAAGGCAACCCTCACATACGTGCTCGGCATTTCCGCCAGTGCCGGGAAACGGGCCTCGATGCCCTGCGGCCGGGGCGGGTCCCAACCCTCGATCGCAACCGAACTCCACGAGGCACCGGTCGTATCCGTCCCGTCGAACAGCGGCGTTGCCATGAACTTCCTGCCGGCCCGGGCGGCCAGGATGATCGCCTCGGTCTGCGCCATCGGAAACAGCGTCCCCGCCGGCAGGGCGATCTTGCTGTGGGTGGGTTCGCTGTAGACCACCTCGCCGGGCCCTCCCGTCCTCTCCAGGCGCGCCTCGCCGGCGAGCCGGTCGGTGACATCGCCGTTCGTCATGTCCAGGGTGTGGAACCGGAATACCAGCCCGTTCTTCGCTTCCCAGGTTGCGTAATCGGACAGCGTGTGGGTCAGGGCACCCTCTGCACTGACGAGCGTCATCTCGAGCCGCTGGCGGACCGCCCATCCGTCGCAGGCATCCAGCACCTCGAAGCCCATCCGGCCGCTGCCGGCAACGACGCTGGTATCGCGTGGAGTCGTGAGCGCGAGCGTATAGAGGGCCCGCTGGCCGACGAAGGGCAGCGTCGAGCCGGCGGCCGGCGCGGCCGGCGCTGCGCGGGCAACCGAACCCGAAGCCAGGCCCAGAACGAGAAGGATCAGGATCAGATTCGGCAAATGGCGCATAAAGCCTCGCTCGTGCGTTGAGACAGGATAGTGAGGATCGGCGGCTCCTGTCAGCCCGTCTTCCGCGGCGCCGGCAGGGCAAGACGGATCGACAGCTCCCTGAGCCGCTCCGGCGCAACCTCGGCCGGCGCCCCCATCATCAGGTCCTGGCCCTGCTGATTGAGCGGGAACAGGATCACCTCCCTGATGTTCGGCTCCTCCGCCAGCAGCATGACGATCCGGTCGATCCCGGGCGCCGAGCCGCCATGCGGCGGCGCGCCATAGCGGAAGGCATTCAGCATGCCCCCGAAGCGCCGCTCCACCTCGGCCGCTGGGTAGCCGGCAATGGCGAACGCGCGCAGCATGATGTCCGGCCGGTGGTTGCGGATCGCCCCCGAGGACAGCTCCACCCCGTTGCAGACGATATCGTACTGATAGGCCTTGATCGTCAGCGGATCCTGCGTCTCGAGCGCTTCGAGCCCTCCTTGCGGCATGCTGAACGGATTGTGGCTGAAGTCGATCTCTCCGGTCTCCTCGTTCCGCTCGTACATCGGAAAATCGGTGATCCAGCAGAAGCGGAACGCATCGCGCTCGCAAAGCCCGAGCTCCTCGCCGAGCTTCGTCCTCACGGACCCCGCAAACTTTTCCGCTTCTCCCTTCTTCCCGGCGGCCAGGAAAACCGCATCGCCGGCCGCCAGCGCAAGCGAGGTGCGAATCGCCTCCGCCCGCTCCGCCTCGAGGTTGCGCGCGATCGGTCCCTTCGCCCCCTCGGCGCCGAAGATGATATAGCCAAGCCCGCCCGTACCCTCCGCCCGCGCCCATTCGTTCAGCTTGTCGAAGAAGCTCCGCGGCTGCCCTCCCGCCCCGGGAGCCGGGATGGCCCTGACCACCCCCCCCTCGGCAGCGATGCGCGCGAAGAGTGCAAACCCCGAGCCCGCGAATTCCGCCGTCACATCGCGGATGCGGAGCGGATTGCGCAAGTCCGGCTTGTCCGTGCCGTATTCGGCCAGCGCACGCTCATAGGGGATGCGCGGAAAGGGCGGGTTCGTGACCGCCCGGCCGCCCGCGAACTCGGAAAAAACCCCGGCCATCACCGGCTCGATGGCGGCGAACACATCCTCCTGGGTCACGAAGCTCATTTCGAAGTCGAGTTGGTAGAACTCGCCGGGGCTGCGGTCCGCGCGCGACGCCTCGTCGCGGAAGCACGGCGCGATCTGGAAGTAGCGCTCGAACCCGGCCACCATGATGAGCTGCTTGAACTGCTGCGGTGCCTGCGGCAGCGCATAGAACTGACCCGGGTGCAACCGCGCGGGAACGAGGAAGTCGCGCGCTCCCTCGGGCGAGGAGGCGGTCAGGATCGGGGTTGCGAACTCGACGAATCCCGCCTCCGCCATGCGCCGCCGGATCGAGGCGATCACCGCCGTGCGCAGCATGATGTTGCGATGCATCTTCTCCCGGCGAAGATCGAGGAAGCGGTATTTGAGCCGCAAATCTTCCGGGAACTCCGCCTCGCCCGCCACCTGGATCGGCAGCATCTCCGCTGCCGACTGCACGAGAAGCGCCGTCACCCGAAGCTCGATCTCGCCCGTCGGCAGCTTCGGATTGGCGGTCCCCGGTGCGCGCGCCACCACCGTCCCGGTCAGCGTGACGACACTTTCGACGCGCAGCCGCTCCGCCTCCGCGAAAACCGCGTTCTCGCGGTCGAACACGCACTGGGTCAGGCCGAAATGGTCCCTGAGGTCGATGAAGAGCAGCCCGCCATGATCGCGCTTGGCATGCACCCAGCCGGAAAGGCGGGCCACGACCCCGATATCGGCGGCACGAAGCGCGCCGCAGTGATGCGTGCGATAAGGATGCATCGGTGGCTTCCGCTGCCGGCAAGGCCGGCAGAAGCGCCGCCAGTTCGCTGCCTGTCAAGCCGCCGCCGGCTTCCCCCTCCGCGAGGGCCCGTGTAGAAGCCCGGGATGCCTCGTCCCGCCGACCGCCTCCCGGCCACGCCGGCGCCATCGCAAACCCCACCCTCATCGACCCCTCTCCTCAACACCACCGCGGAGCTCGCCACTTTCTGCGAGCGCCTCGCCTCCGAACACTTCATTGCCGTGGATACCGAGTTCATGCGCGAGCGCACCTACTGGCCGCGCCTCTGCGTGGTCCAGCTCGCCGGCGTGAACGAGGCCGCAGTGATCGATGCCATCGCCCAGGGTATCGACCTTTCTCCTCTCGGCCACCTGCTCGCCGACCGGGCGGTCACCAAGGTCTTTCACGCCGCCCGCCAAGACGTGGAGATCTTCCTCCTCCTGTTCGGTGCGGTGCCCGCCCCGCTGTTCGACACCCAGGTCGCGGCCATGGTCGCCGGCTATGGCGATCAGGTCGGTTACGACCAGCTCGTCGCCTCTCTCACCGGCGCCAGTATCGACAAGGCTCACCGCTTCAGCGACTGGTCGGCCCGACCGCTCTCACCGGCCCAGATCGCCTATGCAGCTTCCGACGTGACGCACCTTTGCACCGTCTATCAGCAACTCCGCGGCCGGCTCGAGCGCGAGGGCCGGCTCGCCTGGGTCGCCGAGGAAATGGCGGTCCTCGCCGACCCCGCGACCTACCGCAACGATCCGGAAACGGCGTGGGAACGCCTCAAACCCCGCACCGCCAACCGCCGCCTGCTCGGCACCCTGCGCGCCATCGCCGCCTGGCGGGAGCGCGAGGCACAGCGAATCGACATCCCGCGCCAGCGTCTTCTGAAGGACGAAACGCTGCTCGAGATTGCGGCGACCGCGCCCGCCACCGCCGCGGCCCTGGCGCGCGCCCGCGGCCTCCCGCGCGGCTTCGCCGAGGGCAAATCCGGCACCGGCCTGCTCGCCGTGATCGCCGCCGCGCGCGGGCTGCCCGACTCCGCGCTGCCGCTCCCTCCCTCCGCATACAAGTCCGGCCGTCCCGCCCCGGGGCTGGTGGCACTCCTCAAGGTACTGCTCGCGGCGCGGTGCGAGGCCCATCACGTCGCACCTCGGCTGATCGCCTCCGCCGATGAGATCGACCGTCTCGCCGCCGAAGAGACGCCCGACATCCCCGCCCTCCATGGCTGGCGGCGCGAGGTTTTCGGCACCGACGCCCTGGCTCTCAAGGCCGGCCGGATCGCCCTTGGCATCGAGCGCGGCCGCATCAAGCTCCTGCCGATGGTGCCGTAGCCCCTGGAGCAATTTCCGTTCGCCATGGCTCACGGTAACTGCTCCAGCTCTTTGTCTTGGCGAGCATCTTCACGCGATCAGCCGATTCCGCCTGATCGCGATCTGCTCTGGCATCCCGATCACCGGCTCCAGTCCACCCTCGCGCCGATCGCCGCCAATCCTTGCGCCGCCGCATCTTCGTCTCCCAGCCTGACCCTCCCGCCCATTCCTTCAACCGCCCGCGCGTATTGTTCGGTCAGGCGGGGCTCGCCAAGCACATGCACCACCGCCGGCTCCGGAAGTTCGGCCCGTACCTCGTGGCCGATCAGGAGGCCCGACAGGTAAGAGGCAGCGGCAGCCTCATCGAGCCGCCCGGCCAGGCCGAGCGCCCGTACTCCGAAGAGATGATGCAGCCAGCCACCAGGATCGCCGGCGCGGGCAAACCCGAGATCGAACGCCGCCCAATCGGTCGGCCCCGGCCGCATCATCCGCCCGAGGATGCTGTGCTCCCTGAGCACGCCGAACACTTCCCCGCTCATGTGCGTGGCAAAGCCCGCAATACGGCCGTCCCGGCAGGTCACCCACTTGCTGTGGGTCCCGGGCAGGCAGACCAGCCCGCCTCCCCCAAAATGGGGCGCCAGCCCCACGATCTTGGTCTCCTCCCCGCGCATGACGTCCGGCACACCCTCTCGATCCTGCGCCGAGACCCCCGCCACCAGCCTCACGCGCGCACCCTCGAACGGCACCGCCACGATCGCGCCTGCCAACTCGGCGATACCGGCCGGACAGGGCACGTAGGGGGCCTCCTGCCAGCCCTGCCGGCTGCCGATCATGCCGCAAAGCAGCACCCGGTCCTCGCCGCCATCCAGCCAGGCGCCGATCTCACCCCGCAGCGTCTCGGCAAATTGTCTCCCGGCAACCTGGAGAATGCCCCTCGGCGCGAGGCGTCGCTCGAGGATCGCACCGTCAGGCGCCAGCCGGTATGCACGGAAATTGCTCGTGCCCCAATCGACGCCGATCATCGCCCTTGCCCGAAGCCGCTACGCCGCCGCTTTATTCGCGCTTCCCCGCATTGGCTATATCGTCGGCGGGCATGAATCGCGGGCTCGCATAAACCGCCAGACCCGTGTCGGGCTGATTGTGCAGCCAGAGGGACCCGCCCTCAACGCGAGGAGGTGCCGGTCGCGCTGCCGCTGCCGCCGTTGAACCCGCTCCAGTTCGACGAATAATCGTAGATGCCGGTGCCGGCGTTGTTGACCGTCGTCGTGTAGTTCGCCGTCTTGCCGTTCCCGAGCGTCGTCGAACCGGTGCGCGTCAGGTCATGATTCGCCGGATTGAACGTCTGGTCCATCGTCTGCGTATAGGCTTTCCCGTCCGGCCCCACGTCCGTGTAGCTGTAAGCGTCGTTCCCGCGACTGGAACGGCTGAAATCGGTCGTGCCCGTCGTGGTCTTGCCGTTGAATCCGCTCGCGGTCATCGTCCGCGTGTAGCTGCCGTTGGCCGGGTTGAAGGTCTGGCTCAGGTCGGTCGTCGCGGTGCGTCCGCCAGGCCCGGTCACGCTCCGGTCATAAGTGTAGTCTCCGTATCCCGTCCGGCTGAACGTGCGGTCATCGCTCGCGCTTTGCCCGCCCGGCAGCCTCGTGGTGCGGCCGAAAGAGAAATTCTGCACGTGCGGATAGGGATTCCGCACCCCGAAGCCGGTGCCCGAAGGCGCGTGCGGGAACGGTGAGAAGCCACCCCTCCACGCATTCGCCGGGCGTGACCCGCCCTGCCAGCCGCCAGGCGTTGCGTGCCAGCCGCCCTGGCCGCCTTGTCCATGCCACCCGCCCGTCCAGCCGCCACCCGCCGGGGCGCGCACCGGGCCGGCAGCCAGCCCCGCCGGGGAAGCAGCGAAGCTCGCCACGCCGAGAAACGCGCCGATCAGGGCCATGCGACGCAACACGGAAGCACGCCTTGCCATCGGCTAACTCCAAATAAACGCAACGGGACCGTTTTATAGTCCCAGTGCCCAGGGCATTCCATAAAAAAGTCGTTACGTCATGTAACCATGCCTCGCAGCTTCCCTGCTTCAGGTGTCGCACGCGAGATCGGCCAGCCCATCCGGCTTGGCCGGCAGATGGCCGAGCGGCGAAATGCACGTCAGAGACGAATCATCACCATGCCGATCACGATCGCGCTAGCCGCCATCCAGCGCAGCGGCCGTACGCGTTCCTTGAGCGCAAAGCTCGCAATGCCTGCCGAGATCAGAACGCTCGTCTCCCGAAGTGCCGCCACCTCCGGAATCGGCGCCTTGGTCATCGCCCAGATCGCGATCCAGTAAGCACCGAGCGAAAGCGCCCCGCCGAGCAGGGCCGGCGCGAAATGCACGCGGACCGATTCCACCAGCAGGCGTCCGCGGATGCTAAGCACCACCAGCGGCAGCGGCACCGCATCCAGCACGAACAAGAGCGCAGCATACGCGCTCGGGTTGCCCGAAACCCGCCCGCCCATGCCATCCACAATCGTGTAGCCCGCGATGATGCCCGCCGTCAGCAAGGCGAAGCCGATCGCCCCGCCGCCCGCGCCGATCACCCGGCTGCGTCCGGCCGGGATCAGCAACACCCCGCCCGCCAGCAGCACGACTCCGGCCAGTGCATGGGCCGGGATCCGTTCTCCAAGGACAATGAGCGCGACCAGCGTCGTGATCAGCGGCGCGCCGCCCCGCGCCACCGGATAGACCTCGCTCATCTCACCCCGGCGATAGGCTTCCGTGAGCGCCAGATAGTAGCCGAGATGCAGCACCACCGAGGCTGCGACATAGGGCAGCGCAGCCGGCCGCGGCATGCCGAAGGCCGCCAGCAGCGGCAGCCCCATCAGCCCGCCGGCCAGGGCGAGCAACGTCATCGCCATCAGCGGCTCGGCTCGCGCCTTTACGAGCGCATTCCAGCTCGCGTGCATGACGGCCGCGGCCAGCACCAGGCTGAACACCAACGTCGTCATGCCGCTCCTTCCCGCTCGGGAACAGAGTAGAGTGGCATTGCAACCCGACTGTCACAATCGCCCGCAGAACCCGGCCCGCCCCGCCCCATCGGAAAGAGCGCTGCTCTTCCCGGAGGGCCGGTTCGCGGCCCCGACCTTGCCGAACCCCTCAACCGGTGCTCTATCCCGTTGCGAAACGGGCGCGCCGGAACAGGAGAGAAAGCCCATGAACGGACGGACGCGGAGCGAGCGCGAACGGATGCTGGTCGAACTGGCACGCCGGGTGCTGCCCGCCGCAAGCTTCGGGAACACGGGGCTCGAAGTGGTGATCGCCGAGGGAAAAGGCGGCCGCGTCCGCGATGTGAGCGGCAACGAATACGTGGACTTCCTGCTCGGCTCGGGGCCGATGTTCCTCGGCCACGCCCACCCCGAAGTGCTCGCCGCCGTCGAAGCACAGGTGCCGCGCGGCACCACCTTCTTCGTCAACAGCGAGCCCGGCATCCGCCTTGCCGCGGCCATCGTCGATGCAGTGCCCTGCGCCGAGCAGGTGCGCTTCGTCTCCAGCGGCACCGAGGCCGACGCCTACGCCATGCGTCTCGCCCGCGCCTTCCGCCGGCGCGACAAGATCCTCAAGTTCGAGGGCGGCTATCACGGCATGAGCGACTATTCGCTGATGAGTCTTGCCCCGAAACGACCCGGCAATTTCCCGCGCCCGGTGCCCGATTCCGCCGGCATCCCCGCCAGCGTCAGCGAAGAGGTCTTGATCGCACCCTTCAATGATGCCGCGCTCGCCGCCAGCCTGATCCACGAGCACCGCGACGAACTCGCCGGCGTGATCGTCGAGCCGCTGCAGCGCCTCCTGCCGCCGAAGCCCGGTTTCCTCGAAGCGCTGCGCAAGGTGACGGCCGAGCACGAGATCCCGCTGATCTTCGACGAAGTGGTGACCGGCTTCCGTCTCGCCTATGGCGGGGCGCAGGAATATTACGGTGTCGTTCCGGATATCTGCACGCTTGGCAAGATCGTAGGCGGCGGCTTCCCCCTCGCCGCGATCGCCGGACGGGCAGACATCATGGCCCATTTCGACCGCGCCCTGGTCGGCGACGAGCGCTACCTCATCCAGATCGGCACCCTCTCCGGCAATCCGGTGGCCGCCGCAGCCGGCCTTGCCTCGCTCGAGATCCTGAAGCGGCCAGGCGCTTACGAGCGCGTGTTCGCCACCGGGCGCGAACTGATGGAGAGCCTTTCGCGGAGCGTGCGTGAGGCCGGGCTCCCCGCTCGGGTGGTCGGCGTCCCTCCCCTCTTCGATCTCGCCTTCCGTTCGGGCGAAGTCTCGGACTACCGCGGCTGGCTCGCCCAGGACACCGGGATGCAGAAGCGCTTCAACCGCCGCCTGCTCGAAGAGGGCGTGCTGAAGGGCGAAAGCAAGTTCTATGTCTCGCTCGCCCATGACGCGGCAGATCTCCACCACACCATCGAGGCCTTCCCGCGAGCGGTCGAAGCGGCCCTGGAGGTCCCGGTCCCGGCCTGAATCGGTGCGCCGCCGGGCACCGCCGCAACGCCTGGGCCCCTTCCCCCCGGTTCGGAACGGGGCGGCGGAGCCGCTCGTGACCTGCATCATGCCAACCTACGGCCGGCCTCAGTTCGCGCTCCAGGCCGCCCAGTATTTCCTCCGCCAGGACTATCCCAATCGCGAACTGCTCGTCCTCGACGACAGCCCCGACGATCTCTCCCCGGTGTTTGCTCGTGACTCCCGAATCCGCCATCTCCGCCTGCCGCGTCTTTCCATCGGCGCCAAGCGCAATCTCGGCTGCCGTCTCGCCGCCGGCGAGATCATCGCCCAGTGGGACGATGACGATTGGTACGGCCCCGGCCGCCTCTCCGCCCAGGTCCGCCCGCTGCTCGAAGGTCGCGCCGAGATCACCGGTCTCAAGGGCACCCTGATATTCGACCTTGCCGGCTGGCAGGCCTGGGCCTGCACACCCCGCCTGCACCGAATGATGTACCGCCACGACGTGCATGGCGGCACGCTGGTCTTCTTCCGCTGGTGCTGGGAGCAGATCGCCTGCTACCCCAATCGCTCGCTGGCTGAGGATGCGCGCTTCCTCACCCGCCTCGTCCGCGCCGGCGCCAGGCTCGAGCGCATCGAGGACGAGCGCCTCTTCATCTATATCCGCCACCGCAGCAACACCTGGTCCTTCCGCTGCGGCCGCTTCCTCGACCCGGGCGGCTGGCGGAGCGTCGCAATCCTGCCTCTGCCCGCCGAAGACCGCCCCTTCTACCTCACCCGCGCCGCCGCCTCGGCAGCATCCCGCTCCGAGCCACTCCGGCTCACACCGGCCTTCCTGCGCCAGACGGTCATCCGGATGATGGCCGCCGAGCCCGACCGTAGCTGAACTCTTGCCCTCCGCGCTGGCGCGCGGCGCAATCGGGCCTTCGTCGGGAAACGAAACCGGCTAAAGTGGCACCAACGAGGAACGCCGCCACCGGCGCGAGGGAGGACACGCGAATGAGCGCACGATCGAAATGCGCAACCATGACGGCCTTGACCGGCGCCGTTGCAATCCTGCTCGGCCTCTGCATCCGCCCGGCCCTGGCCGAAAGCCCCGAGGTGGCCCGCGGCCGATATCTCGTCGGCGTGATCAGTTGCAGCGACTGCCATACCCCGGGCGGACTTCTCGGCCGGCCCGACATGACGCGGTTCCTGGGCGGCTCTGACGTCGGCTTTGCGATTCCGGGGCTCGGTATTTTCGTCGCCCCCAATCTCACGCCCGATCCCGCAACCGGGCTCGGAAAATGGACCGAAAAAGAGATCGTGACCGCATTGACCACGGGCGTCAGGCCCGACGGCCGGATCCTGGCCCCGATCATGCCTTGGCGCTCTTTCGCCCACCTCACACCTGACGACGCCGGGGCGATCGCCGCCTACCTCAAGAGCCTGCCGCCCGTCGTGCACAAGGTTGCCGGGCCGTTCGGGCCGAAACAGGTGGCAACCGTTCTGGTGGAAGCGGTCATCCCCGGCGCCCTCTACGCGACCCTGCCCCCACCCCCCGCGCCCGGCTCCAAGTAACCGCCTCACCGGTCCCGCCGGCGCGCACGCCCGCCGGCCCGCGATCGCCCGAGGCGGAATCGTCGGAGGGCGTGAATCAAGGGCTCAAATAAACAGCGAGACCCGCGGCGGGCTGCACAGCCAGCCCGACACGGGTCTCGCGCACTTGCCAGCCTCCGATGCCGCGGCTTCACTCGCGCGCCAAACAACGGATGCGCGCATGACCAAGGCCCGCTTTGGCTACGCCGGGGCAAAGCTCGAGCAGATCGAGGACGAACGCCTCTCCACATTTGTCGGGCATGGCACCAATAAGCCAGCCGCTGCGCCAGAGCCGCTCCACGGAACCGCAACTCGCGACGCGTAGGCTCCGAGTCGCTCCCGGCCCAGACTCGCCCCCTTTGTTCGGACCCCATCAACCGGGCCGCAGCGGCGGAAGGAACTAAGCCTGCGCGCCTCGTATCCGGCTTACTGCGCCGACCCGACAGCGGTGCACCAACGGTAGAGTGCAGCCGCAGGCATTTTTCTGCATTTCCAGCATCAAATATCCGCGACGTCACCTTGGAATTTCTGCTAACCAAGCGTAGCGTACACCAAATCGTTCGACCCAGGATGAATATTCCAGCATCAAAAATGAGGGTAGCAGCGCGCCTTTTCGCATTCGCATTACCGCTTGTCTTGTCGGCGGGGCCAAGCCTCGCCCAAGGCAGCGGCGGATTCAACGAAAACGCTGAGGCTGAGCAGATCGCCCAGGGAATAAACGCGTCACAACTTGCAGTGGCCTGCCGCCTGCGTTCGAAGGACTGGTATAAACTTGTACTCACGGGCTACCTGGCCGCCGCACAGCTCGGGGTTGAAAGTGAGTTCCCGAACGCCGATGACGCCACGATTAGTAGCCACGTTCAGTCCCTGCTTTCGGCTGCAAAGGCGGAAGCCGCGCTGCACGCCGAATTCGGGTCGCCCACAAAGGCTCAGTGCGACAAGATGAGCTCCTCCCAGGAAATCAAAGAGCTCGACGCAGCTGCTAAGATTGGACTGCTCTTTAATTCGGCGAACTCGCAGTAGCGACACGCGAAGACTTGCCGGCGAGCCCCGGCACCGTCTACGCGACCCCGCCCCCACCCCCCGCGCCCGCCTCCAAGTAACCGCCTCACCGAATAACGCCCGGCCCCGCCGGCGCGCCCGCCCGCCGGCCTTGCCAGCCTCCGATGCCGCGGCTTCACTCGCGCGCCAAACAACGGATGCGCGCATGACCAAGGCCCGCCTCGCCGTCGATATCGGCGGCACCTTTACCGATCTCGCCCTCGAACATCAGGGACGTCGCACCACTCTCAAGGTCCTGACGACACCGGCCGCTCCCGAGCAAGGCGTGCTCACCGCCGTCAGCGCCATTCTCTCCGAGACCTCCCTCCCACCCTCCGCCATCGGACTCGTGATCCATGGCACCACGCTTGCCACCAATGCGATCATCGAGCGCAAAGGCGCCCGCACCGC
Source organism: Acetobacteraceae bacterium (assembly GCA_030041255.1). Taxonomy (GTDB): domain Bacteria; phylum Pseudomonadota; class Alphaproteobacteria; order Acetobacterales; family Acetobacteraceae; genus JAKAWQ01. Next base: position 15,446 of record JASHOF010000107.1, read on the forward strand.
GCTTCTGACCACCGCCGGCTTCCGCGACGTCCTCGCGATGCGCAACGAAAGCCGCTACGATCAGTACGATCTCAATCTCGTCCTGCCCGAGCCGCTGGTGCCGCGCCACCTCCGGCTCGCCATCCCCGAGCGGATCGACAACACCGGCGCCGTGCTCGCTCCCCTCGATGAGTCCGCCGTGCATGCCCTTCTGCCCACTCTGGCGCGCGAGCAGGTGGAAAGTCTCGCCATCGGCTTCCTGCACTCCTTCGTCAACTCCGCGCATGAGGCGCGCGTGCGCGACATCATCGCCGCTCAGCGCCCCGATCTTCCGATCTCGCTCTCCTCCGAGGTCTCGCCCGAAATGCGGGAGTGGGAGCGGTTCTCGACCACCGTCGCCAACGCCTACGTGCAGCCTTTGATGGCGCGCTACCTCCGCCGCCTCGAATCCGAGCTTCGCGCACTCGGCCTCACGGCGCCGCTCTTCCTGATGCTCTCCGGCGGCGGCCTCACCACCATCGACACCGCCTGCCGCTTCCCGATCCGCCTCGTCGAGTCCGGACCCGCCGGCGGCGCCATCTTTGCCGCCCACATCGCGCGCGCCTCAGCACTTCCGCGCGTGCTCTCCTTCGACATGGGCGGCACGACTGCAAAAATCTGCCTGATCGACGATTTCCAGCCTCAAACCGCCAAGAGCTTCGAGGTGGCGCGCGTCGGCCGTTTCCGCAAAGGCTCCGGCATGCCGCTCTCCATTCCGGTCATCGAAATGGTCGAAATCGGCGCCGGCGGCGGCAGCCTCGCCCGCGTCGATGCCATGGGCCGCATCACCGTCGGGCCGGAAAGCGCCGGCGCCGATCCCGGCCCGGCCTGCTACGCCCGTGGCGGCCTCGCCCCGGCCGTCACCGATGCGAATCTTCTCCTCGGTCGCTACGACCCCGCCCACTTCGCCGCCGGCAAGCTCCCCCTCGATCGCCCCGCCGCCGTTGCCGCGCTCGAGCGCGCAATCGCCCGCCCCCTCGGACTCTCACCCGAGATGGCCGCGCTCGGCATCGTCGAAATGGTGGACGAGACGATGGCGAATGCCGCCCGCGTGCACGCCGCCGAATCCGGCAAGCCCTACGCCGGCCGTACCCTGATCGCCTTCGGTGGCGGCGGCCCGGTGCATGCCTGCCGGCTCGCCGAGAAGCTCGGCATCCGTCGCGTGCTCGTGCCAGGCGGCGCCGGCGTCGGCAGCGCGATCGGATTCCTCGAAGCGCCGGTCGCCTACGAACTCGTCCAGAGCCTCTATCAGCGCATCGGCGCCTTCGATGTCGCCGCCGTGAGCGACCTGCTCGGCGCCATGGCGGCCGAGGCCCGCTCTCTCGTCGCCGCCGCCAGCCCCGCCACGCCGCCCGTCGAAACCCGTACCGCTTTCATGCGCTATGTCGGGCAAGGCCACGAAATCCCCGTGCCGCTGCCCGCCCGCCGCCTCGACCGGGACGATATCGGCACCATCCGGGCCGCCTACGAAGCCGCTTACACCCGCTTCTACGATCGCCCCGTGCCCGGTTCCGACATCGAGGTGCTGAGCTTTTCCGTGCTGGTCGCAACCGTTCCCCGATCCGAAACGGCATCCCAACGATTTCCGACCGCTGCGGCTGAATGCCAGCCCAGAGGCGCACCCACCCAGCGCGTGCGCGACAGTGCCACCGGCGAAGTGGCCGACTGGGCCGTTTTCTTTCGCACGACACTCCTTCCCGGCCAGCGCATCACCGGCCCGGCCATCATCGCCGAAGACGAGACCTCGACCCTCATCTCCTCCGGCTGGAGTGCCGTCTCCGACCAATCCGGCTATCTTCTGCTCGACAAGGACGGCTTCTGATGTCGCAACAATCGACCGAACTCGCCGGGATCCACCGCCAGGTGATGTGGAACCGCCTCATCGCCGTCGTCGAGGAGCAGGCGCAGACGATGATCCGCACCGCCTTCTCCACCACCGTGCGCGAGGCAGGCGACCTCTCGGCCGGGATCTTCGATCTCGAAGGGCGGATGATGGCCCAGGCCGTCACCGGCACGCCCGGCCACGTCAACTCGATGATGGAGAGTGTCGGCCACTTCCTCCGGAAATATCCAGCCGCCACGATGCAGAAGGGCGATCATTTCATCACCAACGATCCCTGGCTCGGCACCGGCCATCTGCACGATCTCACCGTCGTGACGCCGGCCTTTCATCGCGAACGGATGGTCGGGCTGTTCGCCAACACCGCCCACGTGATCGATGTCGGCGGGCTCGGCATGGGTCCCGAAGGCCGCTCCGTCTTTGAAGAAGGTCTCTATATTCCCATCATCCGCTGCTTCGCCCAGGGCCGCCCGAATGAGACCTTCTTCGACTTCATTCGCGCCGGCACCAGGCTTCCGGTCGAACTCGAGGGCGATATCTATTCGCTCTGCGCCTGCAACGATGCCGGTATCCGCCGCCTGGTCGAGATGATGGACGAATTCCATCTCGACGATCTGGCCCCGCTCGCCCGCTTCATTTTCGAGAACTCGCTCCGCGCCACCCGCTCCGAGATCGCGCGCCTGCCTCCGGGCCGCTTTGCTTCGGAGATCCGCTCCGACGGCTATGACGAGGAGATCACCCTCCGGGCAGCGATGACGATCGGCGACGATGAGATCACCGTCGATTATGACGGCACCTCGCCCTGCTCGATCCGCGGCATCAACGTGCCCGCAGCCTATACGCGCGCCTACTCCTGCTTCGGCATCAAGGTCGTGGTCGCCCCGGAGATCCCCAACAACTGGGCAAGCCTCGCCCCGTTCCGCATCCAGATTCCCGAAAGCTGCATCCTCGATGCCAGGCACCCCGCACCGGTCTCCGTGCGCCATGTCATCGGGCATCTCCTGCCGGATCTCATGATGGGCTGCCTCTATCAGGCGGTTCCCGACCGCGTGGCGGCCGAAGGCGCCTCTTGCCTTTGGAATCCGCCGCTGCGTGGTGGCTCCTCCGTCTCCGGGCCGCCGCGCGGCAACCGCCTCGCACTGCCGGATTTCGAAATCATCACCTTCAATTCGGGCGGCACCGGCGCCCGCCCCGGCCGCGACGGGCTCGACGCGACCGCCTTCCCCTCCGGCGTGCGCACCATGTCCGTCGAAGCAACCGAGAATGTCGCCCCGATCGTCTTCTGGCGGAAGGAACTCAGGCCCGACTCTGCCGGCGCCGGCTTGACCCGCGGCGGATGCGGCCAGATCATGGAGATCGGCGCCAAGGGCGATCTCGAATTTGCCTGCAACGCCATCTTCGATCGCGTCCAGAACCCGCCGAAAGGCCGCGCCGGCGGCAAGCCAGGCGCTGCCGGCCGCGTGGCCCTGAAGTCGGGCCAGGTCCTGCGCACCAAGGGCTTCCAGATCATTCCCGAAGGCGATCGTCTGATCCTCGAGCTGCCGGGCGGCGGCGGCATGGGCGATCCTGCCTCGCGCGACCCCGCCGCCGTCGCCCGCGACGTGCGCGACGGCCTCGTCTCACGCGAGGCCGCCCGTGATCTCTACAAAGTCGTGCTCAGCCCGGACGGAGCACCGGATCGAAAGGCCACCGCCGCACTCCGCACCCGGAAGTGACGCCTCGCGCGGAGCGCGCCGTTTACTGCCCCGAGGAGGGCTCGCCGGTCGCCGGATCGAGCGTGAGCGCCGGTGTCTTCCCGCCGGTGGACGTGAAGTCGAACATGTCCATGATCGATCCTGCGGTGGCGTCGAACGAGCCTTCGCCCAATCGCTTGCCGTCAAGCCAGTTGTCCTCGATGAAGCGGATCACCGACGCCTGGTCGATCTCGGAGTGACTGACATAGTTGGGCTTGGCCCAGGGCGAGATCACCAGGAAGGGAAGCCGCGGTCCGAGCCCGCAACGCCCGTTCACCGGCTGCCCGGAGATGCCCGGAAGCGGCGTGCCGATGCCGCACTTGCCCGGCCCGTCGAGCTGGTCCGCCACCTTGTCGAAGGACGGATTCGTCGGCGCGGTGAAGCCATGGTCGTACCAGCCGTCCGAATCGTCGTACGTGATGATGATCGCAGTATCCTTCCAGTCCGGCTGCTGCATGACGAAGTTGACGACCTCCACGATCCCCCTCTGTTCATCGAGCGGGTTGGAGTAGCCGGCATGCCCGTCCTGGTAGGCCAAAAGCTTGATGAACGACACCGCAGGAACATTGCCGGCCTTTACCGCATTGTAGAAATCCTGAAGCCCGTACTCGTGATTCGCCGGATCGCGCGTCCCGTCATGCGCGAAGCTGTAGCCGACATCCGCCAGCGAACGGGGCCGGGCATGCGTCGGGTTGGCGGTCAAGGCGTAGTACTGGAACCAGTTGTGATGCGGAATATAGTCCCTGATCGTCCGCTTCATCACGGTGGAATAGGTCGAGCGCTCGCATCCGGTGGTGCCGTTGGCGTTCTTCGTCTCGAGGATGAAGCCACCCATGAAGCCACCCCAGGTGATGCCGGCTTCATTCAGGAGATCGCCGATATTGTCCCCGCCCATCATCACCTGGTTCGTGCGCGTGGAGCAGGGATCGTGGCCGGGATCGAGATCCTCGATCATCGTCAGCCCGCCGATCCCGTTTTCAACATAGGTAACGCCCGCCTTCGCCTTCTCGGTCTTGCTCCTGCCGACGAACCGCTCGCCGTTGGTCTGCCCCGACACCACTTCCAGCGCGCCCGGCGTCGACGGGCCGTAGGTATTCCCGTGCGCATTGTCGCCCATCGCGAAATGCTGGGCGTAATTCCAGAGCGCGGTCACCGTGTTGCCGTCGTAATAGCCCATCACGATGCCTCTTGTGCCGAGCACGCCCTTGCCGCCCAGTTCGGCCCGCCCGGTGTATTTCGGAAAAAGATCGGCCTTGCCGTGGTCATAGGCAAGCTGCTCGGCCGTATAGCCGTGGTCCTGGTCGGAGGTCGCCGCCTGGCTGCGGTCGAGCCGGAACGGATTGGCAGCGTCCGGGCCGTTGGAGGGATTGGTGAAATTGGGATTGTTGGTCATCAGATGCGCGGTCACGAGGTTGCTCACCCACGGCGTGTCGGGCGCCGCCGTGAAGGCCGGCTCGCCCGGCGGATTGGTCGCCGTCGGATAGGTCGCGAAGTAATGGTCGAACGAGATATTCTCGTCGTAGATCACCACCAGGTGCTTGATCGGCGTCGCCGTCGTCACAGCCGCACCCGGCCCGATGCTGGCCGGCGCCACCGCCCCGCCCGCCGGCTGCGCGGGGAGCGGTCCCGCATAGCCGATGAGGCCCGCGATCATCGCACTGGCCGCTCCGAGACAGAGCATTCTCTTGCGTGTCATAGGCTTTCTCTCCTCTCAACGGGCAGCACGACAGGTTGCCGCTTCCAACTCGGCCCGGCCGGTCGGCCGGCGAGCCATGCTGGATCGCGTCGGATGCCGCGTAAACCGCCCTGGTCCGCTCCAGCCCGCGATCGCCCGAGGCGGACCCGTCGGAAGGCGTGAATCGCGGGCTCAGACAATGTCCTGGACCCTTGTCGGACGGCCCGGTCGGACCGACAAGAGTCCAGGCGTGAATGTTCAAGGAATTTCCTTCTGTTCGGACCGGGCTCCTGATGCGCCGCAACACCACCATTCACCGCCCATCGGAGGATCGCTGCCATGGCGCATGCGCGATTGCGTGATCTCGGCCTTTCCACGGGTTCTCTTCCCACCGGGCAGTGGAACGCCATCACCGATGTCGCCGGCGTTGCCGTCGGCTACGCAACCATCGCGACCGACCAGCCCCTCTCTCTGCGCACCGGTGTCACGGCGATCTGGCCGCGCGGACCCGAAATCTGGACCGACGCGGTATTCGCCGGATTCCATTCCTTCAACGGCAACGGCGAAATGACCGGCCTTCCATGGATCGAGGAGCAGGGGCTGATCGGCGCTCCCGTCGCGATCACCAATACCTTCTCGGTCGGGATCGTGCGCGATGCCATCGCCGCCCTCGCCGTCCGCACCGGTGCACCGCAGCGCTTCCATCTGCCGGTCGTCGCGGAAACCTATGACGGCTGGCTGAGCGAAAGCGAAACCTTCCCGATCACCACCGCCCACGCATTCGCCGTGCTGGACGAAGCGCGTTCGGGCCCGCTCGCCGAGGGCAATGTCGGTGGCGGCACCGGCATGATCTGCCATCAGTTCAAGGGCGGCACCGGTACCGCTTCCCGCCTCGTTGAAGACAAAGAGGAAAGCTTTGTCGTCGGCGCCCTCGTGCAGGCCAACTACGGGGCGCGGGAGATGCTGCGCGTGGACGGCGTTCCTGTCGGGCGGGAGATCGGCCCGGATCTCGTTCCGCTTCCTCGGCCCCAAAGCGATGCCGGCTCCATCATCGTCGTGCTGGCAACCGATGCGCCGCTGTTGCCGATCCAGTGCAAGAGGCTCGCGCGCCGCGCTACGACCGGCCTTGCCTGGGCCGGCGGTCTCGGCGCCAACGGCAGCGGCGACATCTTCCTTGCCTTCTCGACCGCCAACCACATCCGCATCGGCGAACCCGCAACCGAGGTCAGGATGCTGGCTCCCGAGCGGATGACAAATCTCTTTCAGGCCGCGGCCGAGGCAACCGAGGAGGCGATCCTGAATGCCCTCACCGCCGCCGAGACGATGACCGGCCGCCAAGGTCGCACCGTGTACGCCCTGCCGCATGAGCGCCTCATTGAAGTCATGCGCCGCTTCCGCCCTCTACTCGGGTGAGCCTTCAGCCTCGATGCAGTGAGATCATCTTGAGTTCGGTCATCGCCTCCAGCGTCAGCTTGCCGCCGAGCCGGCCGACGCCGCTCCGTGTGCCGCTTCCCCCGCCAAACGGCAGGTGCAGCTCCCAGTAGGTGCTGGGGCCGTTGATGTTGACGATGCCGGCGGGAATCGCCTCCGCGACACGCAGAGCTCTGCTGGTGTCCCGGGAGAACACGCCCACGCTGAGCCCGTACTCACTGTCGAGCGCCAGATCCAGCGCCTCGGCGTCGTCGCGGAACGAGAGCACGGGAACCACCGGGCCGAACGTCTCCTCCCGATTGATCTTCATCTCGCGCGTGACGCCGCTCAGCACCGTCGGCTCGAAATAAAGGTCGCTGCCGAGATCCGGCCGTTTCCTGCCGCCGACATGCAGCCTCGCACCGCGCGCCACTGCGTCCTCGACATGCTCGGCGATCTTCGCCGCCACTTTCGGGTTGTTGAGCGGCCCCATCGTGGTGCCCTGGTGCAACGGATCGCCGAGAACGACGGCGCGGGCATGTTCGACCACCTTGTCGACGAAGGGTTCGGCGACGCGCTGGTGCACCAGCACACGGCCGGTCGCGGCGCAGACCTGGCCCGCGTTGAAGAACGCGCCGCCCGCTGCCGCTGCGGCCGCACGGTCGATGTCGGCATCGTCATAGACGATCACCGGGCCATTGCCGCCGAGTTCCAGCAGCATCGGCTTGCCGGCGCCGCGCTCCGCGATGCGCCGTCCGGTCGCGGCGCTGCCGGTGAAGCCGATGCCGTGCGTGTCCGGATGCACGACGATCTCGTCGCCGACCGCAGCGCCCTCGCCGATCACGAGGTTCAGCACGCCCGGCGGCAGGCCGGCCGCCTCGATCGCCTGCATGAGCGAAACGGCAACGACGGAGGTCGTCGGCGCCGGCACCCAGACGATGGCGTTGCCGGTCGCAAGACCGGGCGCGAGATACTCGACCGGAATGTTGACCGGAAAATTCCACGGCGTGATCACGGCATAGACCCCGCGTGGCTGCCGGATCGTCATCACGAACTTGCCGGCATCCTCGGTCGGGATCGTCTCCCCCCGCATCTGCCGCACCAGTTCGGCGGCAAGGCGGAAGCCGTCTGCCGCCTTCGCCACCTCGCCGGTCGCTTCCGCGAGCGGCTTGCCCTGCTCCTCGCTCAGCGTGCGGGCGATCCTGGAGCGGCGCTCGTCGATCGCAGACCCGATGGCAATGCACATCGCGGCGCGCTCCCAGACCGGCCTCGCCGCCCAGCCCGCCGCCGCGGCCTTCGCGGCGGCGACCGCGCGCCCGGCGGTCTCGCGGCTGCTCCTCGGCAACAGGCCCAGCGTCTCGCCGGTGGCCGGGTTCCGTGCCGGCATCGTGTCCGGCTCGCGCTCCCAGGCGCCGCCGATGCAGTTCGCGTAGGTGGGGGGCTCTCTGGACATCGTCATCTCCCTTCGATCGGATGCGGGATCGCGGCGACGGCGCCCGGCCCGACCCCTCGCCGTTCCCTGTCCGCTATGGCGAGCCTGCGCGATCGCGCACCGCCTGCCAAGGGCGCCTGCCGTCCGGCTGGACTTGGACAGCTTCCGGCGTTATATCCCATTGGCTATAACGCGGAGAGGAAAAGCCATGGACGCATCCACATCCGAAGGACGACTGAGCAGCGGCGCGAAGGCGTTCATCGCCCGCCGCCACAAGTTGCTGATCGACGGACACTGGGTCGATGCCAGCTCCGGCAAGACCTTCGCGGTATTCGATCCGTCGAACGGCCAGCAGATTGCCCAGGTCGCGGAAGGCGGCCCTGAAGACGTGAATCGCGCGGTCGAGGCCGCTCGCCGCGCGTTCGAGGGCGGCCCGTGGGCGAAGATGAAGCCCGTCGAGCGCGGCAAGATGGTGTGGAGACTAGGCGATATCCTGGAGGCGCATGCCGACGAACTCGCCGAACTGGAATCGCTCGACAACGGTAAGCCGGTTCGCGACGCACGCAGTGTCGATCTGCCGTTCGGCTGCGAACTGCTGCGCTACATGGGCGGCTGGTCCACCAAGATCTGCGGCCAGCAGATCCCGATCTCCGCACCCGGCGAGTGGCACGCCTATTCGATCCGCGAACCGGTCGGCGTCGTCGGCCAGATCATCCCGTGGAATTTCCCGCTGCTGATGGCGGTGTGGAAGATCGCACCGGCGCTGGCCGCGGGCTGCACGATCGTGCTGAAACCGGCGGAACAGACGCCGCTCACCGCGATCCGGCTCGGCGAACTGATCGTCGAAGCGGGGTTCCCGCCCGGCGTCGTCAACGTCATCACCGGTGACGGCACGGCGGGCGCGGCGCTGGCGGCGCATCCGGACGTGGACAAGGTCGCCTTCACCGGCTCGACGGAGGTGGGCAGGCTGATCGTGCAGGCGGCCGCCGGCAACCTGAAGAAGGTGTCGCTCGAGCTGGGCGGCAAATCGCCGGCGATCGTGTTCCCGGATGCCGACCTGAGCGTCGCGATCCCGGGCACGGCATCCGGCATCTTCTTCAATATGGGCCAGTGCTGCACCGCGGGTTCCCGCCTGTTCGTCCACGAGCGCGTGTTCGACAAGGTGATGACGGGCCTGGCCGGCGAGGCGGCCAAGCTCAAGATCGGCCCGGGCCTCGACCCGGAGACGCGGATCGGGCCGCTGGTGTCGGACGAGCAGTTCCGGCGCGTAACCGGCTATCTCGAGTCCGGCCGCCAGCAGGGCGCCGAGGTGGTGACCGGCGGCAAGCGCCACGGCAACGCAGGCTATTTCGTCGAGCCGACGATCATCACCAAGACGACGCCGGAGATGAAAATCGTGCGCGAGGAGATCTTCGGGCCGGTCGTCTGTGCGATCCGCTACAACGACAACGATCTCGACCGTATCGCCAAGGAAGGCAACAACACCGAGTATGGTCTCGCGGCCTCGATCTGGACCCGCGATATCGGCATTGCCCACAAGCTGGCGCGCAAGCTGAAGGCGGGCTCGGTCTGGATCAATGTCCACAACTTCAATGACGTCGCGCTGCCGTTCGGCGGCTACAAGCAGTCCGGCTGGGGGCGCGAGATGGGCTATGAGGCGATCGAGCTCTACACCGAAACCAAGGCGGTGGCGGCCCTTCTCTGATGCTCGGCGGCCAGCCCTTCCACGTCTCCAGAGCGGCAGGGCTGGCCGCCCTCGACGGGCGCTTCATGCCGAACGCGGAGAGCGCTGCCCAACCCGCGTCGCGCCAGCGGCTGAAGCTGTGGCAACTCCCCGACTCCATGCACTGCTCCGTCATCGGCACCTGCCTGACCACGGGCGAGCTGCGACAGGCCATGGCACGCGTGCTGCAAGCCGATGTATCGCTCATCAGCGATCACGACCTGCATGCGAGGGCCGTCGGATTGTGCGGCACGCAAACGGCTGCCAGCAAGGTGCTCAACAAGGCGCTGGATCAGCGGCACGAAGCGGCGATCCGGCAGTTCTCACGGCTCGAGACCGAAATCGCCGTGATGGGGAAATGGAACGAAGCGCGACGGGCCGGCGATATTCCCGGCGCATACTGGGCAGTCCTGACTCATCCGCGGGTCGGGTTCGAGGGCTCCCGGCAGGCGTTCGGCGATGTTCACATGCTCTCACACCTCGTCGGCGCAGCGAATCGCGCCGACATCCGGCGCCTGACGGCATTGGAGGAGGAGAACGCCGCTCTCCGCTCGAAAGTCGAACGCCAGCAGGCGCGCTTGCAGGAGTTGGTGATTTCACGAGATGCCATGATCAGGCACCTTACCGAACTCGCCGCCAGCCAGGTACAGGCCACTGCCCAGCCGGACGATGGCGAAACGCTTTCCGCGCTTCGCCACTTGGTATCTGGCTTGCACGAACGCCTGTCACAGGAACTCGGCAGGCACCAGCACCTGGAACGACGTGCGGCTGATGCCGCAGAGGTGAGCAGGCGGTGGGAACAGAGGGCCAGGAACGCCGAGGCGCGCTGCGCGGCGCTGGATCGCGAGATCGCATTGCTGGAGCGTCACGGGGGCACGCCCGATTCAGCGATCACAGCGCTGGATCTGCCGGCGGAACGCATCCTTTACGTCGGCGGCAGGCCAGGCTGCATCGAACAGATACGAGAGTTGATGGTGGCGGCCGGAGGGGAACTGTTGCGCCATGACGGCGGGCTGCATGATCAGCCTTCCCTGCTGCCTGGATTGATCAGCCAGGCTGATCGTGTCGCATTTCCGGTGGATTGCGTGAGCCACGATGCTGCGCTGACGGTCAAGCGTGTATGCCGGCAATTAGGCAAGGTGTGGTTGCCGCTGCGCTCCTCCGGCCTCGCTTCCTTCCTCACCGCCATGGCCGAGCCGGCCGCTGCTCAACGTTCATGCCTGGAACAATGAACGACTGACCAATCAGCCGGTCATCGATAGGATTCTCTCCACCATCGCAACCGATGGTTGAAGAGCAGTGCGCGGAAGAACTCCGCCATGTCGGTGCAGTCCTCACCGCCGGACCGCACCGTGCACAACGCGATCGATCAGCGTCTCCAGCAGGCCGCGCCGCCCCGCATGACCCGTCCGCCGGTGCCGCAACCCCTCGAAACAGGCCTTGAAGCCCTCCATCGCCGGCCCCTGCGTGACCAACCACAAGGGGTAAAATCGATTCGCCCCGACCCGGGCCAACCTGTCAAGCCAATTCCAAATGCGATTCCCCTGAGGAGACGAACCTTATTTGTTGCAAAACCCGTAAGAACGCCGTATCATACGGTGCGTGTCCCGGGAGCTGTCGTTTGCGAATGCGGAATGATCTACGGTGCGGTCATGCGCGCGTGGTTTGTGCACGCTGACTGTAGATTCCGCCGTTTCCTCCCACTCGTTTAGGAGTTGTCCGTCATGGCATCAGAGTCCGACCCGCTTCACACCTCTTTGGCAAACGTTGCCGACCTCGCGGAGTTCATGTATCAACTCCATGCACATCTGGGCGACCACGAGCTGAAGCCGGGCGAGGATCTCAAAGAACGAGCGGTCGCTCTCAAAATCCGGGTTCCGGACTTCCTTGCTGGTAAGCCGCTGATCTATGAGGTTCACGACCACAAGGAAGAAGTCCTCGATGGTCGCGCGATTGTGCTTGTGCGCCCGGGCGATTCGAAAAACCCGGTATCGAGAAGAAAGATTATCTGTGGCAGTTGGGGCCGCTTCACCATCTGCCTGGAGTGTGGCTGGATTTGGTGTCAGATCGTCATCTACGGGCGGTTTTGAGCCGACTGTGCGCCTCATCGGGAACTTTGCAACGGAGCCCTCTGGAACGCCATCGGCGATATCGTCGGCTGCTTCACTCCGGGCGAGTGCCGAAACGACATGCGTGACGCTCGATATTTCCAGTCGGGGTGACCATGCTGCAGCCTTCGTTTCTGTAGCGGCACAGGTGGCCGGGCGCAGTCGAACCTCGGGGGTTAGCGGGCCCGCTCCCAGTCGGCCGCGCCGCGCTCCCAGGTCATCGTTACGCGATCGGCGCCGTCGAACAGGTAGCGGCCCGATGTCGGACAGCCGCCGCTCGGTGTTCGGTTCCAGTCACCGTTCTCGGCTCTGAAAAGTCCGTGCTCGCTATGTGATATCCGTAACCGGTAACTTCCGGACGCGGCGATTTCGAAATCGAATGAATAGTCGCTGCAATAATTACGCAACTGCCCGTGCCAGTGTCCGAAAACGCCGTCAGTCGGCTGGCCATAGAGATTGATCCACCAGAGCTGCGAGCGCAGTGTCATGCTGAGGTCTCCCGGCTTGCCGCCGTCGATCGTTCCGTACTGCGTTCGCCATGATGATAATTCGTAGCCAAGAAGTACCGGTTTGCGGGTAAGGGCCGAGGTGAAGGTCAGTTTGCCGCAGACCTCGTTGGCAGCCCGGCAGGACGCTCCTGTTTCCGACACCGTACCGTAATCTTCGGCGGCGAGGCCGTAGCTGTATTGTCCGTCCGGCGCGACGTCGAACGCAGCGGCTAATTTCGGACCCGCGAGGGCGGCCTGCAAAAGCTCGCCCACCGTGCTGATATTGCCGCCCTCGTTGATGTCGAGCGTGACCTTCCTGGCGCGCCACTTGCCGATGAAGCTCGGCGGCGGGACGGGACGAAGCAGGAGCCAGGCACCGAGCGCGACGAGAACGGCGACAGACGCGGCACCCGCCCGCAATACGCCGCGGCGGCGATGGAGGGGAAGCGGTGGGGGCGGCGCCGGATGCACCGCTGCACCGCCTTCGAGGATCTGCCTTACCACTCCTGCGAGATACCGCAGATGCCGCTCCAGCGGCGGCGTGAAGGCGTCGAGCCAATGCGGGGTGCTGAGAAAATATTCGAGCGACTTCGCCGGCAGCACATCCTCGATGCGCAGCGGAATGATCACCAGCCCTTTATGGACCGCCCGCTCCACCTCGCGCTTGATCTGCACCGAAGTGTTGGCGTGCGCGGAAAACACCAGCACCATCATCCGCGCCCCCTCGATCGCCGTGACGATCGACTCACCCCAGTCAGCCCCGGGGGCAATGTCGCGCGGTGCTATCCAGCAGCGGATGCCGGCCGCCTCCAGCGTCGCAGAGACAGCATCGGCCGTCGGCTTGTCCTTCGAGGAATAACCCACAAAGACGTCGTGAGCCACTGTTGCGTCCCCACGCCCGTTCTATTGGACGCGCAGCCAAGTCAACGAGTTTCGCTCCGAGGTCACGGTGACGAGGTTCGGACCGCTGAACGCATAGCTGCCCGAGTGCGGAGGGCCCATGCTGGGGTTTTGCGTCCAGGTTCCGTTCTTGGCTCGAAACAGGCCTTGCTCGTGGCGCAATACCTCGAGGCGATAGGTGCCGCCCGCGGATATGTCGAGAACGGGCGTGTAGCGATCATAGCCGATCAGGAAATTCTTGTCGCGCCAGCTTCCGATGATCCCGGCGCTCGGCTTGCCGGCGAAATTCACCTGCCAATCCGGCCCGTCGATCAACAGACCGGCATCGCCGGATTCTCCGCCCGCCGGATAGACGGCGGCGTTGAAGGGGCCGGGAGGCAGTAAATCGTAGCTGGCCGAGATGGAGCTTCCGGTAATGGCGGAAGTGAAGGTCAGTCTTCGCGAGGACATCGCCACCTTCCCGTGGTCCTCGGCGGCAAGGTCGTAAGTATATTCACCGAGCTTCGTGACGACGAGGCTCGCGCTGATCTTCGGGCCGTGAAAGGCGGCTGCCAGCAGGTCGGCGAGAGGCACGGCTATGACGCCTTGCGGTCCGACGTCGATCGAGACCTTAGTCGCCTGCCACTTGCCGACGAAGCTCGGCGGCGGGACGGGACGAAGCAGGAGCCAGGCACCGAGCGCGACGAGAACGGCGACAGACGCGGCACCCGCCCGCAATACGCCGCGGCGGCGATGGAGGGGAAGCGGCGGGGGCGGTGCCGGACGCACCGCTGCACCGCCTTCGAGGATCTGCCTTACCACTCCTGCGAGATACCGCAGATGCCGTTCCAGCGGCGGCGTGAAGGCGTCGAGCCAATGCGGGGTACTGAGAAAATATTCGAGCGACTTCGCCGGCAACACATCCTCGATGCGCAGCGGAATGATCACCAGCCCTTTATGGACCGCCCGCTCAACCTCGCGCTTGATCTGCACCGAAGTGTTGGCGTACGCGGAAAACACCAGCACCATCACCCGCGCCTCCTCGATCGCCGTGACGATCGACTCACCCCAGTCAGCCCCGGGGGCAATGTCGCGCGGTGCTATCCAGCAGCGGATGCCGGCCGCCTCCAGCGTCGCAGAGACAGCATCGGCCGTCGGCTTGTCCTTCGAGGAATAACTCACAAAGACGTCGTGGGCCACTCTTCCTCCGTTGCTCGCACTCTTTTGTTCTTAGAGCATGGTGCCTCCTCTTGCTGAGGAGGCGGGATTATGCGAGATTGGCAGCGCTGGTCGCATCATCCAAAGCCGACCGATGTCGACGCGCTACGCCATGCTTCGTTCCGGCAACGACACACGACTTCGCATAATCCCACTCTCCGCATCATCGGTCAGGCGGACGATGCTTTGCTCGCCCGGGCGTACCCGGCCCGATGTCCAGCGCACCGCAACGGACTTGTCCACACCGACCGCGTGCGCAAGCTGGACGCGGCTCAAGCTCAGCCGGTCGCACATCAAATTCAACTTTTCAGCGAGCTGCTCGATACTCGGAGAACGCGGCATGGTTCGGCCCTTTTCCGTATGGACTGTACCATTTGCCGACTGTTACTGCAATTTATCGCGGCTTGACGCCCTGGCTCCAAGCCTCCCCGCAAGTCCCGTCAGCCATGCCCGGGCAGCTTTGTCGAGGCATCCATGTCGGGAAGACCCGCTTCGGTTGGCTTGGTCGGCCGCACTGAGCGGAGATAGCCGTCGTGCCTCATCGTGCAACTCTCTGCCCGTTGCTGCGACTTTTTTTTCCTGACGGAGCTCTTAGCGTGTTAACGGTAGCAAATTCCGGCTTCGGGGAGGGCTGGATGGAGCCACGCCGCTGTGCAGCCGTCGGCGCCGTGCTGGCGATTGTTGCCGGTGGCGCGCTTCTCGCTTGGTCCGCGCGCGCAGAACAGAACGCGGCGCCCCAGGGCGCAGGCGCCCTGTTCGCCCGCATCGCGACCGTGCTGCGCAGCCCGCGCTGCCTGAACTGCCACACGGTCACGGACTTCCCGCGCCAGGGCGATGATCGCCACGCCCACATTTATTTCATCACCCGCGGACCCGATGACAGGGGCTTGCCGTGGGCTGGGTGCACCTCCTGCCACGGGGAGGCCAACAACAATGCGACCGGCATTCCCGGCCGGCCGGATTGGCACATGGCGCCGCTCAGCATGGGCTGGGAGGGTCTGTCGGACACCCGGCTTTGCCACCGCCTCCTCGATCCGGCAGACAACGGACACCGCACGCCGGAGCAGATCTACGAGCATATTGCCTTCGACCGGCAGTTCGTTGCCTGGGCATGGTCGCCCGGCCGGAACATCCAGGGTGTCCAGCGCACGGTGCCGCCGATTCCGCGCCACGCGTTCAGTCTCCTGGTCAAGGGATGGGTCGCCGCCGGGGCCCCTTGTCCGCCATAGCCGCTTCGCGCAACCGAGGAGGAAACCATGGCTTCGCGTGTCAGCCGCTCTCTTCCTGCGTTGCTTCTGGTGGCCGCCTCGCTCGCCTGTCCGATTGCCGCGAGTGCCCAGGAACCCGGCGATTGGTTTACGATGAACAAGGACTATTCTGCCCAGCGCTATGTGAATCTGGACCAGATCACGCCGGCGAACGTCGGTTCCATGAAGGAGGAGTGTGAAATCCGGCTCGACGAGCCGGGTACCGCCGTCTTCACCAGCGGCCTCCTGATGGTCGGGCGCATGCTCTACGTCAACACGTTCCGCGCCGTCTACGCCATCGATGCCACTGACTGCGCGCTTCGCTGGCGCTACGTGACATCCTTCAACAGCGTGCCGAACCACCCCAGCAACCGCGGCTCCGGTTACCGGAACGGGAAGATTTATTTCGGGGCAGCGAACGGCGATTTGATCGCGCTCGACGCAGCCACCGGCAAGCCCGTCTGGGACGTGCCGAACGCCACCGGCAAGGGCGAATCCTTCATTTCTGCTCCCATCATCTGGGACGGCAAGGTGTTCATCGGGATCGGCGTCAGCGATCGGGGGATCCGCGGTCGGTTCATGGCTTTCGACGCGAACACCGGCAAGGAATTGTGGCGGTGGTACAGCATTCCGCTCGGCAACGAGCCCGGCGCGGATACCTGGAAGAGCGCATCCACGATACCGCCCGCGGGCGGCGGATTCTGGGCCAGTTCTTCGCTCGACCCGACGAGCGGCGAGGTGTTCGCTCCGGTTGCCAATCCATACCCCGATTACCTGCCCGGGCGGCGTCTGGGCGCCAACCTCTACACGAATTCTGTCGTTTCGCTGAACGTCAGCGACGGCAGGATGGACTGGTACTATCAGGCGGTGCCGAACGACCAGCATGACTGGGACCTCGGCACGACGCCGGCCCTCTACACGGCGAGCAACGGCAGCAGAATGCTCGCCATTGCCGGAAAGGACGGTCTTGTCTACGGCATCGACCGCGCGACCCACGATCTCATCTTCGCAACTCCCGGAACGACCCGGCAGAATGACGGGCCCTACGATAACAAAAAGCCCGCCCTGGTCTGCCCCGGCACGCTCGGCGGCGCGGAGTGGAACGGCGCTGCCTACGACCCCGGGACCGGCATGATCTACACCGGAA
Source organism: Acetobacteraceae bacterium (assembly GCA_030041255.1). Taxonomy (GTDB): domain Bacteria; phylum Pseudomonadota; class Alphaproteobacteria; order Acetobacterales; family Acetobacteraceae; genus JAKAWQ01. The sequence goes on from JASHOF010000107.1 coordinate 32,364, forward strand.
TGGTCGATTGGTGCTGGTACTTCGGCAAACTAGGGGACGAGGGCGCGATCGTCTGGAATTTCAGCGCGCCGCCGCGCGGCCAGATTACCGCGATCGACGGCGCCAACGGCGATATCGAGTGGCAGTATCGCGCCGAAGCCCCGGTCATCGCCGGGCTGGTGCCGACCAGGAGCGGCCTTCTCTTTGGCGGTGATGTGCGTGGCAACCTGCTCGCCTTCGATGCCAGGACAGGCGCCGTGCTCGACCGCATCGATACCGGCGGCGCACTCAACAACGGGCTGATCAGCTACGCGGTGGACGGCACCCAGTATGTCGCCGCCGCGGTCGGCGGCGTGGCGCTGAACACCGACGGTGTGGCCGGCGCTCTCCGCGTCAGTATCTTCGGCCTGCACGGCAGCGCCATGCCGAGGATCGTGCAGACCGCGCCGTTGCCGCTGCCCGGGCGCACGCCGGCGGAGAACGCCGCCTTCATGTATGGCTTCGTGTGCGCGGACTGCCACGGAGAGGACGCCCAGGGCCGCGTATACCCGGGCCTCGAGCGCCAGACACAGCTCGCCGGCAACCCCGCGGCGCTGAAGGCGTTTCTCGCCTATGTACCGCCGCCGATGCCGCGCCTCTATCCGGGCCTCCTGAATAACGAGGACGTCGACCTGATCGCCAGGTACTTGAAGGCCGTGCTGAAGCCGCCCCCGGCGACGCCAGCGGCGCCGGCCACCGAATCGTCCGGCGTACCGGGTCCATAAACCTGGGAAGCATCGGAAAGTGTGGAGCTGCTCTGGCCGTCGCCTCATCCCTCCAGGCTACCGCTTGCTCCGCCGCCTGTCCCTGCCACCCCACACTTTCCGCTGCTTCCCTACAGGATTCCTTTCGGCTTGCCTGTATTGTCGATCAAGCCGAAGTGGTAGTTGAACGGCGAGCTGATATCGACGCCAAATTGATCATCGAACATATTGTGAATATACAGCACGACTTGCTCCGCCTGGACCCAGCCGATCACGCGCTGGAGATAGTCCCGCGCGTTGCTGATTCCGAGTGGAAATTGTTGCGAGCCGGTCGGTCCGAAGGTGGTTGGCCAGCCGGTCTCGGTGACCACGATCTGCCGTCCGGGATATTTCGACTTGATCTGGTTGTAGGTGGTGCTGAAAGAATTGAATCCCGTTTCCGGGTCGACCCCGATCGGCTGGTTGTTGGCGTCGGCCTGCTGCCAGTCCCAAGCCGGGTAGATATTGACGCCGATGAAGTCGACAAGGGGGAGGATTTGCTCCGCGCGTGCGTCGGAGAGCCAGAAACTCGATGTCTGAGAGGCTGACCCGAAACGGATACCCAACGAAGGATCGAGTCATCTCAGTTGGTTAGCGGTATAGGTTGCGTGATCCGGTCGGCTGCGATTCTCTCGTGTTTGCCAAGACAACGGGAGTTCGATCGTGGCCTGGACCGAGATCACGCGCCGCAAGTATCGGCGCGATGGACTGCGCTATGCAAGCGACACCACGG
>JASHOF010000108.1 GCA_030041255.1 Acetobacteraceae bacterium
GCTCAGTGCGCCGATGCATTGCGTGCGGCGGGCGGAGGGCGCGCTCGCCGGCCGGCGCGTTCAGCCCCAGATCCTCGGCTTCCAGCCTTCTGATCTCATCGCGCAGCCGTGCTGCCTCCTCGAAGGCGAGATCCGCGGCAGCGGCGCGCATCTTCGCCTCCAGATCGCGAATCACCGCCTTCAGATCCTTGCCGACGAAGTGATCGGCCTCGGCATCGATAGCGGGAGAAACCGTCACGTAGTCCTGCTCGAACACGCTCTCCAACACCTGGCCGATCGCCTTCTTCACCGATTGCGGCGTGATGCCGTGCGCCTCGTTCCACGCCTGCTGCTTGGCACGCCGCCGCTCGGTCTCCGCCAGTGCCCGCTCGATGCTGTCGGTGCGCTGGTCGGCGTAGAGGATGACGCGCCCGTCCACGTTGCGCGCCGCGCGTCCGATGGTCTGGACCAAGCTCGTCGTCGAGCGGAGGAAGCCCTCCTTGTCGGCATCGAGAATCGCGACCAGCACGCATTCGGGAATGTCGAGCCCTTCCCGCAACAGATTGATGCCGACCAGCACGTCGAACACGCCAAGACGGAGGTCCCGAATGATCTCCACGCGCTCGAGCGTCTCGATATCCGAGTGCAGATATCGGACCTTGACGCCGTTCTCGGTCAGGTACTCGGTCAGTTCCTCGGCCATTCGCTTGGTGAGCGTCGTCACCAGCACGCGGCCACCGGCGAGCGCCGCCGCGTGGCACTCGGCGAAGAGGTCGTCCACCTGCCGCTCCACCGGGCGGACCTCGACTGCCGGATCGACCAGCCCGGTCGGGCGGATTACCTGCTCGGCAAACACGCCACCCGTGCGCGCCAGCTCCCATGGCCCGGGAGTGGCGGAGACGAACAGGCTCGGCGGGCGGAAACGCTCCCATTCCTCGAATTTCAGCGGCCGGTTGTCGACGCACGAAGGCAGGCGGAAGCCGAATTCAGCGAGCACGGACTTGCGGTTGAAATCCCCGCGATACATGCCGCCGAGTTGCGGCACTGTGACGTGGCTCTCATCGACGATCAGGAGCGCATTCTCCGGCAGATACTCGAAGAGGGTCGGCGGCGGCTCGCCCGGGTTACGCCCGGTCAGATAGCGCGAGTAGTTCTCGATCCCTTTGCAAGAGCCGGTGATCTCAAGCATCTCGAGATCGTAGGTGGTGCGCTGTTGCAGCCGCTCCGCCTCCAGGAGCTTGCCGGCCGCATCGAGCTCGTCCAGCCGCTCGCGAAGCTCGACCTTGATCTGGCTGATCGCCTGGGTCAGCGTCGGCCGCGGCGTCACATAGTGGCTGTTCGCGTAGACCGTCACCTCTTCGAGCCGCGCCGTCTTCTCGCCGGTCAGCGGGTCGAATTCGCCGATCTCCTCGATCTCGTCGCCGAACAGGTTGACCCGCCAGGCGCGGTCCTCGTAGTGGCTCGGGAAAATATCCACCGTCTCGCCGCGCACGCGGAACGATCCGCGCTGGAACGCGGCATCGTTGCGCCGGTACTGCAGCTCGACCAGCGCACGTGTCAGCCGGTCACGCTCGATGCGTCCGCCGACGACCAGCCTGACCACCATGCGCTGATAGGTCTCCACCGAACCGATGCCGTAGATGCACGAGACCGAGGCGACGATGATGCAATCGTTTCGCTCCAGCAGCGCCTGCGTCGCGGCATGGCGCATGCGGTCGATCTGTTCGTTGATCTGCGCGTCTTTCTCGATATAGGTGTCCGTGCGCGGCACGTAGGCTTCGGGCTGATAGTAGTCGTAGTAGCTCACGAAGTATTCGACCGCGTTCCCGGGAAAGAAGGATTTCATCTCTCCGTAAAGCTGGGCGGCCAGGGTCTTATTGGGAGCCAGGATCAGGGTCGGGCGCTGCACCGCCTCGATCACCTTGGCCATGGTGAAGGTCTTGCCCGAGCCGGTGACGCCGAGCAGAACCTGGTCCCGCTCTTCCCGCGCGAGGCCGGCGACGAGATCGCGGATCGCACCTGGCTGATCGCCGCTCGGTTCGTAGGAAGAGACCACGGCGAGCGGCTTGCCCGCCGGCCTCGCGGGCAGCTTCTGCGGCATGAAGAGCGGGGGCGCGGGCCGGGCAAGGGTCTCTGACATCGGGCCTCCGCGAACGAAAATGGGGCTGGGCGTCAGGGCTGTCGAGAGCGGCCGCGGCCGGCGGACGAATCAGACCGAAATGCTTTCCGCCGCCCTCGTCGGCGCCGGCACCCGCGGCCACATCGTGTTGATCATCTCCTGATGCAATCTCAGCGCCTCTTCCGGCGTATGCGGCCTGCCGCGGGAGGCCATGATGCCGGCGGCGAGAATGGCGGCGGTGTTGCGGTTCATCGCATCGAGTATGCGCTGGCTGAGCTCGCGCAACAGCGGCTCGATATCGGGACCGGATGCGCCGGGGCCCGGCGTCGGCACGGGCGCCGGCACGGGCTCTGGTGGCAGTGCCGGCTCCGGCTCTGGTTCCGGCTCCAGCTCCGGCATGACCCTCGTTCGCTTTCTCGCCATTTGCCATCCCTTCCAAAGAAAACGCTCGCCAATTCTGGCGGGCGGTCAGGGCCTGGGCAACAGGCTTTTCGCACTTCTGCCCCTGCCCGATGCCGGCTCCCTCCATCGCCTTTTGCCGGCAGCGGAGGCATGCTGCCCGGATGCCCCAGGGCGCGCCATTGCATCCCGATTTCCGACCGCTGCCCTACTGGTGGGAGGCCTGGCAGCCGCAGGAGGGCGAACGGCAGGAGCTGCCGCGCCGCACCCGCGTCGCCGTGATCGGCGCCGGCTACGCCGGCCTTTCGGCGGCTCTGGAGCTTGTCCGGGCCGGGATCGAGGTCGCGGTCATCGAGGCCGGCCTGCCCGGCAGTGGGGCCAGCACGCGCAACGGCGGAGCGGTGAGCGGGGGGGTGAATGTCGGCAAGAGCTTTAGCGGGCGGCGGAACGCGCTTTCGGGCACGCGGCGTGCTGCCCTCCTGGGCGGAGCTGCGGAGGCATTCGGCCTTGTCGAGACGCTGATCGCGCGCGAGGAGATCGCCTGCTTCTGGGAGAAGCGCGGGCGCTTCGTCGGCGCCTTCACGCCGGCCCACTATCGTGGCCTCGAGACGCGCCTGGCGGAGCTGAACAAGGAGGCAAACTCCGCGGCCCGCATGCTGCCGCGCGCCCGCCAGCGGGAGGAAATCGGCAGCGACTATTATTATGGTGGAATGATCCTGGAGCGGGCCGGCAAGCTTCATCCGGCGCTCTACTACAAAGGCCTGCTCGATGCCTGCCGGCGATGGAAAGTGCCGGTGCTGGCCGAGGCTCCTGTCCTCGGCATGCGCCACGACCCGGCGCTCCCGGCCGACCGCACCTGGCAACTCAAGACCGCGCGCGGCACGATCGAGGCGGCCGAGGTCGTCGTCGCGACCAACGGCTACACCGGCGATCTTACGCCGAGGCTCAAGCGCCGCGTCGTGCCGATCGCGAGCCACATCATCGCCACCGAGGAACTGCCGGCGGATCTCGCGCGGTCCCTGATCCCGAACGGCCGCACCATCTCCGATACTCCGCGCGTGCTGACCTACTACCGGATGTCACCCGACGGCAGGCGGATGATCTTCGGCGGCCGCGCCCGTTTCACGGCCGTCGACGCCACGGTGAGCGCGCCCATCCTGCACCGCTTCATGACCGCCCGCTTCCCCGCGCTCCGCGCTGCGCGGATCACCCACGCCTGGAACGGCAACGTCGCTTTCACCTTCGACGCCTTGCCGCACATGGGCATCGAGGAGGGGATTCACTTCTGCCTCGGCTGCAACGGCAGCGGCATCGCGATGATGACGTTTCTCGGCTGGCAGACGGCGCGCAAGATCATCAGTGGCGGCAGTCGCGACTGCGCCTTCGATCAGGACGATTTTCCGACCTTCCCCCTCTATCGCGGCAATCCCTGGTTCCTGCCCCTGCTCGGCACCTGGTTCCGGCTCCGCGACGGGCTCGATCGCCGGGGCGCCACGGCCGACGGAGGCGGAAGATGACAAGGCTGCGGAAATTCTATGGCTGGGGCTTCGAGGGCGAGGGGATGACCGCGGCGGAGGAGGAAGCCTGGCTCGGCAATTTCCGCCGCCTGTTCGCGGTCGATCGGTTCGAGGAACGGCACGTCCCGTCGCTCTCGGAAATCAGCCTGCCCGTGCCTCGCGTTACACCCCCCGCTCTCCTCGAGGCGATCTGCTCGGTCGGGCCGTACGAGCGGGCGCTGCACAGCTTCGGCAAGTCCTATCCCGATACCGTGCGCGGCTGGCACGGAAACTATGCCGCGGCACCTGACATCGTGGCTTATCCACGCACCGGGAGCGAGGTCGCGGAGGTGATCGACTGGGCCGGCAGCCTGCCTCTCTCCGTCATTCCGTTCGGTGGCGGCAGTTCCGTGGTCGGCGGGGTCAATCCGGCGCCCGGGCGCGGAGCCAAGGGCAGCATCAGCCTGGATCTCTCGCGCATGAACCGGGTGCTCGAGGTCGATCGGACCTCCCGCGCCGCGCGCATCGAAGGCGGCATCTTCGGCCCCGCGCTCGAGGCCGACCTCAGGCCGCACGGGCTGACCCTCCGGCATTTCCCGCAGAGCTTCGAGCATTCCACTCTCGGCGGCTGGATCGCTACCCGCTCCGGCGGGCATTATGCAACCTTGCGCACGCATATCGACGATTTCGTCGAAAGCCTCCGCGTCGTCACCCCGCGCGGCGCGCTCGAAACGCGCCGCCTGCCGGCTTCCGGCGCCGGCCCGAATCCCGCTTCGCTCTTCATCGGCTCGGAGGGAACGCTCGGGGTGATCACCGAGGCCTGGATGCGTCTCACGCCGCGCCCGCGCCATCGTTCTGGCGCCGCCGTCTGGTTTGCCGATTTCTTCCAGGCAGCCGCCGCCCTGCGCGCCCTGCTGCAGGCCGGGCTCACACCGGCGAATTGCCGCCTCCTCGATCCCGAGGAAGTGCGCAACACCGCCTCCGGAGACGGAAGCTCGGCGCTGATGGTGCTTGGCTTCGAGGGCTGGGACCGTCCGCTCGACGATCTTCTCTCCCGCGCCCTGGCATTGGCCGCGGATCACGGCGGCCGCGCCGAGCGCGCCGAGGCGGGCCAAGGGGCGGCCGAGAAGTGGCGCACCGCCTTCATCCGCATGCCTTATGCGCGGGAACGGATGGTGCCGCGGGCGATCATTTCCGACACCTTCGAAACCGCCATCACCTGGGAGCGATTCGAGTCGCTGCACGCGGCGGTGACCAGGGCAACGCTCGGCGCCATCCGCGATGCCACCGGCCGGCCTGGCCAGATCACCTGCCGCATCACGCATGTCTATCCCGATGGGCCGGCACCCTACTTTTCGTTCCACGCGCTCGGCCGCCATGGCACGCTGATCGAGCAATGGCAGGCCATCAAGAACGCGGCCAGCGAGGCCTTGATCGCCGCCGGCGGCACGATCACCCATCACCACGCGGTCGGCCGCGATCATCGGCCGTGGTACGACAAGGAGCGCCCGGATCTCTTCGCTGCTGCATTCGCCGCCGCCAAATCGGCCCTCGACCCGGGCTCTCTCTTCAACCCGGGCGTGCTGATCGATCCGTAACCTGCGACCGCACGAAGGCCGCATCTGGCAAGCGCGCTTCTCCTACCCGGTATGTACAAACCGCATGCCAGAGCCGCGATGTATGTTGCAGACGCGTTCTGTACATGTCGACCCCTGACGGTGCAGGATGGAACCATGCAGATCGAGGGAAGCGTCGTGCGCCTGGAAGACCGGATCGACAATTACGTGCGCGAGACGAAATTCCCGCGCAGCCTGTTCGTCTCGGAGGATGGCCGGATCGTCGGCACCTGGATCATGGGCAACGATTATCGGGTGAAGTCCGCCTATTACGGCGGCTATCCGGCCGGCTATCTGCGGCGGGTGAAGGCGTTGTTCCCCGACAAGCGGCGAGTCCTGCATCTTTTCTCCGGCAAGGTGGAACTCGATGCCCTGCCGGGCGACACGGTCGATATCAATCGCCGACTCAGGCCGACATTCGTTGACGATGCCCAAACCCTGGAACACGTGCCGCTGGAACGATACGACCTGATCCTGGCCGACCCTCCCTACAGCGTCGAGGACGCGGAGCGCTACCGGACGACCATGATCAAGCGGAACGCGGTGATGCGGGCGCTGCGGCGGGCTGCGGAAGGAACGCACATCGTCTGGCTGGATCAGGTCCTGCCGATGTACCGCAAGGACGCCTTCGCCATCGAGGCGGTGATCGGCATGGTCAAGTCCACCAATCACCGCTTTCGCGTCGTCACGATATTCCGCCGCCTGGGCAGAGCGACGAGCGAGGTGTCCCCTTCGAAGGCCGGGACGCGCGTTTCGCAGCGGTCCTCCGCGCCGGCCCCGTTGTCGTAACCGGGCAACTTCTTTCCTCTCGCTCAACGCCGCGCCCGCCGAGGCTTTGGACAAGACATGACTCGGCTGCCAAACTCGACCCTGGCAGACCGAGGAATACGAAGATGCCGCTTACGCAGGCAGTCTCGTCCGCTTCCCTGCTCGAAGAACTCGCAGGCTGGGTGCGCCTGGAAACCCCGACCAGCGACGCGGCAGCGGTCAACCGTCTCATTGACCTGGCGGAGCAGGGCCTCGGTGCTGCCGGTGCCGTGCTGCGTCGTACACCAGGCCATGACGGCTTCGGCGATACGCTCCTTGCGCGCACGCCGGGCCTTGCCGGCCGGTCCGTGTTGCTGCTCGGCCATCTCGACACGGTATGGAACCACGGCACGCTGGCAACGATGCCGTTCCGGATCGAGGGAGAGCGCGCACACGGCCCCGGCATCTACGACATGAAGGCCGGCAGCTTCCTCGGCTTTTACGTCCTCTGCTCGATCCTCCGCGAGCACATGCCGATCCCGCGCCCCGTCGCCCTGCTGCTGACGCCGGACGAGGAAGTGGGCAGCCCGACCAGCCGCACCCTGATCGAGGAAGCAGCGGCCCGTGCCGCCATGGTGCTGGTGCTGGAGCCGGCTGGCGCCGGCGGCGCCTGTGTCACCGCCCGCAAGGGCGTCGGCCGCTTCGTCCTGAGCATCACCGGTCGTGCCGCGCATGCCGGTGGTGCGTTCGAGGAAGGCGTCTCGGCGGTGGTGGAACTCGCCGAGCAGATCCGCCGCCTCTCCACGCTGGTCGATGTTCCTGCCGGCGTCACTCTCAATGTCGCGCCGATCTGGGGCGGCACACGACCCAACGTGGTTGCCGCCGAGGCCGGCGGCGAGATCGACCTCCGCGTGCCGGACGCCGCGGCCGGCCTCACGCTCGAGCGCACCATCCTTGGCCTCACCCCGGCAACGCGGGGTTGCATCGTCACCGTGCGCGGCGGGATGAACCGCCCGCCCTTCGCCGAAACACCAACCATTTCCCGCCTCTATGCGAAGGCGCGCAAAATTGCCGAGGACATCGGAATGGCACTTCCCAAGCAACATCGCGGCGGCGGCTCAGACGGCAATTTCACCGCCGCCATGGGTGTGCCGACGCTGGATGGGCTCGGCTGCCCCGGCGGCGGCGCCCACGCCGATCATGAATACATCCTCTGGCAGGAACTTGCCCCGCGCGCGAGGCTCCTGGCCGGGCTGCTCGAAGCGGCGGAGTAACGGCACCGCTATGACGGCTTCGGCGCATGGTGAGTATAGAGCCACTGGCTCACCAGCAGTTCCACATCCTCGCCGAATTCCGCCCGCTTCCCTTCCGTATAAAGCGAGCCGGTCCGCATCACATACACATAATCGGCGATGCCGAGCGCGCCCTTGATATTCTGATCGACCAGCAGGATCGCCTTGCCCTGTTGCGCGAGCCCCTGGATCAATTCGTAAATCTGCGTGGCAATCCGGGGCTCGATGCTCGCGGTCGGTTCGTCGATCAGATAGACATTGGGATCGAGCAGCAGGCTCCTCGCGAACTCGAGCTGGCGCTGCTGGCCACCGGAGAGAGTGCCCGCACTCTGGTGCCGCTTCTCGTACAGGGCCGGAAACTGGGCAAAAGCACGCTCGATCTTTTCGCGCACCAGCCCATGCCGGCTGCGCAACCGCCAGGCACCGAGACGAAGATTCACCTCCACCGAAAGGAACGGGAACACGCTTGGCCGCTGCGGCAGGTACACGATCCCGTAGCCGCCCATCTCGTGCGGAGCGGCGCCGGTGAGCACGCGCGAGCCGCTCTTGATTTCGCCGGCGCCGGGCTTGAGGAAACCGTAGAGAACCTTGAGCAGCGTCGATTTGCCGGTGCCGTTCGGTCCGAGCACGGCACGCACTTCGTACGGAAGCACATCGACCGAAACCCCGTGCAGGATCTCGATGCCCGGCAGATAGCCGGCCACGAGATCACGTGCCGAGAGCGAGGGGGCGCCGCTTTGGTGTGCCGCCGCCATTCACACCCCCGAATAGGCCGTGATCACGGCCGGGTTCGTGCGCACTTCCGCCAATGGTCCGTCGGCAATCTTCTTCCCCCGGGACATCACCACCAGGCGATGTACCAGCCGCTGGATGGCGTCGAGGTCATGATCCACGATCACGAAAGTCCGCCCCGCTTCATGCAACGTCTTCACGAAGCCAATGATCTCGTCCCGGAGATAGGGATTGACGCCGGCGAACGGCTCGTCGAGGAACAGGATTTCCGGCTTCAGCATCAGCGCGCGCCCGAGTTCGAGCAGTTTCTGCTGGCCACCTGACAGATTCTTCGCCTGCAGTGTCTCGAGACTGGCGAGCCCCAGGAACTCAAGGTGCTTGCGCGCCTCCCCGAGCACCACCCGCTTCTCGGCATGGGCGCGGGCGAGCCCCGGCACCAGCATGTTTTCGATCACCGACATCCGGCTGAAGAGTTGGGTGATCTGGAAGGTCCGCCCGACGCCGCGGGCAGCGAACACGCTCGCGGCGGCGCCATCGACGCGCTCGCCGCGCAGCCGCACTTGCCCGGCATCGATCTTGAGATGGCCGGTCAAGAGGTTGATGGTCGTCGTCTTGCCGGAGCCGTTGGGCCCGATCAGGCCGACCAGTTCGCCCGCATTCACCGCAAAATCCAGTCGATCGACCGCAAAGATGCCGCCGAAGTGCTTGCTCAGGCCGCGCGTCTCGATCAGCGCCGGCATCGCCATTCTAATCTGCCGTGCCCCTGATCAGGCGCTGTCCCTGCAACACGGCCAGGCGGCGAATCGCAAGCCATCCCGGCGCCAGGAGGCCGTTGCGGGCAAACCGCATGGTCAGCAGCAGCAACAGCCCGAACAGCACCAGGCGCCACTGACCGTAGCTGCGCAGCGCCTCGACCATGAATTCGACGGCGATCGCGCCTGCGACAACCCCGGGAAGCGTCTCCACCCCGCCCACGATCGCCATCGCCACCACCAGCCCCATCTGGTCCTGCGAAGCGACATCGGGTGTCAGAATGCCGATATAGGGCGCATAGAATCCGCCGGCCAGGCCCGCCACGCCGCTCGCGATCGCGCAGGCGAGAATGCGGAATCGGGTCACCTTCACGCCCGCCGCCGCTGCTGCCTGCTCGTTCTCGCGGATGGCACGGAAGAAGAGGCCCCAGCGTGATGCCAGCACCAGCATCATCCCCACAACCGAAACCACCAGCAGGGCCAGGATCAGGTAATAGTAGGGAAGATCGGTTTGGGCGTGAAAGAGTTGCGGCACATTGAGCCCGCCCGGCCCGCCGGTGATTTCGTTCTCGGTGACGATCGTGATGCGCAGAACTTCCGAGAATGCCATCGTAAAGATGGCAAGATAGGGCCCGCTCATGCGGAGGCAGGTCCAGCCCACTCCGGCACCGATCAGCGCCGCTGCCACGATGCCCGCCAGCATGCCCAAAGGCAACGGAACATGCAGCGAAACAGCGAGTATGCCCGCCGTGTAGCCGCCGATGGCGACGAACGCCACGTGCCCGAACGAGAACTGGCCGGCAAAACCCGCCAGCAACGACCAGCTTGCGGCGATGATCGCATAGATCATCCCGATGATCATGACATGCAGCCAGTAGGCATTGACGAGGAACGGAAAGGCCGCCGCCAGGCCCGCGAGCAACAGTGAGAGCAGGATATCGGGGGCGCGCACGCCTATTCCATCGCGGCGTGGTGGCGGCCGAAGATGCCGGTCGGGCGGAACAGCAGCACCAGCATCATGATGAAGAGGCCGAACGCATTGGCGTAGGAAGGCCCGCGATTGGGATCCGGCAGGAAGGCGATGAACAGATTCTCGGACAGGCCGAGCAGAATGCCGGCAATGATGCTCCCCGAGACCGAACCGAGACCGCCCAGGATGACGATCACGAACGCCTGCGTGTCGGGAACGAGGCCCATGGAGGGCGAGAGGGAATAGATGGGCGCCACCAGCGCGCCGGCGCCGCCGGCCAGCGCGCCACCGAGCCCGAAGGCAAACATGTACATGCGCTCGGAATTGATGCCGACGATCGAGGCCGATTCGCGTGACTGGCTGACGGCATTCAGCGCCTGGCCCCAGACGGTGCGATTGAGGAAGAAGATCAGCAGAACCAGGATCAGGAGTCCGCCGCCCGCGGCAACCAGCCGGTCATAGGAGATGATGAGACCGCCCAGGACCAGATCACCGTCGAAGAAGGAAGGCGGGCGCAGCGGAAAGGGTCCGAAGATGATGATGGCGATGTTGCGCAGGAAGACCGCAAGGCCGAACGTGATCAGGATCCCGTAATCGGACTTGCGCTCCATCCCCGGGCTGTAGAGGGGGGTGAGCAGCCCGCGCTCGATCGCGACGGCAAAGGCAAAGCTGATCGCCATCGCCGCCACCACCGCCGGTAGCGGCGGCACCCCGGCCAGCGTGATGACATAGTATCCAAAGTAGCCGCCCATCATGTACAGCTCGCCATGCGCGAAATTCACGATCTTGAGCAAGGCGAAGATGATCGTGAGCCCGGTCGCGATCAGCGCGTAGATCACGCCGATGACGATTCCGTTGGCGGACTGAATCAGGAAATAGTCGAGCATGTCGGCCTTCCGGGCAGCAAGGCTTTGCTCGGCCGGTGCGGCTTGCGGAGCCGGGCTGTCACGGGGCAGAATGCACTGCCGCCGCGACAGCCCGCACTACGGTTCAGGCCGTGGGCTTCTTGTAGAGGTACGGGACAGTCGCGTATTTCTTCGGCCAGACGATCGGGGCATCGAACGAAGACTGGTCCTGCGCGTTGTACTGCAGGATCGATTCCGGCGCATCCATGTACTGGTGATAGGCCCACGCGGGATCCTTGCTTGTCGAGTAGGTGTAGAGCCCGCGCGTGCCGACCCAGTGCAGGGTCTCGAGGCCGTGGATGATCGCTTCCGGGGCCGTGCTGCCACTATTCTTTATCGCCTCGGCAAGATTCCAGACCGCATCGTAGGCCTCCATCGCAGAGCCTGGCGGGTCGGTCTTGTACTTCGCGTTGAAGGCCGCAACGAATGCCTTGGTCTTGTCGTTCCAGGCGGATTTGGGCAGCCCGACATTCTCGCAGATCAGCCAGAGCCCGGCCTTGCCGACGTTCTTCCAGAAAGTCGGATCGACGGCCTCGCCGCCGGAAACGAAAAGTGCGGTGTTCGCCGTCGGCGCGAAGCCGAGCGAATGCGACTCCCGTGTCATCGGATAGGCGCCGGCCTCGCCGTACAGCACCAGGAAAAGATCGAATGGCGGATTGTTGGCTTTAAGCCGCAGCACCTGCGCCGTGAAGTCTGTTGCCTGCGGGTCGGCCGTATAGAGCTGGAAGGGCGTCTTGTGCGCCGTCAGCACGTCCGCCACTCCTTTGCGCCAGGCAAGCCCGATATCGTCCTGCTCGCAAAGCAATGCCGCATTCTTGAACCCGGCGGCGACGATCCAGTCCCCGATCATCACATCGAGCAGCGGGAAGGTGATCGAATTGCGGAATACCTGCGGGTAGCCCTTCGCGGTGACCTCCTGCGACCAGACATCGCAGGCGAGGAACGGAACGTTGTATTTATGAACCACCTCCATCTCGGCCAGCGCCACCGAGCTGTGGAATTCGCCGAAGATGGCCGCCACCTTGTCCTGCACGCACAGCCGCTCCGCCGCCGCGGTGCCTTCGGCCGCCATGCCGCGCGTGTCCTGGTACAGGATCTCGATCGGACGGCCGAGCACGCCACCCTGCTTATTGATGTCATCCGCCGCCATCGCTGAGGCATATTTCATCAAGAGCCCCTCGGCGTAGCCGCCGGGCGGCGAAAGTGGCCCGACCCAGCCGAGCTTGACCGGCTCGGCGGCGCGCGCCGGCCGCCCGAAAACCGGCAGCGTTGCGGCCGCCCCGGCGGAGGCAAGTGCCAGCACATCGCGCCGTGGCAGTGCCCGCTTCCCGTTGATTCCGCTCGATCCTCGCTTTGTGTGCTCGCCGGTCATGGATGTTTCCTTCCTGGTCCCCTTGCATCGAAAGCCTGGCTTGCTGCCGGGCCCTCGGCGCCGTCGCGATTCAGTACGGGAGACGCCGGCACTCCGCAAGATCCTGGGGCCCGGCATCGGCCGCTCCCTGCCCGGTCTCCGCCGGCATCCGCGCGCGCAATGCGAACGGCGCACGCAGGATCAGTGTCGTCCAGCCATCGAGCGTCATCCGTCGCACGAGCACGATCCCGTCCCCCCGGTACGCGGCCAGAACCATCCGCGCCTGCCGCGCCAGCAGGCCAGACAACACTGCTCGCCCGCCCGGCGCCAGCCGCCGCGACAGTGGCCGCGCCATTGCCGCCAGCGGTCGCGCCAGTATGTTTGCGAGCACGAGATCGAAGCATCGCGCACAGCGGATCGCAGGGGCCTTCCACCCCTCGCCCGGCGCCCCCTGCACCAGCCGGCCGAGCCCATTGGCACGGATGTTGCGCCGCGCGGTTCGCACCGCGTCGGGATCGCTGTCGATCGCCAGCACCGGCCGGTGCCAGAGCCTTGCCGCCGCGAGGGCAAGAATACCGGAACCCGTTCCGAGATCGAGCACTCTTCCGGGCCGGCGCCACGCCAGCCGCTCGAGCGCCAGCAGGCAACCGCGCGTCGAAGCATGCTCGCCGGAACCGAAGGCCATCGCCGCATCGACCATCAGCTCAATCCTTCCCGCCGTCCGCTTCGTTCCAAGGTGGCTGCCTCGGATCACGAAGCGCCGTCCGATGCGCTGTTCCGGGAACGCTGTGCGCGCGTGCAAAAGCCAGCCGCCCGCTTCCGTCGGCGCGCGCTCGATCGGCATGGCCGAGCCGCTCGCCGCCGCGGCGAGCGCAAGTGCCAGCTCGAGCGCCGCCTCGCCACTGCCCGCCTCGCGCACCGCTTCGACGAGGCACCGCCCGCCGCCGGCATCGAACCAGGCGACGCTCAGCGACTGCGGCTCCAGCGCCGCCCGATAGGCAGCGACCGCTTGTTCCGGAACCAGCAGACGAAGGGTCTCCAGCGGCCCTCCCTTGCGCCTCACGTGGAAGGCCCTTCCTTTCCAGTACTGGAATGAAGTTCCGGGCATTCCACAATGATGGCGCACGCCGCGCAAACATGCGACGGACCCGGCAGCAAGCGAAAGGGGACGAAAGGCCCCTGAATATAGAGAGTAGTGTGCCGACCGCGACGGTGCATCCCGTGGTATCAAGCGTTGGAGTCGGCACACTAGCGCGCGCAGCGCCATCGTGACACCGCTCCATGAATCCGGGTATGAGGCTTCTGCCACCGGCATGTATTCTCCCCGCGACCGCGGGCGGAGCGAACAGTGGCGGAGGAGATTTTCCCGGCGCCAGCGCCGTGGCATGAGAGTGCAGGGAGGGATGGCGATGGATTTGCAGCAATACGATCTCTATGTTGACGGGCAGGCGCGCGTTGCCGCGACCAGCGAGCGATTCGAATCGTTCGATCCCTTTCGTGGCAAGCCGTGGGCGCTCCTCGGGCGTGGTGGTCCGGATGATGTGAATGCGGCGGTCGATGCCGCACACCGCGCCTTCCATGGCCCGGCCTGGCGCGGCATCAACGCAACGGGACGCGGGCGGCTGCTCAGCCGGCTTGGCGATCTGATCGCGGAGAACGCCGAACGGCTCGGCCGCATCGAGACCAGGGACAACGGCAAGCTGCTCGCCGAGATGCTCGCCCAGGTCCGCTACATTCCGCAGTGGTTCTATTACTATGGCGGGCTCGCCGACAAGATCGAGGGTTCGGTCATCCCGGTCGACAAGCCCAAGATGTTCACCTTCACCCAGCACGAGCCGCTCGGCGTGGTCGCCATGATCACGCCCTGGAATTCGCCGCTGCTGCTCGCGGCGTGGAAGATGGCGCCGGCGCTGGCGGCGGGCAACACGATCGTCTGGAAGCCTTCGGAGTTCGCCTCCGTCTCGGCGCTGGAATTCGTTACCCTTGTTGAACGGGCCGGTTTCCCGCCGGGTGTGGTGAACGTGGTGACCGGCTTCGGCCCCGAAGTCGGCGAGACACTGGTGACCCATCCCAAGGTCGCCAAGATCGCCTTCACGGGCGGCGAGCGGACGGGCCAGCGGGTCTATGAACTGGCGGCGCGCGGGCTGAAACGGGTGACGCTCGAACTTGGAGGCAAATCGCCCAACATCGTGTTCGCGGATGCGAACCTCGACAATGCCGTCAAGGGCGTCATCTCCGGCATCTTTGCCGCCAGCGGACAGACCTGCATCGCGGGCTCCCGCTTGCTGGTGCAGCGCTCGATTCACAACGAGTTCGTGGATCGTGTCGTGACATTCGCGGCGACCGCGCGGATGGGCGATCCGAGCGATCTGGCAACCCAGGTCGGCCCCGTGACCACCCGGCCGCAATACGAACGGGTGCTCGACTTCATCGAGAGCGCCAAGCGGGAGGGCGCGCGCTGCCTTTTGGGCGGCGGTCCGGCAACGCGCCCGGAATGCGGGGAGGGCTGGTTCGTCGAGCCGACCATCTTCGGCGATGTCACGCCCGCCATGCGCATCGCACGCGAGGAAGTCTTCGGCCCGGTCCTGGCGGTGCTGCCCTTCGACGACGATGACGACGCTGTCAGAATCGGCTGCGACATCCCCTATGGCCTCGCTGCGGGCGTCTGGACGGAGAATATCGGCCGCGCGCTCAGCATGGCGAAGCGGCTGGAAGCAGGCACGGTGTGGGTGAATACGTACCGCGCCGTCAGCTACATGGTGCCGTTCGGGGGTTACAAGCGCTCCGGCATCGGCCGCGAAAGCGGCAAAGACATGATCCACGAATATCTGCAAACGAAGAGCGTCTGGATCGACACCGGAAGCGAAGTCCCGAATCCGTTCGTGATGCGCTGAACAAAAGAAACGTCATGGACTGTCCTCTACGCGGATGTCCGAACTCGCCGCTCTGCCGTCCGCGTCGAGCACCGTGATGCGATAGAAGCCGGGGCCGGGCGGCGTCCATCCGGCCGCGCGCAGCGCCGGCACCGAAGGAAGTTTTCGCCCGTCGACCAGGAAAGTGAGTGGCCGCAACCCACCCATCGCCCGCAAGCGAACCGGGTCGAGCCCCCACAACACGGCACCCGGCGGGGGAAACAACAGGCTGAGCGGTTCCGCACTCGGCGCCTTCGCCAGGGCCAGCGCGTCTTCCGCCGGCATGCTGCTCAGCGGCTCCGCCGGCAACAGGCCGAAAATGCGTGCCAGCAGCGGCAAGGCCAGATCCGCGCTCGGTCCCCCCGGCAGCGGCGTGCCGTCAGGCCGCCCGATCCAGACTCCGACCACCATTCGCCGGTCGAAGCCGATTGCCCAGCGGTCGCGATTGCCCCAACTCGTCCCCGTCTTCCAGGCGATTCCCTGCGGGCCGAAGAAGGGGGACGGGCGTGTCAGGATGCCGGCGACAGTTTCGGCCGCGCCCGGCGGCAAGAGGCGCCTTGTGCCGGAACGCGCCTCCGCCGCCAGGCGCAACGTGTGCACCGTCCCGTCAGTGGCGAGCGCCCCGTAAAGCGCCACCAGCCGCCGCAAGGTCACGCCGCCGCCGCCCAGCACGACCGAAAGCGAGGGCTGGGCACGATCCGGCAGCGTCACGGGCTCGCCGGCCGCCGAAAGATCGGCAACGAACGAAGCGGAGCCAAGCCGTGCCAGCAGCCATACGGCCGGCAAATTCAGTGACATTTGCAGCGCTTCGCTGGCCGTGACCCGGCCGGCAAACACATGATCGAAATCTTCCGGTGAATAGGCGCCGAATCGCCGCGGAATGTCGTCGACGAGGGTATCCGGCCCGGCAATCCCGTCGCCGAAGGCCAGCGCATAGACGAATGGTTTCAGTGTCGAACCGGGCGAACGCACGGCGCGCGTGAGATCGAGGAATCCCGCCCGCTCCGGATTCGCCCAGTCCCCGGGATAAATCGCGCGAATCTTTCCTGTCGCCGCTTCGCTGATCACCACCGCAAGCGACATCCTGGGCCCGAGTGTCGCCAGCGTCGATCGCGCCAGGCGATCGAGCGCGTTCTCGAGGCCGCCATCCAGCGTCGTGCGCACGTCATCGCGCTTTGCCACCAGCGGCGCGAGTGCAGCCGGCGCCACTTCAGGCAGGGCAAGAAGATGCCTCGGCAGCGGTGCGAGGTTGGCCGCCGCCGCCTCTTGCGGGCTCAGAAGATGCCGTCGCACCGCCAGCGCCAGGAGCCGTGCCCGCGCCTTTTCTGCCGCCGCCGGATGTTCGTCTGGCCTGAGCGCCTCCGGCCGTTCCGGAAGTGCTACGAGAAGCGCGATCTCCGCGGGGTCGAGCGCGCCTGGCGGCTTGCCGAACCACTTCCAGGAGGCCGCCCTGAGCCCGACGACGTTCGATCCGAACGGTGCCAAGTCGAGCCAAAGGCTGAGGACCCTTCGATGCGAAAAGTCCGCCGTGAGCTGCAGCGCGCGCAGCGCCTCGATGATCTTCGCCCTGATCGTGCGCGGCCTCGGATGCAGCAGCCTCGCCACCTGCATCGCCAGCGTCGAGGCGCCGGAGACCACGTGCCCTGCTGCCAGAAGCTGCACGCTGGCGCGCAGCACGGCGAACGGGTTGACCCCGGGATGGTCGTAGAAGTAGCGGTCTTCGGAGGCGATCAGCAGGTGCCGGAAGAGCGGCGGCGCCGCGCTTTCGTCTATCGGCAGCATCCATTGCCGGCTCGGGCCGAGAAAGGCTGCAATGGGCACGCCATTCCGGTCGCGTACCAGGCGCGCGGGTGCAGGAAGCCTTCCGAGTTCCGGCGGATAAAGCCGGTCGAGAATGTAAGCGGTGCCGAAAAGCACCGCCGCCGTGGCAAGCCCGGCCAGCACCAGCCGCCGCATCACCGCCCCGGCGCGACCTCGGCGCGTCCGCCGGCCCCGCGCGCGAAGACGCCCGGGCGATACATATCGGCAAGCGAGAGGCCGGGAAGCTCGAAGTTCCCGACCGTCACCGCGCGCAGCATTACCGCCACGCGGAAATCGGGGCTGTCGGGGCCGAGATCGATCGCCGCCGCGAAACGATCGTCGCCGGCGAACTCAGCCGCCGTCTCCGAGAGCGAACCGAGCCACCCCATGCCGGGCACCTCGCCCTCGTGGAATCGGCCGGCGATTTCCCAGCCCGCCGGCAGGCCGGCAACCAGCATCGCGTGGTGGTCCTGCCCGTCCGTCTCGCTGCCTTCCACCAGCATCACGAACACGGTGTTCTGCGCGAGCTTTGCCGGATCGAGGGCGGCCCCCTCGAGCGTCAGGAACCGGCGCGAGACCGCCATCCCCTGGCTTGCCGGCGCTGGTTCCGCGGCCGGAACGCCGGTAATGGAAACGGTCTGCCAGACCGGCCGCGGTCCGAGATTCCGCGCCGTCGCCTCACCCCTCAGTGCGACACTGATCCTTCCTGCGCTCTTCAGCGTGCTGCCGTCGAAGGCAATCTCGGTTTCGCCCGCACCGTTGGCCAAGGCTGCCGCTGCGGCCAAGGCCCAGGCCTGCTCCTGCGTATTGAGCTGATCGGGCTGCAAATCGGCCCCCGGCAGCCGGCCGATCGCTTGCGGCAACTGTTGCGCCATCACCCCGCTGTCGGCGGCCAGCACCGTCGCCGCCAAGAGATCGCGCAGGGTTGATCCATAATCCACCCTCCAGAACCGCCGTTTCGGTTCGGCCAATGCTTCGCCGAGGAGCGCCCTCGCCTCCTCCGGTTCCTCGAGCCGCGCCAGTGCCGCCCCCACCTCGGCGCGCGCGAGCGGCGTCGGCAACGCGTCCGGTCGCGCCGCCAGCACCCGGATCGCGCCTGCGGGCGGGCGCCCCGCCAGCGCCAGCACATAGACGGCATAGGCCTGAGCAGCGATATCCGCGGGCTCGCTCGCCTGTCTCTGTGCAAGACCGCCGAGATAGGAAAGCGCCGCGTTCAAAGCCGGCTCCGGCAGGAAGGCACCGTGCGCCCGCGCCCGCAGCAGAAAATCCGTTGCATACGCGGAAAGCCATGGCTGGGCCTCGTCTTCCGCGGACCACAGTCCGAAGCTTCCGTCATAGCGCTGATCGTCGAGCACGGCCTCTACCGTCTCTGCGAGTTTTCCCTGTGCTGCCCCATGGCCGCCCTCCGGGAACAAGAACGCGAAGCCGCGGCTGACCGTCTGCTCGAGGCAGCTCCACGGATAGTTCTCGAGCGCCTGCTGCAAGGCTCCCGCGTCGTAGCGCACGGCGCCGCCGAAGCTCACCGTCGCAGTCCAGGTCCCGGCCAGGAAATCCTGATCGGGCGGGGAAAATGTCGTCTCCTCCTCCGGCTCGAGCGCGGTCGCAGTCACCCTTGTCTCGGGTGGGCGCACCGGATGCACGTTGATGGTCACGCGATGCGTGACCGAGAACCCGCCCGGCCCGTTTGCGCTCAGTTGCACCGTTCCGGTACCGACGCCGACTGCGCGCACCTCGGAAAACGGCAGTACGCGCTCGCCGGGTGCGAGATCGCCCTCCAGCCTGTCCGGGCCTGCCAGCACGATCGCACCTCCCGCTTTCAGTTCGGCAACCACGTGGCCCGCCGGCAGATCGAGATTTTGTAACAGCACGGCAAGCCGTGCCTCATCCCCCGGAGCGAGGAAGCGCGGCAACAGGGCTTCCGCAATCAGCTTGTCCCGCACGATTGTTTTTGCATCGGCCTCTCCGACCTGATCGCCGCGCCAGGCCACTGCCATCAACCGCAGCTGGCCGTTGAAGTCGGGCAATGCGAGCTTCACCCGGGCAACGCCATCCTTCCCCGCCTGCACGGGTGGAGAAAAGAGTGCAACCACCTGCTGCGGAATCTGAGGCGGCCCCGAGGCGCCGAAATTCTCGCCACCGCCCTGCTCGAGCGGCGCCACTGTTCCTTCGGCAGGCGGAATCAATCGCCCCCAGGCATCCAGGATGTCCACGCCGAGGCCCCTGCGGCCGAAGAAATGACTGAGCGGATCAGGCGACGCGAACCCGGTCAGTTGCAGAATTCCTTCGTCCACCGCGGCCAGCGTGACATAGGCGCCGGGTTCGGTTCTGATCTCGATGGTCGCCGCCCGCCGTGGCCGATAGAGCTTCGCCGCCTCGATCGAAAGCTTCAGAACGCGCGCCGCGGGATCGACCTTGATCCAGGTGAGCCCGATGGCGCGCCGCGGCAATCCGGGCACGCCCTTCTCGTCCGCCGACCGATACACATTGACCGCGACGTAGGCGCCAGGCCCCCAGTCCGCCCCGACCGGGAGGGTCTCATCCGTCCCGCCAGCGGCAACCATGATGTTGCGCTCGGAAATCACCCTGTCCGTCAGCACCAGGAGGGTCGCCGGGCCGGCGAACGGCGAATCGATGTGGATCTTCGCCTGGCTTCCCGGTGCATACTCGGGCCGATCCGACGTCACCGCGACTTTTTCCGGCACGTCCGGGCTGCCGCCCGTCCCCCACCCGGCCGAGAAATCGTACGAGGTCGCCGCCATCCCCGAATGCTGCACCAGCTCGATCCGGTATTCCCCGAAGTCGAGAGACTTCGAGAAGCGGTACGGCCGATCTGCAGGAATCGCGATTTCCTGGCTGAAAACCGGCACTTCCCGCCAGGCGATCTCGTACTGGGCGGCACCGTCCTTCACCGCCAGCCGCCACTCCGCTTCTCTTCTGACGAGGCTCAGCCTCGCTGTCATGGCGATCCGCTTGCCCTCGGGGTCGAGGGCGATCACCTCGAAGGAGGCGGGCTGGCCGGGATCGACGGAGTCTTCCGCAAACAAGGGCTTGAGCCCGATCAGCGGGCCCGGGTTGGCAACCTCGATGCTGGTGTTGGCAGCGACCGCGCGGCCGGCCGGATCGTTGATCTCAACCGTCACCTTGGCCTTCAGCGGATGCGTCGAATCCGGAAGCTCGGGAACCTCGAGCGGAAGCGCCACATTTCCCTTGGCATCCGTTGCGGGCACGTCGAACAGGCTGGCGGAGGGATTGAATTGTTCCTCCGTCAAACCGAACTGGTAGTCCTTGAAGAGAGGGAAGGGCTCGGGGTCGGTTTCCAGCCGGAGCTCGGCCCGCCCGCTCAAATCCGATCCCGGTGCACCGTAGAGAAACCGCACGCTGATCGGCAGATCGAGCGTCTTTCCGGCGACGAGCTTTCCCGCCGGCTTGCCGATATCGACCGCGAGTCGCGGCGGCACGAAGGCTTCCACCTGGAAGGTCTCGCTCGCGACCGGCTTCGCGTCGGTTGCGGTCGCGACATCGATTTCCCAGACCCCGCTTGGCGCGCCCGCGCTCAGCGAGACGGGATCGTAGAGCGAATCATCGTCGCGGCGCGGCGGCACCCGATCGCTGAAAATCTGTCCGTTCGGACGCCGCACGATCACGTGCACCGGCACATCGATCGGCCGCCCGGCGCCGTCTCTCAAAAGCGCCATGACCTGAACTGTTTCACCCGGGCGATAGATGCCGCGATCGAGCCAGATGAAGGCATCGAGCGGCCCCGGAGGCGGCGGACCTGAGGCGCCGCGATCGGAAAGATCGAACGCCGGGCGGTCGAGTTTCAGCAGCGTGAAATCCCCGCCCGGCGCCAGGAAATGCAATTCTTTGGGTGCGAGTCCGTGCCGGCCTTGCAGCAATGGCGCCGCGAACCTGGCCACGCCGTCCGCATCCGTCACCGCATGGGCCAGGATCTCGTTGTTCGCCGCCAGGAGATCGACGCCGACGCCGGCCCGCACCTTTGCGTGCGCGTAGCCGCGAACGGAAACCGTCAACCCGTCCGTCCCGCGCCACACCGTCGGCGCGAGATCGGTGCGGATGATCAGTTGCAGTGCCGCCGGCTCTGCCCATTCACCTGCGAACGGCGTTCCATCGCCCGGCGTGGCGAGCAAGGCATAGAGCCCCGGTCCGCCGACGAACGCCTCCTCCGGCAATGCCAGCACCGAGTTCAGCAGTTCGTTCTTCCGGTAGCCTGGAATCGTCGCCTTGCCATGCCAGACGACAGGCCCGGCATTCCGCGCAATGTCTCCGGCATCGTAGAAATCGATGCTCGATCCGGGCGGATGGTCGCCGAGGAAATCCAGCACGTTGCGCTCGGAAACCCGCACCAGGCGCAGCGTGACCGCCGAGAGGTTGACGCTGGAGACCAGCAGTTCCGGTGCTTGCTCTCGCGGCAGCAGATAACGCTGGTTGTTGAAGGCGAGTGACGGCGAACGGTCGGGCAGGGAAACAGCGACGATCTCGCTCTTTTCGAGCGCGGCTCCGTCCGCGCCCGGCATGCCGGCACGGAACGTGACTTTCGTTGTCGCCCCGGCGGGAAGGCCGCTCAGGCAGATCTGCCCCGATTCCAGCGTCACTGCGAGATCGGCCGGACGCGGCGATGCCGTCACCCAGTCGCCCGGCTGAAAGTCACGGCTGCCGCCGGCGGGGCTCGTGAAAGCGATGCAGGCCCGGGTCGGGAACACGTCGGCGTTCGTGTGCACGCGCCACACCAGGAGGCCGTATTCACGTTTCAGCGCCTTGAGCCGGGCCGCGACGCGCTGGTCCTTCGGTGCGCGCGCGGCCATCGCTTCCAGCACTTCGATGACGGTGAGCTTCTGCCCGAGCGCCTCCGCCGCCTTCTCCATGATCGCCAGGGCCGGAAGCTGAGCCTCTGGCCTGTCGGTGCGTTGAAAGGCAAGCCAGGCCGCATCCAGCGCCTCTGTCGCATCGGGCGGCGCGAGTTTCATCAGCGCATCCGCGAGGCCGAGCCACGCTGCCGCGTTGTCCGGCTGCACAGCGGCGAGCAATTTTCCGGCCGTAACGGCCCACGGCCAGTTCCCGCGCTCGCGCGCCTGCCGCCCGGCATCGATTGCCTGGCGTGCCACCGCTTCCGGCGCCCCCGCCGGGCGCGCCTGTTCGAGCGTGCGCTGGAAGCGGGACGCATCGCTGTCGAGCCCCGGCAGATCGAGCGACTGGGCCGAGGCGACCGCGATCAGACCAAGCAAAACAAACGGAACGACGAGAAGGCGGTGCAGCATGACGTCCCTCCCATGCCGAAGCGCCTATCTTAGGCAGCTTTCGTACTAACCAGCTATGAAAACCCGGATCGGGAAAGGACCGAGGTGAGCTTGCTCAGCCCTTGACCGCGCCGAAGGAAAGCCCGCGGGCCAGAAAGCGCTGCACGAAGAAGGAAAGGATCACCGGCGGAGCGATGGCAAGCAACGTGTTGACCGAAGCGGTATTGAAATCGACACCGCGCGTCGAGCGCGAGGCGAGAATGAAGGCAGGCATCGTGGCAGCGTGCTGCGAGGTGAGGGCGGAGGCGAACAGCGCTTCGTTCCAGGTGAAGGCGAACACGATCACAGCGGAGACGATCAGCCCATCCACCGCGAGCGGCAGCGCGATGAGCATGAAGATCTGCCAGGGATTGGCACCCTCAACCTTGGCCGACTCCTCGATCTCTATGCTGATACCGCGGAAAACGTCGCGCATGATGACCACGCCGAAAGCAAGATTGAAGGTCGAATAGCAGAGGATCAGGCCGATCCAGGTATCGATCAGCCCGAGGGCGACCATCATCACGTAGAATGGAATCAGTACCACCGCGGGCGGCAGCACGCGCTGGGAGAGAAACCAGAGCGTGATGTCGCGCGAGCGGCGCGGGAAGAAGCGTGCCAGTGCGTACGCCGCCGGCGTGCCAAGCACGAGCACGAATGCCATCGTGCCGAGGCTGACCAGCGTGCTGCTCAGTAGCGCCTGGCGCGATTGCGGGTCACCGAGCACGCTCCGCCACGGAGCAAGCGTGGGATGAAACGTGAGGAAGGGGATCAGCGCGCCGGTGCGAAAGGTATCGGCGACGGTCTTGACCGAGTTCACGAGCGCCCAGAGCACGGGGAAAATGACCCAGAACGCGGCCAGCAGCAGCAGAACATAGGCGACATAGCGCGCAATGCGCGACGAGCCGGTCCAGAGAATATCGCCCATGCCGCCCTCCGGTCAGTCGATGTTCCGGCGCATCTGCCGGAAAAAGAAGGTGATGATGGCCGAGACAAGGATCAGGAACACGATCCCCATCGCCGATCCCTTTCCGAAATCGAAGAACTGAATGGTGGTCAGGTAATCCGCGATGCTGAATACCTGGGTGCTGGTGCCGGGGCCGCCGCTGGTCAGCGCGAAGGGCAACCCGAACACCTTCAGCGCCTCGATCACCCTGAGCAGAATGGCAACCGTCATCACCGGCCACGCCAACGGCACGGCGAGCCGCAGCATGATCTGCCAGTGGCTTCCCGCATCCAGCATCGCCGCCTCGTAGATCGAGGCGGGGATGCTGCCGATGGCGGCAAGAGCGATCAGGAAGATGAACGGCGTCCAGCGCCAGACATCGAGGATGATGGCGGCCAGGATGCCGCCCCAGCCGGTCGAAAACCAGGGAATGTGAATGCCGAGCCAGGAGAGGACGCCCGTGATCGGTCCCCCCTGATCGGTGTAGAGGGTGACGCCGAGATAGCCGATCGCAACACCCATCGTGAACAGCGGCGCTCCGAGGATGCTGCGGAACACCCGGCTGCCCGGCGCGCCGAGGCTGACCAGCCAGGCAAGCAGAAATCCTGCCACCACTTCGAGCGGCACGGCGACGGCGACATAAGCCGCGGTGATCGCAATGCTGTGCCAGAATTCCCCTGATGTCAGAACATTGAAATAGTTCTGCAGCCCGACATAGCCGGTGATGCCCTGCCCCAGCACGTAGCTCGCGAAGCTGAAGTGGAGCACCGAGATGAGCGGGAAGAACGTGAAAGCAACGACCCAGGCCACCGCGGGCAGCAGCATCGCATACTTGAACCACCCGCCTTCGTCGCCGCCTCTCCTCCGTCCCGCTCGTCCGGCCATGGCAACCCGGCTCCGCACCTGCGAGCGTGAGCCGGCCGGCCCCTATCCGTGGCTCAGGTGAACGACGCCTGGTAGAGCGCCTTCTGCCGCGGCCGCCCATAGCGGTCGGTCACCTTTTCCCAGGAATCCGCCGTGCGATCGAGTGCATCCTTGGGTTTGAGCTGGCCGGCCAGCACCGCGGAAATGTTGATGTCAAGCTCGTGCCAGTACTCGGCCGCACCCGGAATGCGCAGATACTCCTCCTGCAGCGGCATGGTCAGATTGGCGTAATAGGCATCGAGGTACTGGACGGTGTCGGCGGCGTCCCAGCCCTGCGCCTCCCACTCGGCGATCGTGCTCGTGCCGGCCGGCGGCAGATACTCCCACTTCATGCCAGGCTGCACCCCGGTCCAGCCCTGGGTGGAGTTGAAGAAGGCATTCTTGCGGTTGGCCATGAAGGCCATGAAGTCGTAGGTCGCCTCCTTCTTCTTCGAGAAGCGCGACAGCACCGGATGCCAGGTACCGCCGTTGACATTGCCGACCTGGTTGAATTCGTACTTCTTCCAGGCGCCGGCGATCGGGTTGAAGGCCTCGGTCGTGCCGGGAATCGGCGCCCCGCCCATTTTGCCCCGCACCTTCGATGCTTTCGGATCCTGCGCCAGCGTCGGCAGATCGCCCCAGGTCGGCTCCATCGCCGCATGCCCCTCGAGGAACAGGTTCCAGCCCTGGCCGAGCGTCCAGGCGATCTCCTCGCGCGGACCATTGGCCAGGAACTTCACATAGTCCTCGAGCGCGCGCAGATGGCCCTCGGAATTGATCAGCGGCTTCATCGTCTCCGGATTGAAATAGAAATACTTGTTTTCGGGCGAGATCACGTACGGCGCGGCGAGGGTCAGGAAATGGAAAAATCCCTGTTCGTTGACCTTGGCGTGCAGCGAGATGCCCCAGTCCTTGCCGCCGTCGCCGTTCCAGTCCCAGCCGGTGAAGAAACCGGCGAGATCATGCATCTGCTGCATCGTCTTCGGCGGTACCGGCAGGTCGTAGCCGGTCTTCTGCTTGAACTTCGCCTGCACGTCCTTGTTGGTGAACACATCGTTACGGAAATAGAGCGCCTGGCAATCGCCGTCGAACAGCGAGCCGTACACCTGCCCGTTCCACTCGTAGAGCTTCCGCATCGGTGCCAGCCAGTCGTCTGGATTCCAGTACGAATAGCGCGCATCCGCGAGGTATGGGGCGAGGGGGACGATATAAGGCTCCTTCGGCACGAAATAGTCGCCGTAGAACCAGCAGGCGGTCTGGTATGCGTCGTAGCGGCCGAGCCCGCTCGCAAGGTCGGCGAAAATCTGCGTATGCAGCGTCTCGATCGGCACTTCTGCCACATTGACGCGGCCGCCGGTCAGCTCCTCCCAGTGCGGCGCGTGATATTTGACGCAGTCGCCGACGGTTGCCTTCACGGCCATGAAGTTGATGGTGACGCCCTTGAAGGGCTTCGTCTTGAGAAACGCGACGCGCTGTTTCGTGATCGGCGCCTCATAGGGCGAGATCGGGTCGGATGGCAGGAGATCGGGGTTGGCCGCCTCGGCCGGACGGATCAGCCGCCCGAGCAGCGGGACCGAGAAGCCCGCAGCCCCGGCAAGAAGCAAGAAGCGACGGCGGTCGATCCGGCCGCGGAGGTAATCCTCGGCCAGGGTCTTGAGTTCCTCGTGATCACCATTCTTCGACATCTCGATCTCCCCTCTTCACGGCCTGCGTTCGGCGCCGACCAGCCACATGGGCGCAGCACCCTCACCTCCGGACCGGGCGCCGCATTCCGGTCCGGCAATCCAGCTTACAACTTCTGTGGACGGTGTCATCATCGCCGCCGGCAGCTATTGCGCGGCCCTTCGCCGCGCCTCCATGTGCTGGCGGAAGCGCGGCATCACCTGCTCGGCAAACAAGCGCATCGAGCGCCGGTGCACCTCCGGCCGGTCCCAGTCCTTGTGGGTCAAAAGAAGCGTGCCGAACCAGCCGATCTCGTCGACCATTCCCACCAGCCGCTCGAGCACCGAGGCGGGCGAACCGGCGATCACGATCCACTCCAGGCACTTGTCCACCGTCACCGCGTGATCCGGAATCGCCTGGTCGGGCTTGAAGATCTTCAGCAGTTTGAAGGTGGCGAGGTTGTCGCGCAGATAGGAGTAATACCAGCGATAGCTGCTCTTCTCGGTGGCCAGGTATGCACGCGCTTCAGCATCGCTTTCGGTGACGAGAATGGAGCGCGCAAGCCGCCACCTGGCGCGGTCCGCGTGTCGTCCCGCCGCTGCCGCCCCGGCGGAATATTGCTGCCAGTGCGTCTTCGCGCTTTCGACCGGCATGAAATTCGCCGACACCATGCCCCAGCCGCGTTCCCCGGCAAGGCGCGCGGTGGCGGAGGAAGGACTCATCGCCGAGACGGCCAGCGGCGGATACGGCTTCTGCAACGGCTTGCGCATCGGTCCCACGCCGAGATGCGGAATGCACGCCGCATCGACATCGATCGACCAATATTTGCCATGGATGTGATAGGGAGGGTCGGAGGCCCAGATCCGATGGATGATGTCCACCGCTTCGACCATCATTTCCGAGCGGTTCTTGTCCGTCGTGCCGAACAACTCGAAGTCCGAACCGAGCCCGCCGGGGCCCACGCCCATGATGAAGCGGCCGCCCGCCAGGTGGTCGAACAACGCGACATTGCCGGCAACCTGCGCCGGATGATGCTGCGGCAGGTTGAGCACTGCGGTAGCGAAACGGATCCCTTTCGTCTCAGAAATGAGCGTGGCCATGAACTGCAGGGGATCGGTGATCGGCTCGGTCGCCGCGGCATAGTGCTCGCCCACCCAGGCCTCGTCGAAGCCGAGCTTCTCGGCCAGCAATATCGCCTCCCGATCCTCCCGCAATACGCTCGTAAAGTCGCGGTCCGGGTCGTGCAGCGGCATCATGAACAAGCCGAGTTGCATGGTTTCCTCCGACGTTGCGCCCGCCCGCTGGTCTCAGCACATGGCCCGGCTCGCCAGGCTGCGGTCGCATAGTCGCGGCCCGGCTCCGCCCGGTCAACCGGGCCTCCCAAAAGAGGCCCGGGCGGCGGTTCGCGCGGCGGCCAGTTCCCGATCCGGAGGCGACCGCAACGGCGCCGCGGTTTTTTTCGAGCCCGCGATTCACGCCCTCCGACGTTTCCGCCTCGGGCGATCGCGGGCTAACCCTGGTGGCTGCTGAGGAAATCCACCTGCCAGCGCATCTCTCCGATCGCCAGCGGGAAACTTCCGGCCGGCCCTGGCGAGAGCGTCGCATCCGGTGCGCAGCCGGTCAGCAGCGCCTGCACAGGTCCGGAAGCCCGCATGGAAAACCCGGCCTTCCACAGGAGGCTCACCAGCCCCTTGCCGCTCTTCAGCGCGACCGCCCGCTCGAGCACCTCGAGCGGCACCCGCGCGGCGACCGCGAGCCGCGCGGCGACCAGCTCCGGATTGCCCAGCCGGACGGCATCCAGGAGCGCCTTTTCGTCGAGCGCACCGCGTGCCGCGAGTGCTTCTGCCTCGGCCACATAGGAGCCGGTGCCGGCCGGCTCGGCGGCGGGTTTCCTGCCCGGACTCTCGCCCAGGCGGCGCCCTAGCTCGGCCGCCAGCGTCGCCGGAAGATCGGCCCGGCGCGCAAGCACGCCGACGAGTTCGGTGCGCACGATCACCGCCAGCGCGCGCATCGCCGATTCGGAGAGCCGCGGCCGACGCACCAGCGGTGCGTGCCACTCCTCATGCTGCGAGGCGTGGACAATCAGCCCGTCAAGCGTCGCTTCGCGGATCGCCGCCGCCGCATTGCCGAGCAGAAGCCGGATCGCCGCGACATCCGCCGTCGCTGCGACCGCATCGCTGACCGCCTCGGGCAAATGCGGCCGCCGGGCCACCGCCTGCACCGTCGCGGGACTGGGCGCGCAATCGATCAGCACCAGCAAATCCGCCGTGGTCAGCAGGGGCGAGAGGCGAATCACCGGATCGAGGACATTGACCGCGGTGTCGCGGGCCAGCCTGAGAATCATTTCCCGCGGTGCTTCGGGCATGCTGGCAACCGCCTCGGCAATCGCGGCGCGTACCCGCTCGGCCTCGTCCTCGACCATCGCGGTGAGCGTTGCCAGCACATGGTCGCGCAGCTCTGCCTGCTCGGTAGCGGCAAGGCCGGGCAGCAATGTCGCGATCCGGCCCGCCAGCAGCGCACGCACCCGCTCGTCCTGATCGACCGAGAGCAAGCGGTCCGCCGAGATCGGGCTCGCCTTGTTCATCGCCACCGCCGCCCGCACGGTAATGGAGGAATCGCGGGCCAGAAACGTCAGCACTTCGGGCTCTGTCGCCCATGCGGCCAGCCGAACCCGATTGGCTTCGTCGGCGATGCCGATCGCACCGAGCACGCTCCCGCGCGCGCCGGTTGCTCCCGCCTCCAGCATTCCTGCCTCGCTCATGGCGAGCGCCCTCCTTCTCGCGCCGCCGCCGGGCCGTCACCAGGAGGCCGCCGATGCGCCACCCGCCAGTGGTTCCGCCCGCCACGCTTGACTGCATACATCGCAGCGTCCGCTCGTCGCATCAGTTCCTGCACGCTCTCGTTCGAATCCCGGGCAGCAATGCCGATGGAGACAGTGGGTTGGATACCGCTCCCCGCGGAGATCGGCCCCAGCCGCTCCGGAATCGCCCAGCGGATCTGCTCGGCCCGCTCGGCCGCCGCCAGGTGGTCGGCGCCGTCCAGCCAGAGGGCAAACTCGTCCCCGCCAAGCCGGGCGATCAGGTCGGTCGGCCGCACGATCTCACGCAGCAAGGCTGCGGTAATCAAAAGCGCGGCATCGCCGACTTCGTGGCCCAGAGCGTCGTTCAGCGCCTTGAAACAATCGAGATCGGCGAACATCAGCGTCCCGGGCAATCCCTCGTAGTCGAGCCGCTCGACGCGCCGCGCCAGTTCGTCAAGGAAAGCGCGACGGTTGAGCAGGCCGGTCAGCGGGTCCGTTTGCGCCTGGCGCGACATTTCGCTCTGCGCCGCGACATGCTCCAGCAGGACGCGCACGACACCCCCGGCGGAAGCGGCAAGCTGGTGATCGTCGGCATCCCAGGGGCGCGAGCCGGGCGTGCGCCACAAAATGAAGCCGGTCCGCCCGTCGAAGCGCGTGGCGGCGAGCATTGCCATCAGCATCCGCCCGTCAGGTCCGGTGGCGGAGACAGGTGCGGCGCCCGCCCGCGCCAGCATCTCCGCCGCCGCATCTTTGACCGCCGCCGTTCCGCCACCGGCCTGGTGCAGCACCAGGAGGTCCGGCTGGTTCAAATCCGAGGCTTCGCCCTTCAGGTCGAGCACGGCAACCCCTTCCGCCCCCATCGCCTGCATCAGCGATTCCAACACCGCTCGCATCATCTGCGGTGCCAGTACCTCCCGGCGCATCTCCCAAAGAATGTGATCGAGCAGCGCGCCGCGCCGAAGCGCTGCCGCCGTGGCTTGCTCCTTGCCATCCTGCTCGGTAACATCGCTCGCAACCCCGCGTGCGCCGGCCACCCGCCCGCTTTCGTCGAGCATCGGCGCGATGCTGAAAGCAAGGCAGGCCAGCGTTCCGTCGGCGCGGCGCACCCAGGCGCGGCGGCGCCGACAGGTTGCAATCGGACGGAAGGGGTTGAAAATCTCCGCCGGCCTCTCGGCTGCCAGCACCAGTTCTGCCGCTTGCCCGAGCAGCGTGCCGGCGGGCCAGCCCAGCACGGTATCCGGCGAGAGAAAGGTGAATCGCCCGCATGCATCGATTTCGAAAGCAATGTCGGCGGCCAGGTGCACGAGGTCGCGCCAGCGCTGCCGGCTGTCCAACAAGGCATCGCACAGCGGCCCGCCGCCAGACGGTAGAAATCGCCCTGCCGCGCTCGAGCCGGTCGCATCGGTGTCAGCCATCTTCCGCCTCCACGAACGGCGGATCTCAACGCCGTCGGGTAAAGATGGCGATAACGCCGCCCCGGCCGGCCGTATGAAGCCCGGAGCCTCGTTGACAGGCCGAGCCTCGGCCACGCATGGTCCGCCCGCCATCCGCCCGGCCATTCCGCGCCCGCGCGCAGGGCGGGCGGCAGCATCATGGCGGGAGTGGAACGGCATGCAGGAGCAGGCGCTCCGCGCCGAGATCGAGGCGCTCTGGGAAATTCGCGAGACCCTCTCGCCCCGCTCCGGCAGCACCGTACGGGCCAGCGTCGGCGCCGCTCTCGACGCCCTCGATGCCGGCAAACTGCGCGTTGCCACACCGGGCGCCAACGGGTGGGTCGTGCATGAGTGGCTGAAGAAGGCGGTGCTGCTCTCCTTCCGGCTCAGCGACTCCGTCCCACTTCCCGGCGCCGGCAGCGCTCCAGTCTACGACAAGGTGGCGATGAAATTCGCCGGCTGGGGTGCCAATCGCTTTGCCGAATCGGGCTTCCGCGCCGTCCCGGGCGCGGTGGTCCGCCATTCCGCCTATATCGCGCCCGGCACCGTGCTGATGCCCTGCTTCATCAATGTCGGCGCCCATGTCGGAAGCGGCACCATGATCGACACCTGGGCGACGGTGGGAAGCTGCGCCCAGGTCGGCGCGAACTGCCATATCAGCGGCGGCGTCGGGCTCGGCGGCGTGCTCGAGCCCTTGCAGGCGAGCCCGGTCATCATCGAGGATGACTGCTTCATCGGCGCTCGCTCCGAGGTCGCGGAAGGCGTCGTGGTCGAGCGCGGCAGCGTGCTCGCGATGGGCGTTTTTCTGGGCGCCTCGACCCGCATCGTCGATCGCGAGAGCGGCGAGATCTTCCTCGGTCGTGTGCCCGCCTTCTCGGTGGTGGTGCCGGGCAGCCTGCCCGGCCGCCCGCTTCCCGACGGCCGGCCCGGCCCCAACCTCGCCTGCGCGGTGATCGTCAAGCGGGTGGATGCAAAAACGCGGGCCAGGACTTCGATCAACGAGCTTCTGCGCGCGTGAACGGGACTGATCCGCTCGCTCTCGCCCAGGCGCTGATCCGCTGCCCGTCGGTAACCCCCGAGGACGCGGGTGCGCAGGAGGTGGTGGCCGCGGCGCTTGGCGCGCTCGGCTTCCGCGTCTTTCCCCTCACCTTCGGCGCCATCCGCAACACTTACGCGCGCCTCGGCGATGCCCCGCCTCTCTTCTGCTTCGCCGGCCATACCGACGTGGTGCCGCCGGGCGCCGCAGCCTGGAGCGTCGATCCGTTCGGGGCCGAAATCCGCAACGGCTGCCTCTACGGGCGGGGTGCCTGCGACATGAAAGGCGCGATTGCCGCCTTCGTTGCTGCCGCCGCTGCCCATCGCGCCGCGAGCAGAAAGGGCTCGATTTCCCTTCTTATCACCGGAGACGAGGAGGGCGCCGCCGAGGACGGCACCGCGAAGGTGCTCGAATGGATGGCGGAAAACGGAGAAAGGCCCGATTTCTGCCTGGTCGGCGAACCGACCAACCCAGAGCGCCTCGGCGAGGTGATCAAGATCGGCCGCCGCGGCAGCCTGAATGCGACCATCACCGTGCACGGACGGCAGGGCCACGTTGCCTATCCGGCGCGGGCCGACAACCCCGTGCATCGTCTGCTCGGAGCCCTCGCCTCCCTGATCGCCGCCCCACTCGATGCCGGAAGCGCCTGGTTCGAGCCCTCCTCGTTGCAGATCACCAGCATCGATGTTGGCAACCGGGCGAGCAATGTCATTCCGGCAACCGCCCGCGCTGCGCTCAATATCCGCTTCAATGATCTGCATCGCGGCGAGGATCTCGCAGCGTGGCTCAGCGCCGCGACAGGACGCCATGCCGGTTCCGCCGAACTCGACATCGCGATCGGCGGCGAGCCCTTCCTGACCGAACCCGGCCCGGAAATCGGGAAGCTCGCCGCTGCGATCGAGGCTGCGACCGGCATCGTTCCGCGCCTCGAGACCGGCGGCGGCACCTCGGATGCCCGGTTCATCAAGCGCCTCTGCCCGGTTGCCGAGTTCGGCCTCGTTAGCGCCAGCATGCACCAGGCGGATGAGCACGTGCCGCTCGGCGAGCTTGCGGCGCTCCGCGATATCTACCGCGCCGTCATCGGTGCCTTTCTCGGATGAGCGGGTATCGCCAGCGCCGCGAGCCGCCGGCGATCCTGACCGGCCTCATTCTGCTGGCGCGCGGGCGGGCGGAAGGTTTCGCGCATTTCGGCAGTTCGCCGCAGGCGTTTTTCGCCAGCCTCGCCCCATTGGTTGCGTTTCCCCTGGTCGGTGGCCTCCTGGTTGCGCTCGGCGGTCATCCCGCCGAAGGCATCGTGAGCTTCCTTGAAACCATGTGCGTGCTGCTGGCGCAACCGGTGATCTCCGAAGCGCTGGCGGAACGGTGGGGACGGGGCGAGCAATGGTTGCGCTACGCCACCGCCTTCAACTGGTGCCAGTGGCTGATTCCGCTGCTGGCCGGTGTTCTGGTGGTACTGGGCGGACTTCTGCTGAGCTTCGGCATGCCGCCCGACTGGGCGGCACCGCTATTGCTCACGGGCATCGTCGGCTATGCGCTCTGGCTGCAGTGGTTTCTGGCACGGCGCGGTCTCGATATCTCCGCGCTGCGTGCGGTCGCACTGGTGGTGCTGGTCAATCTCGGCACCGCTGCCCTGCTGCTGTTTCCGCGCCTTCTCGCCGCCCTCGGCTAAATCGAAGCCGGTGCGAAAGGATCGCGCGCATAACGCACTTCGAGCAGCGTCAGTCCTGCCGCCGGCGCCGTCGGGCCGGCGAGCCGCCGATCGGCGGCAGCAAGCACGGCGGCGACGCGCCCTGGCTCCCAGCGCCCCTCGCCGACAAGCTTGAGAGAGCCCGCCATATTGCGCACCTGGTGATAGAGAAAGCTCTTCGCCGCAGCGGTGATCTCGATGGCCTCCTCGGCCTGGGTCACGGTGAGCGAATCGAGGGTGCGGAGTGCGTTCTTCGCTTGGCAGCCGGCGGCGCGGAAGGAAGAGAAATCGTGCCGGCCAAGCAGCGGCCGCGCTGCCTCGGCCATCGCCGTCGCATCGAGTGGCTGCGGCACGTGCCAGACCCGCCCGGCAGCGAGCGCCGGCGGCGCCGGACGGTTCAGGATCACGTAGCGGTAGGTGCGCCGGACGGCCGAAAAACGCGGACTCCAGCCGGGCGGCGCCGGAGCCGCGCGCAGCACCGAAACCGGATGCGGCCGGAGGTGATAGTTGAGCGCCGCAGCAAGCTGCGCCGCCGGAAACGCCGCCGCAAGTTCCAGCGCCACCACCTGCCCTGCCGCATGCACCCCTGCATCCGTCCGCCCGGCGACCGCCGTCGCAACCGTGCCGCGCTTCAGCTTCGCGGCCGCCTCCTCCAGCACCTCCTGGACCGAGATTCCGCCCGCCTGCCGCTGCCAGCCGCGGA
Organism: Acetobacteraceae bacterium; assembly: GCA_030041255.1. Classification (GTDB taxonomy): domain Bacteria; phylum Pseudomonadota; class Alphaproteobacteria; order Acetobacterales; family Acetobacteraceae; genus JAKAWQ01. Next base: position 33,535 of record JASHOF010000108.1, read on the forward strand.
ACGGAGTGCCCTCGTATTCGAGCAGCAGCGCATAGAAGGGCATCAGGTCAGCCGGCTGCCAGGAGCCAGGCGGTGTCCGCGCAGGAAGGCAGCGCCATCCATCCTCGCCCTGCCCGCCGGCTGCACGGAGAGCAAGCGGAGCGCGCCCTCTCCGCATGCCACCGTGAATCGCGCATCGAGGAGAGCCCCGGCCGGCCCCGCCTCCGCTGCAACCTCGGCTTTCAGAACCTTCAGCGGGGTGTCGCCAATCTCGCAGAAGCTGCCGGGCCAGGGGTCGAACGCGCGGACCTGCCGTGCCAGCGCCACCGCCGGGAGGCTCCAGTCCAGCTTCCCGTCGGCACGCGAAAGCCTCGGCGCATGGGTCACGCCACCGGCGGATTGCGGCCGGGCAGGTGGTTTTTCCTCGATGGCGCGCACGATCAGCCGTGCCCCCACCTCGGCGAGCACGACTGTCAGCGTGCCGCAGGTAACGTCGGGCGGAATCGACAATGCCTCTTGCAGGAGGATCGGCCCGGTATCGAGCCCTTCGTCCATCTGCATGATCGTGATGCCCGTCTCCTCGTCACCGGCCAGGATCGCTGCCGCCACCGGCGCAGCACCGCGCCAACGCGGCAGCAGGCTGGCATGGATATTGAGGCATCCACGCTGCGGCGCATTTAGAATCTCGGGCGGCAGGATCAGCCCGTAGGCCGCGATCACCGCTGCATCGAGATCGAGGGCGGCAAAGCGCGCCCACTCCTCCCGGTTTCCCTTCAGGCGCGCTGGCGTTGCCAGCTTCAGTCCTCGCGCCATCGCGCGCTCGGCCACTGGTGGCGGCCTGAGCCGCGCTCCCCGGCCCGCCGGCCGCGGCGGCTGCGTATAGACCATGGCGATATCATGGCCGGCTGCGAGCAGGGCATCGAGTGCAGGAACGGCGAATTCAGGGCTGCCCATGAAGGCGAGCCTCATGCGGGCTGGGTTTCCTTCTGGCGGCGTTCCTTGGCCAGCCGGCGCAGGATGATGTTCCGCTTCAGGGCTGAGAGATGATCGATGAAGAGCACCCCGTTCAGGTGGTCGATCTCGTGCTGCAGGCAGGCCGCAAGCAGGCCGTCTGCCTCGACCCGACGCTCTTCGCCCTCGAGGTCCTGGTAGCCGACCGTGACCTGCGCCGGGCGCGTGATCTCGGCGTACTGGCCAGGCAGCGAAAGGCATCCCTCCTCGCGGGTTGCGAGCTCGCTGCTGGCGGCCACGACCTTCGGGTTGATGAGGACGAGCGGCGCCGGCTTCTCGTTCGGCATCAGGTCGATCACCGTCACGGCAAGGCCCACGCCCACCTGCGGTGCCGCCAGCCCGATACCCGGCGCATGGTACATGGTCGCGAACAGGTGTGGAACGAGCGCCGCCACCTTCGCCCGATCCTCCGCCCCTACCCGCCGCGCCTTCGTCTTCAGGATGCGCGCCGGAGCCAGGACGATCGGCATGATTTTCCCGTTTGCTCCGCTCATGCGGCGCATGTAGCGGTGCCCCTGCGCCCAATCAATCGGCGGCCCTTGCAAGCCCGCCCGGGGCTGCCAACATTCCGCACGACGGGGTGCCACGATGGGCCCCGGCGGATGCTTCGCTCACAGGAGGGGGCCCGGAAGAAATGACCACCCGGCTGTTCGGCTCGCCTTTATTCCTCGGCTTCGATCACCTCGAGCAGATGCTCGAGCGTGCCTCGAAAACCGCGAGCGATGGCTATCCGCCCTACAATATCGAGCAGACCGGTTCGAACGCGCTCAGGATCACGCTCGCTGTGGCCGGCTTCAGCATGGAAGAGCTGCAGATCACGGAAGAGGAAAATCAGCTCGTCATCCGCGGCCGCCAGTCGGAAGAGGCAGCCGGCCGGATTTTCCTGCATCGGGGCATCGCCGCGCGGCAGTTCCAGCGCGCTTTCGTGCTTGCGGAAGGGATCACGGTGAAGAGCGCCTGGCTCGACAACGGACTCCTGCATATCGACTTGGTGCGGCCGGAAGCCGAGGCGCGGGTGCGGACGATTCGAATTGGCCGGAAGATCGAAGATGCGCAGCCTGGCGTGCTCGAAGGGGCGCCGGACCGCGGCTGAGGAGAAAGAACGATGGACACGAGCAGCAGCAGAGAGACGAGAGAAGAGAACGGTGTGGCCCCGGTCAGCGTCGATATCCGCCATCTTACCGAGGGGCAGTTGGCCGCGCTTGGGGTGACGCAGCTTGCCTACGTCAAGCCGGTGGTGATCAACGGCGCGAAGGCGTTTGCGATCCATGCTGCGGATGGCTCGCCGATGGGCGTCGCGGCAGAGGAGAAAGTCGCGATCGCGGCGATCCGCCAGCACGGGCTGGAACCCGCCCTCGTTCATTAGGCTTCGAGAGGATGGCGCGCGCAAGCGCGCCGGGTGAGGGTCAGATCGGCAGTCAGAACCCCACGCGGTCGGCGCCTTTCAGCTTCAGCCTCTCCCGTGCTTCGGCCGGGCTTGCGATCTCGAGGCTGAGTTCCTCCAGGATGCGGCGGATTTTGCTCACCTGCTCGGCGTTCGAGCGGGCGAACTTGCCGCGCCCGATATAGAGGCTGTCCTCCAGCCCGACGCGCACGTTGCCGCCGAGGATGCCGGCCATCGTCGTGAAGGCCATCTGGTGGCGCCCGGCCGCCAGCACCGACCAGACATAGGCGTCGCCGAACAGCCTGTCGGCGGTCTCCTTCATGAAGAGCAGGTTGCGCGGCTCGGCGCCGATGCCGCCGAGGATGCCGAAGATCGTCTGCACGAACAGCGGCGGTTCGACGATCCGGCGCTCCAGGCAATAGGCCAGGTTGTAGAGATGGCCGACGTCGTAGCATTCGAATTCGAAGCGTGTGCCGTGGCCCTTGCCCATGACCTCGACGATGCGGGCGATGTCGCGGAAGGTGTTGCGGAAGATGTGATCGTCCGTGCGGTCGAGATAGGGCTTTTCCCAGGCGTGTTTCCAGTGTTTCACGCGATCCCCGGCGCGGGAAATGTTGAAGTTCATGCTGCCCATATTGAGGCTGCACATTTCCGGTTTGGCGCGCATCGGTGCGGCGAGCCGGTCGTCCACCGTCATGTTGAGGCCGCCGCCGGTGGTGATGTTGACCACGGCATCGGTCGATTGCTTGATCACCGGCAGAAAGCGCATGAACACGTCTGGGTCCGGGGTCGGTTCGCCGGTTTCCGGGTTGCGGGCGTGCAGATGGATGATGGCGGCGCCCGCTTCGGCCGCTTCGATGGCAGAGCGGGCGATTTGTTCAGGTGTCACCGGCAGCGCGTCCGACATGCTCGGCGTATGGATGGCGCCCGTGATCGCGCAGCAGACGATGACTTTTTCCGCCATGGCCGTTTCTCCCTCGACCCGCCCACTCTGCCCGAGCGAGCCGCCTTCGGCCAGCCCGGCTGACGGCCGGCTTCTCCCCGGCTATAAGGGCCGAACGTCCCCGTAGCTCAGCCGGATAGAGCACAGGATTCCTAATCCTGGGGCCGTGGGTTCGAATCCCGCCGGGGACGCCAGCGACCGACGCCTGCGCACCGCCAGGCTGCGGACGAGGACCTTGCCGCCATCAACCACCGCGCGGCTGCGACGGCGAAGCAGCATGGTGACGGTGCCAAGGCCGCACCGCGAGCGGCAGGCCGGTCAGGTGATGCCCGCAGGATCGGCATGAGAGCGCCAGTGTAACGCGCGATCTTCCTCGTGTGTTGCACCGCCGATCGTGGCGGACATGGTGTGCGCATTTTCCTGCGAGCGGCGATCGAGGATGACGAGCGCCTTGACGGATGAAAGGTTGGCTCGCGATGCGAGCGGGCGACGAGCAGTCGGCCCGCCAACATTGATGTCCCGCCAAGGGTGGCGTGCGCAGAAATCAAGATCAATGCCAATGCCGAACAAAATCCCACGCATTCGCTTCCTGCAATATCCGCCAGCAATCCGGTTCCTAAAAGCAGTCGAGCCGTGCTAGCATGGAGCCATGGACAAGACCATCCGCCGTCACACCGATTTTGAGGAAATGAAGGCGGACGAATACCGCTATTGGCAAGGCCGGCCCGCCCACGAGCGGCTGGACGCGGTGGACGACATGATCGCAACAGCCTATGCGCTCAAGGGATGGAAAGTCGAACCTGATGAACCAAGACTACAAAGACCTTTTGTCCGTCTTCCAGTCCCATGGCGTTAGGTATCTCGTTGTCGGCGGCTATGCGGTAATCTATCATGCGCAACCGCGCTTTACAAAGGACCTCGACCCTTTTCATACAAGCGGACCCGGCCAACGCACGCGGCTTATGCGGCGCTTGCGGAATTCGGCGCCGCGCTCCAAGGCATGCGCCCGGAGGATTTCGCCGACCCCAACAGTTTTTTCCGGTTTGGCCGCGAGCCGAAAGGCTTCGACATTCTTTCGTCCATTCCCGGTGTGGATTTTGACGCGGCTTGGAAAAAGCGCATCGAAACCGTGATTGACCCGGCAACCGGCCTTAAGGCGAATTTCATTTCAGCCGAAGACCTCATAGCGGCCAAACTGGCAGCAGGGCGACCACAGGACATCGCGGATGTCGACGCGATCCGTAAAGCGGCGGCAGGTCAAGTGTCGCGTCCCGCAAAAAAACCACGGAACCAGATGACCCTAATCAGTGAGAGGCCACACTCCATTAATCAAGACTTTCGGCATTTCGGTTGACCCAATGCCGTCAAGGAGTTACAAGATCCGCAAGATATCTCCGAAAAAATCCGCAAAACCGCCGCCTCGGCTACGCCCGCGTCAGCACCTGCGGGCAGACGCTCGGCGCCCAGCTCGAGCAGCTACGCAAAGCGGGTTGTGCGAAGATTTACCGGGAGAAGGCGACCGGGGCGCGTTCCGACCTATGCCATCGATTTCTGGGGCCTCGGTTTCGACATCGCCGAGCGCATGGGGATCGCCCCCGACATCGATCGCATCGGCTATCACGTTCGGGAGTTGCGCATCGAGGACGCAAGCGGTGCGCGTCAGGCCGGCGCGGCGGCGCCCAGGTCTCTACCCGAGGAGCTGCAAGCAATATGAAAAGGAACCCAACGGCCAGGCCCGAATCCGCTTCCCGGCTGATCGACGCGAGGATCGAGGAGCTGGACGACTGGAGAGGCAGGACGCTCTCCCATGTCCGCGCTCTCATCAAGGAGGCGGATCCAGAAGTGGTCGAGGAGTGGAAGTGGAGAGGCGTTCCGGTGTGGTCCCACGACGGGCTGATCTGCACCGGCGAGACGTACAGGAACGTCGTGAAGCTGACTTTCGCCAAGGGCGCCTCGCTCCAGGACCCTTCGGGCCTGTTCAACGCCAGCCTTGAAGGCAACGTCAGGCGCGCCATTGATCTCCGCGAGGGCGAGGAAATAGATGGGAATGCCTTCAAGACGCTCATCCGTGCCGCTGTGGCCCTGAACAGGTCTTCAGCCCGATAATCGAACACGGTCGCCACAACACGCTTCAGCGAAACCTCGAGACGCGTTTCGCGGTTTCCGGATCGAGGAAGCCGCGCACCGTTGCCTCGGTCTCCGCCGCCATCGCAGCCGCGAGCCCCGGCGCGGCAAGGATGCGCCGGAGCGCGCGGACAGGCTCGGCCGGCAGGGCGGCGATCCGGCGCGCCAGCGCCAGCGCCTCCTCCATCAGCGCCTCGTCTGCGACCACCTTCCAGACCAGTCCCCATTCCTGCGCCGCCCGCGCATCGAAGCGTTCCCCGAGCATGATCAGTGCGCGCGCCCGCGCCAGCCCGACCAGGCGCGGCAGCAGCGCCGTGGCCGCGCCCGTTGAGAACATTCCCCACGCAATCTCGGGAAAGAAGAACCGCGCGCCCTCGGCCGCAACCGCGAAGTCGCAGTTCAGCATCCACTCGAGGCCACCGCCCACGGCCCAGCCGCGCACCGCCGCCACAACCGGCACCCGCCCCAGCATGATCGCCCGCGTCACGTCCTGGATCCGCCCGACATAGGCCCGCGCCGTCGCCTCATCCCTCGACTGATCCGCGAATTCCTTGAGATCGTCGCCGGCGCAGAATGCGCGCCCGGCCCCGGTGAGAACGGCCGCACCAACCGCCGGATCGCGATCCGCCGCTTCGAGCGCCGCCATCAGGTCTTCGAGCAGCTCCGGCACGATCGCGTTCAGCCGCTGCGGGCGGTCGAGCGTGATGACGCGCACCCCACCCGTCGCGTCCTCGGTTCGAACCGTACCCGCCATCACCTCCGCTCCCGCAACACGCGCCGGGCCTTGCCCTCGCTGCGCGGCAGGCTCGCGAAGGGCAACAGGCGGATGCGCGCCGTCAGGCCGAGTTCGCGCTTGAAGCTCCCGGCAAGGCTCTCCGCAAGCGCCGGCGGCGAGGCAGCGGAAAATGCCTCGGCCAGCTCGGCCTCCACCGGAAGGAAATCGTACGGGCCATTGCCCTCGAGCACGATCCGCCATTCGCCCGAAAGCGCCGCGTGCTGGTTGATGACGGCTGCGATCTGGGAAGGGAATGCATTGATGCCCCGCACGACCACCAGCTCGTCGCTCCGCCCGACGACGCGGAAGCGCGGCGCCGTGAGACCCCCCGCTGTGCGGTCAGTGCCGGTGAGCTGGATGATGTCGCCGGTGCGGAAGCGCACCAGCGGCTGGCATTCACGATCGAGATGGGTCAGTACCAGCTCTCCCCGCGCACCCGCACGCCAGGGAAGCGGTGCACCGCTCTCCGGTTCGATCAGCTCCGGATAGAGCGCATCGAGCGCGAGGAAGTGGAGGTCGTGGTCCTGCCCCGTCTCGGCGGCGAAATTGGAGAGCACGTCGGAGAGCCCGTAATTGGCGTTGCGCACCTCCATCCCCCACGTCTCTTCCAGCCGGGCGCGGAAAGAGGGATCGTCGAGCCCGGCCTCGCCACCGAAGAGGCCGAGACGAAGCCCGAGATCGCGCGGGCGAAGGCCCGGAAAATCCTCCGCGATCACCCGCTCGAGCACCGCCGGGTAGGACGGCGTGCAGGAGATCGCGTCGATGCGAAGCTCCCGGATCGTGCGGACCAGGAGCCGCGTCTCCCCGACACCGAAAGGAACGACGCTCGCACCGGTGGCTTCGAGCGTGGTGTGATCGGTGAAACCGCCCAGCCAGAGCCGGTAGTTCAGGCAATGGACGACACGGTGCCCCGGCCCGAGTCCGGCCGCGGCATGAGCGCGGGCGCCGATCAGCGCCGTCTCCTCGGCATCATGCGCGGAAAGGGCCAGGTTGATCGCCGTGCCGGTGGTACCCGAAGTGCGATGGATGCGGGCGATCCGCTCCGGCAGAGCGGCAAGATAATCACCGAACGGCGGCTCTCTTCGCTGGCTCTCGCGCAGCATTTCCTTGTCGATCAGCGGCAGCAGCGGCAGCTCTTCAAGGCGTCGCGGGGGCGTCTGTCCCGCCCACGCGCGGCGGTAGAGCGCGGAGTTCGCCATGACGTACTCGCGCTGGCGTTCCCACATGGCCTGCCGATGCCTGGCGAGCAGGGAAAGCTCGGTCCGTTCAGCCCCGTCGATCAGCATGGCGAGCAGCGCCAGGCGCGCATTCAGACCGTCAGCACGATCTTGCCGATATGCCCCCCCGATTCCATCAGCCGATGCGCCGCCGCTGCCTCGGCGAGCGGAAAGCTGGCATGAATCACGGGCGCGATCGTGCCTCTGGACAGGAGCGGCCAGACCGCAGCCTCGAGTTCGCCGGCAATCGCCCCTTTCTCGGCGGTGCTGCGCGGTCGCATGGTCGAGCCGGTGATGGTCAGCCGCCGCACCATCACCGGCAGGAAGTCGAACTGCTCGACCTTGGAACCACCCTGGAAGGCGATCAGCACGAGCCTGCCGTCTCGCGCGAGGATGCGGATATTCTTCGCCATGTAGGGCGCGCCTACCATGTCGAGCACGACATCGACCCCGCGCTCGGAAGTCAGGCGCAGGATTTCGGCCACGAAATCCTGCGTCCGGTAATCGATGGCGGCGGCAGCGCCAAGGCGAACGCAGGCAGCACATTTCTCCGCCGAGCCCGCCGTCGCGTACAGGGTGGCACCGCGCGCGCGGCCGAGCTGAATCGCGGTGGTGCCGATGCCGCCCGCCCCGCCATGCACCAGCGCGCTTTCCCCGGCCGCGAGGCGCCCGGCGCGGAACAGATTGGCCCACACCGTGAAGAACGTCTCCGGCAGCGCCGCCGCCCGTATGGCGTCGAAATCCGCCGGCCAGGGCAGGCACTGCGAGGCTGGAACGGCGCAGTATTCGGCGTAGGCTCCCCCATTGCAGAGCGCGGTGACACGATCGCCAAGCCGCCACGGCGACGCCAGGGCACCAACCTCGACAACTTCTCCCGCCGCTTCCAGGCCCAGGAGCGGGCTCGCCCCGGGCGGCGGCGGATAAAGGCCCTTGCGCTGCATGATGTCGGGCCGGTTCACGCCCGCCGCCGCAACCCTCAGCAGCACCTCGTCCGGTTGTGGCAGAGGCACCGGCACTTCTGCCTCCCGGAGCACCTCGGGGCCGCCGGGCGCGGCGCAGACAATGGCGGTCATGTGGTCGGGCAAGGGCATGGGAAGGCCGCTCCGGGCAGCGCCAGCACAAAAGCCGGGCAGCGCCAGCACAAAAGAATGCCGCCGCAGAACGGTCAAGCTGCGGTGCCTGACGCCAAGATTACACTTTCTTTTCGTTGCATTGACGGGGTTGCACAACCGCAAGACGCGCCGGAGAATCAGTGCCGGACCATCAAGGGGGGCGGCCGAGGCCCGCCGCTTCGGGGGAAGGCGATGCGCATCACACGCCGCATTCTGCTGGCGGGAGCCGCCCCGTTCGGGCTCGGGGCGGCTCCCGTGCGGCCGCCCGCCCCGGTCCCCGGCCCGCCGCTCGTGTTGGGCGCCCTCTTCCCGCTCTCCGGCGAGGCCGCCCTGCTCGGCGATGAGGGATTCCGGGGCTTGGCCCTCGCTGTCGAGGCATTGAATGCTGCCGGCGGGCTCGGCCGGCGCAAGGTTGCTCTCAAGCGGTCGGACGCGCGCGATCCGTCGATCGCAGCCAGCGCTGCGAACACTCTGATCCAGAAGGAAAAGGTCGCAGCAATCTTCGGCACCGGCGCAACCCCGATGGCGCTTTCGGCCTCCGCCGCTTCCGCCCTCGCCGACATTCCCTATTTCGAGCTGACGGCAACCGGCGCCGCCGTGACTGGCCGCCGCTTGCCGGGTATTTTCCGCTCCTGCCCCCAGGCCGACGCGCTCGGCGCCCTGGCGGTCTCGGCGCTCGCCGACGTTCTGGCGCCCCTCTGGCATCGCCCGGCCGCATCAATCCGCGTCGCGGTGCTGGCCAGCAGCGACGAACACGGCCAAGCGGTCTCGGCGGCTCAGGTCGCTGCCTGCAAAAGCCGCCGCCTCGCGCTTGTGCAGACGCTTGCCTACCCGACCGGAACGGTGGACTTCATGCCTCTGATCCGGGCCCTGAAGCTGGCGCGCATCGAAGTCGTGTTGCACACCGGATTCTCGAACGACATCGTGCTCTTCTACCGCAGCATGACCGAGGCGCACTGGCAACCGGGAATGGTGATCGGCAGCGGCCCCTCCTACCCCATGGCCGATACCCGCTCCGCCGTGGGCCCGGCGCTGGACGGCACACTGCTCGCCGACTTCCCTCCCTACGCGATCGATCCGCATGCCGCGCCCGGCGTGGCAGTGGTGGAAAGCGCCTATCAAAGACGCTACGGCGCCCAGCCGCGCTCGGGCGCGAGCCTGGCGGCCTATGTCGGCGCAGGGTTTTTCTTTGCCGCCATCGCCAAGGCGGGCGGCACCGACCAGGTGAAGCTGCGCGCCGCAGTCCTGGCAAGCAATGTCGCGAACCAGACCACCGCCAACGGCTGGGGCGCCGATTTCGACGCCAGCGGGCAGAATCTCCGCGCCCGCCCCGTGCTGGCGCAATGGCAGAACGGGCGTGCCGTCACGGTCGCGCCAATCGAATTCGCAGTCGCGCTGACGGAACCGAGGCTCCGCGCGCTGCCGGCGCCCGCCTCTCCGCCGCCGAAAGAGGATCCGTGACGGAACTCCGTCCCGACCGCGAATCCCCCGCTGCCGGCGCGATCGAGGAAGAGCTGTTCCGCGCTCAGCTTGCCGCCCTGGGCGATGAGATGGCGCTCACGATCTACCGCTCTTCCTATTCGGGAGTGCTCAAGAACATCATGGATTACAGCGCCGCTCTCTGCGACGCCGAAGGCCGGCTCGCCGCCCAGGGCCTCTCCGTGCCGGGGCATCTCTGCTCGATCCCGATCGCACTCGCGGCCGCACGGCGCGCCTACGAGGGCCGGATCCGGCCCGGCGATGTGCTGGCCATGAACGATCCTTACGAAGGCGGCATGCATCTGCCCGACATCTTCGTCTTCCGCCCGATCTTTGCCGCCGGCGAGCTGATCGCCTGGGCGGCGACGATCTGCCATCACACCGATGTCGGCGGCCGGGTTCCCGGCTCGAACGCCTCCGACAGTACCGAGATTTACGCCGAAGGGCTCCGCATCCCGCCGCTCAAGCTCTACCGCGAGGGCGTGGCGGACGAGAGCCTGTTCCGCATCATCGAAAAGAACGTGCGCCTGCCCGCCCGCGTGCTCGGCGATCTCCGCTCCCAGTTCGCCGCCTGCGAGATCGCCGAGCGCGGCATGACCGGGCTCATCGCGCGCCATGGAGCGATGTCGGTCAGGCGGCTGATCGCCGCGACCATGGACTACAGCGAACGGCTGACGCGGCTCTCCCTCGCCGCCCTGCCCGACGGTGAAGCCTCCTTCACGGATTGGATCGATGACGACCAGATCGACACCGGAAGGCCGATCCCCCTCTGCTGCACGGTCCGCAAACAGGGCGAGCAGATGGAAATCGACTGGACGGGATCGAGCCCGCAGGTAAAAGGCGCCATCAACAACACCTGGTCCTATACCGCGGCGGCGAGCTTCACCGCCGTGAAGTCCGTGCTGGCAGCCGAGATGCCGAACAATGACGGCGTCTTCCGCGCCATCCGCGTCATCGCCCCGCCCGGGACGATCGCCAACGCATTGCCGCCGGCCGCCTGCGCGGCGCGCGGGCTCACCGGCTTCAGGATGCTCGATTGCTGCCTGGGCGCGCTCGCCGCCCTTTACCCCGACCGCGTGCCCGCCGCCTCCGAGGGCGGCAATACCGGCATCACCATCGGCGGCTACGACAGCGAGCGCCGGCCCTTCATCTATGTCGATTTCCTCTCCGGCTCCTGGGGCGGACGGCCCTGGGCGGACGGCCTCGAGGGCAACACCAACATGTTCGCCAACATGGCAAGCTTCCCGATCGAGGTCATCGAGGCCGATAACCCGCTCGAAGTGCTGGCCTGGCGGATCGTTCCGGACAGCGGCGGAGCCGGCCAGTACCGGGGCGGCATGGCACTCGAACGCACCTGGCGCATGCTGGCCGAAGAGGGCATCCTGCAGGTGCGCTCGGACCGCGCGACGCACCGGCCCTACGGGCTGCAGGGCGGCGCGCCCGGCACCCCGAGCGAGAACCTGCTCGATCCGGGAACGGAACGGGAGCGCCGCCTTCCCGCCAAGCTCACCATCACCTTGCGCCAGGGCGAGGTGTTTCGCCACCGCCTTGCCGGCGCCGGCGGCTGGGGCGATCCGCTGGCGCGGGAATTTTCCCAGATCGCACGGGATTTGGCCGCAGGGCTGCTCAGCGTCGAAGCCGCCGCGCGTGACTATGGCGTGATCGCTCGCGGCGATCCGCCAACGCTCGACCTGGCGGCCAGCGAAGCCTTGCGCCGGCGCCTCCGCGCCGCGCGGGGATTTGCGGCGTGAGCCTTCGCATCGGCGTCGATATCGGCGGCACCTTCACCGACCTCATTTCGATCGACGCCACCGGAAGGATCGCGGTCGAAAAGATCGCCTCGACACGAGCCGACTACACGCTGGGAATCGTCGTCGGCCTCTCGCGGCTCCTCTCCCATGCCGGCGCCGTGGGAAAAGTTGCCGAGGTCCTGCACGCCAGCACCATCGCATCGAACGCACTGCTCGAAGGCAAGGGCGCGAAGACCGCCCTGATCACGACCGCCGGATTCCGCGACGTGCTCGAGATCCGCGATCTCCGCATGCCGCGGCTTTACGATTTCACCTGGACCAAGCCGCCGCCGCTGGTGCCGCGGCGGCTGAGATTCGAAGTCCTCGAGCGGATCCGCCCTGACGGCAGCATTGCCCGCCCGCTCGACCAGGCGAGCCTCGCCGAGACGATCGCACGGCTCGGCGCCGACAGCGTCGAGAGTGTCGCCATCGCGCTCCTCAACAGCTACGCCAATCCGGCGCACGAACAGGCCGTCGCCGAGGCCGTCCATGCCGCCCTGCCTCACCTTGCGATCTCGGAAAGTGCCGCCATCCTGCGCGAGATCAAGGAATATCCCCGCACTTCGACCGCGGTGATCAACGCCTCTCTGCAGCCGCTCGTCGCCGATTATCTCGAACGGCTGGAGCGCAGCCTCCGCGAACTCGGAATCGCCACCCCGCTCCGGCTTCTGCAATCGAATGGCGGGTTGGCCACGCCCGCATTCGCCGCCCGCTTTCCCGCCCACATGGTCGAAAGCGGCCCCGCCGCCGGTGTGGTGGGCGCCGCTCAGCTTGCGCGCCGCCTCGGCGAGGCACGGCTGATCAGCTTCGACATGGGCGGCACCACCGCCAAGGCCGGCCTCGTCGAAGCCGGCGAAGTGCTGCGCGCGGAAGCCATGGAGGTCGGCGGCGGCGTGCTTTCCGGCGCCCGCCTCCTCAAGGGCGCCGGCTACCTCCTCAAGCTGCCTTCGATCGATCTCGCCGAGGTGGGCGCCGGCGGCGGCTCGATCTGCCGGCTCGACGCCGCAGGCGCCCCGAAGGTCGGTCCCGAAAGCGCCGGCGCCGAGCCCGGGCCCGTCTGTTACGGCCGCGGCGGCACGCAGCCCACCATCACCGATTGCAACCTCGTGCTCGGCTATCTCGATGAGAAGGGGCTCGCGGGCGGCGCCGTGGCGCTCGACCGGGCCGCGGCGGCACGCTCGCTCGACGAAAGAATTGCCGCCCCGCTCGGGCTTTCCCTCGAGGCGGCGGCGCACGGCATGCTCCGCCTCGCCACCGCCGGCATGATGCGCGCCGTCCGCGCCGTGACGGTGGAGCGCGGCCGGGACCCGCGCGATTTCTCGCTGCTCGCCTTCGGCGGCAACGGGCCGCTCTTTGCCGCCTCGCTCGCCGCGGAACTCGGTATCGAACGCGTGCTGATCCCACCCCATCCCGGCCTCTTCTCGGCCTTCGGGCTCCTCGTTGCCGACACCGAATATCACCTCGCACGCACCGTGCGTGCCCGCCTCGATCGTTCCGCCGAAGTGGCGGCAACGCTCTCTACCGCGATGGCGGAACTCAGGGCCGAGGGCGCCGCCCGCCTCGCCGGAGAGGGCGTTCCGCCGGAACGCCACGAATTTCGCGCCGCCGCACTCGCCCGTTACGTCGGGCAATCGAGCGAGCTTTCGGTTCCCGTCGAGCGAGCTGACGGCATCGGCGCCGATATCGCCGAACGTTTCGCAGCCGAACATTACCGGACCTACGGCTTCGCCGCCCCGCCCGACGAGCCCGTCGAGGTGATCGGCCTGGCCCTGATCGCCCGTGCCGTGCCTCTCTCGCCGCGTCTTCCCGAACGCATGGCGCCCGCCGGCGGCGAGACCTTGCCCCGGCCAGGCCGCACCTGCTGGTTCCCGCCCCAGGGCTGGCTCGAAACCCCGGTGCTCGGGCGGGCCGCGCTCGGCCGCTCGGAACGCGCAGGCCCGCTGATCATTGCGGAATACGACGCCACCACCCTGGTGCCGCCCGGGGCCTCGGCAGCTTGCGACGATTTCGGCATGATCCGCATCCGGCTGCGCTGAAGGGACAGATCCCTCCGGGAGCGGGGTCTCTTCTCTACTCCCCTCTCCCTCTGGGAGAGGGGTCTCTTCTTTACTCCCCTCTCCCTCTGGGAGAGGGGTCGGGGGTGAGGGCTGGGGGTGAGGGAAAACACATGAGCGGCACTGGAAGATTTGCCGGGCGTGGCGCGATCGTCACCGGCGGAGCCTCCGGGATCGGCGAGGCGATCGCCGCCCGGCTGGCACGGGAAGGCGCGCGCGTCAGCCTGTGGGACCGCGATGCCGCGGCACTCGCGCGGGTGCGGACGGCCATCTCCGCCGCGCATGGCGCGACGCTCGACGTGGCCGATGCGGAGGCGGTTCGCCGTGCCGCCGCGGAGACGGAATCCGCACTCGGACGGATCGACATCCTCATCGCCTCGGCCGGCATCACCGGACCGAACACGCCGCTCTGGGAATATCCCATCGAGGAATGGCGTCGCGTGTTCGACGTCAATGTGCACGGCCTCTTCTACTGCAACCGCGCCGTGGTGCCGCTGATGCGCAAGGCGGATTATGGGCGGATCGTCAATATCGCCTCGATCGCCGGCAAGGAGGGCAATCCCAACGCCGCCGCCTACAGCGCGGCCAAGGCAGCCGTGATCGGGCTGACCAAGTCGCTCGGCAAGGAACTGGCGCGGAGCGGCATCCGCGTCAACTGCGTCACCCCGGCGGCCGTGGAGACACCGATCTTCGCGCAGATGACCGACGCACAGATCACGTTCATGAAGGGCAAAATCCCGATCGGACGCTTCGGCCTCGTGGAGGAGATCGCAGCCCTGGTCTGCTGGCTGGCCGGCGAGGAATGCTCGTTCTCGACCGGCGCCGTCTTCGACATCTCCGGCGGCCGCGCCACCTACTGACCACACCCCAATAATTCCCTCTCCCCCTGGCGGGTCCCCATCGCGCAAGCGCGATGGGAGTCCCGCGAGAGGGCGGCGCGCGTCAGCGCGCCTGGTGAGGGTCTCAAGAGGCTGCCGCGCCGGGTGAGGGCGCATCAGCCATCGACGAAACCCGGTTCTATATCTTCACGCCGTTCGCTTTCAGCTCCTCCTGCTTCTCCCGCAGGATCTCCGGCACCACGCGCTTGCCCCAATCCAGGCCCAGTTGGGCGCTTTCCGCGGCCAGGCGCGGGGCCATCGTCGCCAGCTTCTGGCCCAGCGGGGTGGCGGCAAACCGGGCCAGTTGGTGCAGCTCATCGGCCGTGAAACTGGTGGCGTAAATGCGCGTGACACCGTCAAGCAGATAGGGAAGGTCCTTTTCCATGGCAGGCATCACGATCCGGTCGAAAATGGGCGCCACTTCGGCCGCTGATTTCTGGCTGGCCTGGGCTATGACGGCGATCAGTTGGCTGCGTATCGCCATCAAAACCGCGCGGGCCTGCTGCTCGCCGCCGTTCAGCTTGATGAGTTCCTTGGCCGCCCGCCACGCTTCCGCGGAGACCCCGGCCGGCGGCTGATCGGCGGGATTGGCGGTTGTCGAATCGCCGGCCAGCAACACCCCTTGCCAGGCCCCGGACTGCGCCGTGCCGACCGCCGGTCCGCCGCCGCCCGCAAGCGCCGGGAGAGGGAGAGAGAGCAAAATCGTGCCCGCGAACAGGAACCCGGCGAGCAAACCGCGCTGTGGGCGAGCCATCGCAATCTCCCGCACGAAAGCTGCCATTCTCGATTCACCATAGCGCCGGCCAGTGCCGGCGGGCAGGGCAACCCGTTCACGATGCTGCGACGCTCCCGCCGCGCGCCCGCGCGGCGCACCACCCGCCATTACCTGACGAGGCTGAGCCCGAGAATGACCACGAGCAGAAACCCGATCAGACCGAGATAGAAATGAAGCCGGCCCGACTGCAGCGCTCGCAGCCATTCCGAAAGCGCACCCATCAGCCTGATCGTCGGAGCAAAAAGCCAGGGTCCGAACAGCGGCGCCACGTCATGGCTGAAGACCAGCCTCGTCACGAAATACTCGCGCCCCTCCGTCTCCCGCGTCGTCTCCGCAGTCGGGCGATAGATGAAACTGTAGAAGGTGCGCAGCGCATTCGAGAAGGTGAGCGCCGTGGTCGCGGTGCGCGCCATCTCGGGCGCCGTGCCGCCATACCATACCGGCGCCCGGCGCACCTGCCGCCCTCTGTGCGATGCGACGAGAAGTCCGGCCGGAATGAGCGCCAGCAACGGCATGACGATCACGAGCAGGCTCGGCGAGATGAAGGCGAAGCTCGCCGTGAGCGGCACCAGGATCGGACCCGCATGCATCAGGGCCGGTGAAGCCGCGCCGAACAGGCCAAGCGCGGCAGCGGCCAGCACCCGGAGCCACACCGGCATGCCGACCGCAAGCGCCAGCACGAGTGCCCCGAGCACCGCCACCGCAGCGACGGTTCCCGTCCTCACCCTGCCCGGCACACGATTCCCGGCGCCGAGTATCCCGATGCCGAACAGCTTGACGAAGGTCGCGAAGGCAACCGCCGCGGTCAGCGCCAGTCCCGCACCGGCCAGCGCCAGCACCAGCCGCCCGCCCATGCCGGCAAGGTGGAAACCCTGGAAAAGCGTCTGAAACACGAACCATTCGCTGACGAAGCCCGCCTGCGGCGGCATCGCGGCGAGACTCATCACCGCAAACAGCGCCCCCACCCCGAACACCAGGGCGGTGCGCCTGGCAAAGGCCGAATGGCGGATGTCATAGCCGCCGGTTGCCGCGAAGACGCCATCCGCGGTGAGGAAGAGCGTGCCTTTCGCCAGGGCATGGCCGGCAAGATGCAGAAGCGAAACGGTCCAGGCAAGCCCGGCCAGCGCGCCCAAGCCGTCCGCACGGAACATCAGGCTCGCGCCGAGCGTCGTCACCGCGATCGCCGCGTTCTCGGCCGATGAGAAGCCGAGAAGGCCACGCCAGTCATCCTGCTGGAAGGCGTAGAGTGTCGCCAGGATCGCGCTCAACACGCCGACGATGACAACGAAAATGCCGAGCCCGTACCCGCCGGGCGCCGGCAGCCACTCGATGAGGCCGCGCGCAAGCCCGAAATAGGCGGCATTGAGCACCACCCCCGAGAGGATCGCCCCGCTCGCCCCGCTGCCCGCGCCATAGGCTGCCGGAAACCATTCATAAAACGGCAGGAGCCCGAGCTTGGCACCAAAGCCGGCCACCAGCGCCACGCCGATGGCGGCGGCAAGCGTGCCCGCAATCAACCCGCCGGCATGCGCAAACCCGGCAAAGTCGAGGCTCCCGGAGTTGGTGGCAAGCCCGAGCAAGGCCAGCAGCAGCGCCACCGTCCCGACTTCCAGAAGCCCCAGCATGAACAGCACCGGCTCACCCGGAGCGAGCGCGGCCTGCTCCCAGAGAATCATCACGGCGCCGCCGAGGCTCATCACTTCCCAGGCGATCAGGAACCCGCCGGCATTCTGCAACCCGAACACGCCGAGTGCACCCAGGAGGCTCGCCGCGGCGCCGAACAGCCAGCCTCCGCGTCCCGCCACCACTGGCGAGGCGAGCCAGGTCGCACAAGCGGCCGGAGCAAGCCCGAACCCCATCAGCCACAGTGCCGCCGGGGAAATCCGGAACCCGAACCTTTCCCCCGCCATGCTGAGCGGAAGCGTGACCTCGGCGGTGCCGCCGGGCAGCGCCATGATCGCCGCCACGATCGCCGCGACAGCGCCAAGCCCCAGCGCCGCACGCACCAACCCGAGCGCGCGCCCGGTCAGCGCCAGCGCACCGCCCGCTGCCCAGAGAATGGCCGCCAGTGCCAGCAGTTCATTCGCCATGACGGTCTCTCGCCATGCGCTCGGGCATCCGCCCCTGGAGCGCGAGCAACGCCATGATGATCGCCGACGGATTGGGCGGGCAGCCGGGCAGGTAGAGATCGATCGGCAACACGCCCTCGAGCCCGCTCCCGCAGGCGTAACCGCCCCTGGCAATTCCGCCCGAGACCGCGCACGTGCCGGCGGCCATCACGAAACGCGGCTCGGGCATCGCCTCCCAGGTCGCGCGGAGCGGCGCGAGCATCGCGTGCGTGACCGTCCCCGTCACCAGCAAGAGATCGGCGAAGCGCGGCGAGGCGGTGAAGAAGATGCCGAGCCGATGCAGATTGTAGAAGGGATTGTTGAGCGCCTGCAGTTCCGATTCGCAGCCGTTGCACGAGCCCGCATCCACGTGGCGGATATGCAGGCTGCGGCGAAAAGCGCGCGGTACCGCACCATCCTTGCGTGCCGGTTGCGCGGTCGGGGACCACAGCAGATCTTCGCGCCGGCGCACCCCGAAGGCCCAGTCTTGCGACGGGCTCAGCGCGCCGCTCGGACAGGCCTCCGTGCAGAGCTGGCAGACGACGCAGCTTCCATAATCCAGCGTAATCCCGCCCGGCGCTCCGGGCGCGACCGCGATCGCCCCGCTCGGGCAGACCGCCGCACATTCGCTGCATCCGGCCTCGCAGAGTTCGGGGGCGTAGCGCGGCATTCCCAGCACGCCTTGCTGGCCGTCTTCGCTGCCGCGACCCGGCCACGCCGTGGTCGCCTTGCCCTCGGAAAGCCCGAACCATGTCCAGAACGCCATCGCCGCCTGCCCTACCGCGCGCAGCCGGCGATCGTGAGGCCGAAGCTCGCCTCGTTGATGGCGTAGTCCATCATGTTCGTCTCGTGCACCGTGAAGGGGAAAACCCGCCAGTTCGAGAACGACGGCGATTTGATCTTCACCCGCTTGAGGTGTCCATCGGCCCCGAAATGAACGGCATAGAAAAGTGTCCCGCGCGGTGATTCGGCCCAGCCGAGACCTTCCGCCCCGGGCACCGCCGACAGGGCTTCATGCACCGTGCCTTCCTCGAGCTTCATCAGCACCCGCTCGATGAGGGCGAAGGATGCCTCGATCTCGGCCGCCCGCACCAGCGCTCGGGCATAGGCATCGCCCTCCTCGCGCACCGCTACCGTGAGCGGCAACTCGGCATAGGCGGCATAAGGATGATCGCGGCGCAGATCGCGATCGATGCCGGAGGCGCGCTGCACCGGCCCGGTCGCGCCTTGATCGAGCGCAACCGGCCGCGAAAGCCGCCCCGTGGTGATCAGCCGGTCGCGATGGCTGTCGGAGTGCTCCAGGAGATCGACGAAGCGCGCCGCCTCCGCCCTGAGCCCCACGAGCGCGTCGGCAAGCCAGCGTTCGGGCGCCAGGTCGCGCCGGAGCCCGCCCGGCGTGATGATGCCGCGCAGGAAGCGGCTGCCGGTCAACCGCGCATTGAGCTGCTTGACACGCTCTTCGAGCAGCTTGCCCTGGGCCTCGGCCACCTTGAGCGTGGTCGTGCTGGCGAGATGGCCGAGATAATGCAGGTGGTTGTAAAGCCGTTCCAGTTCCGCAAGGAGCGCGCGCAGGTAGAGCGCGCGCCGCGGCACCTCGCAGGAGAGCGCCGCCTCGATCGCCTGGCAGTAGGCCAGCACGTGCGCCACGCTGCCGACGCCGGAAACCCGCTCGGCCATCACCGCGCCTGCCGTGGGCGTGAGCCCGGCGAAGCGCTGCTCCATGCCGCGATGCTTGAAGAAAAGATGCGGATGATAGTGGAGAATCCGCTCCCCGACATAGAAAAAAGTGAACTCGGCGGATTCCAGCACGTCCGCGCGCACCGGACCGAACGGCAGCAGTTGCACATCCGGCTGATCCAGCTCGGGAAGCCCGCGCGGCACATCCGCTCCGCGCCGTTCCACCCCCTCCGCCGCGCCGCGCGCCGCCCGGAACGGCGGCGCGATATCGTCGCCAAGGATCAGCCGGTTCGGCTCGGGATGGTCGCGGAAGCCAAGACCGAACAGGTCCATGACCTCCCGCTCGTACCACCCCATCGCGGGCCAGATCGCAGCCAGGCTCGGTGCCTCCCCATCCGGCCGGCAGCGCCACATCAGGAACCTTCTGCTCTCGGCCGGCGAGGCCAGATAGCGGAGCTCGGCCACACCCTCTTCCGGCTGCCAGGCATAGACCATCTGCATGCGTCCGCCGGTGGCGAACAGCGCGCGCGCAATCTCCGGCATGTCCTCGCCCGCGACCGTGGCGCCCTCGGTGCCCTTCATCGCAACGCCACCTCTGCGGGACCAGGGACGAGCCCGTGCGCGATGACCCCGAAATAATGCCAGATCGCCTCCGGCCACCAGAGCCCGAGCACGAGCACGGGAATGAAAGCCAGCCACATCGGCGCCGCGCACCACGCACTCACCCTTCCTTGCGGTGCCGTCTCCGATTCCGGCGCCACGAAATACATGATGCGGAAATGATTGAGAAAGCCGATGAAGATGACGATCAGCAGGATCGCCATCAGGATCGCCGCCCAGGCATTTATCCCGCTGAGCCCCGCGCGCAGGATCGTCAGTTCGGATGCGAACAGGCCGAACGGCGGCGCGCCGGTGATGGCAACCGCCCCGGCAAGCCAGAGCCCGCCCACCACCGGAAAATACCGGCCCACTCTGCGGATCAGGGTGATCTCCTTGGTCCCGAATGTCCGCATCATGCTGCCGGCGCCGAAGAACATCAGGGACTTGTTCAGCGTGTGGTTCAGCATGTGATAGAGCGCACCGGCCACGCCGAACGGGCCGCCGAACCCGAAGCCGAGCGCCATCACCCCCATGTGCTCGACGCTCGAATAGGCCATCAGCCGCTTGATGCCGCTCTGGCGGACAATGAACAATGCAGCGATGAACAGTGAGAAGGCGCCGAGCACCACCAGCACCGCGCGCGGCAGTGGCCCGGCATGCGCCGCCTCGGCGATCGAGAGATAGCGTATGACCCCGATCATCGCCGCATTCAGCAGCGCACCGGACAGCAGTGCCGAGACCGGCGCCGGCCCCTCGCTATGCGCATCCGGCAGCCAGGTGTGCATCGGCGCCAGCCCCACCTTGGTGCCGTAGCCGACCAGCACCAGCAGGAACGCCAGCGCGATCAGGGTCGGGTTCATATGCGGCGCGGCGGCACCGAGAACCGCCCAGGTCATCGCATAGCTCGGGCCGAGCACGAACGTCCCGGCCCAGTAGAATAGAACGGTGCCGAACAGCGCCAGGCTGATCCCGCCGGAGACGACGATGATGTATTTCCAGGCCGCCTCGATGCTTTCCGGCGCCCGCTCGAACGCAACCAGGAAGGTGCTGACCAGCGTCGTCAGCTCGATCGCGATCCAGTAGAGCCCCGCGTTGTTCATCATCGGGGCGACCATGGTGGTCAGGCCGAATCCCGCGAACAGCGCATAGAAGCGCGCCAGTCGTGCCTCCTCGTCGAGCATGCGCATGTAGCCGATGCCGTAGATCGAGGCCAGGAAATAGACGATCGCCGCGCACAGGATGACCCAGGCGCCGAACGGATCGGCAATCACGTACTGATCGAGGAAGACATGCGCCCCGCCCAGGCTCGCCCCGGGAAGCAGCAGCGCCGCACCAAAAGAGACCGCGCTTGCCGCCAGGTTGAGCCGCTCTGCCAGGCGCGGGCGCCGGGTGAGCAGAATGACCACGATCGCCGCCACCGGGGCAAGCACGATCAGGAGCAGCAGCACGCCCGCCATGGCTCAGCCCACCAGCCGGTTGAGCGAGAGCGCGCTGGTGCTGCCGACATGGCTCGACAGATAGCGCACCAGGATGCCGAAGCAGACGACGACGATCAGGAGGTCGAACAGGATGACGATCTCGATCAGAAGCGGCATCCCGGGAACCAGGATCTGCGCCCCGAGGAAGATGCCGTTCTCCAGCACCAGGAGGCCCAGCACCTGGCTCACCGCCTCATGGCGCACCGTCAGCATCAGAAAGCCGATCAGCTTCAGCGACAGCATCACCGTCAGCGCCAGCACGGCAACCGTCCCGGCAAGCCCGAGACCGACGCTGAGATGGCTGGCGACGACAAGCGCGAAGATGACGGCGAAGGCGCCGGCGACGAGCGAGGAGCTGGGTTGAAGACCCACATCCACTTCGCGGGCGACGTCGAGGGGACGGACGATGCGGAGAATGAGATAGGGCAGGATGCAGCCGCGGAAGAGCACCGTGAGGACTGCAATGACATAGAGTTCGGGAAAGCCTCCGTAGAAGCCGACCGCCGCCGAAAGCACGGCAATCAGCCAGGATTCTGCGGCAAAGGCATAGATGTAGTGACGCAACCAGCGCGAGCCGAGCATCACGAAGGCAAGCAGCAGGCTCGCTATCGCGATCAGGCTGAACAGCGAAGCGGCGAGTGGGGGAAAGGTCGTGACGATCACGGCATCAGCCCAACTGGGTGCCGATGATCGAGAGCACCGCCAGCAGGAACGAGGCGGCGAGCGGTTCCTGGTAGCGATAGAAGCGGAGCCTCGACTGCGTCGTGTCCACGACGACGACAGCCAGGGCGACCAGCGTGAACTTTGCCATCAGCGCCACCGCCGCGCCGAGCGCCCCCGGTGCCGTGCCGCGGATGGAAAGCGCCCAGGGAAGCAGCAGCACGTTGCAGAAGATCGTATAGAGGATGAACTGCTTCATCATCGAGGCCCAGCGCACCAGCGCCAGCAGCGGGCCGGAATATTCCAGGATCCGCGCCTCCTCGATCATGTAGACCTCGATATGGGTCGGCGAATGGATCGGCAGCCGGTCGGTCTCGACCAGCAGCAGGATGAAGAAGGCGGCGACCAGGAACAGATGCGCCGGGTTCCAGTACACCGCCGGCTCCGCCACCAGGAGGTGGTTCACCACGAACGGCAGCATCGATTTGGCGAGCAGCGTGATGCCGACGAAGACCAGGATCAGCGTCGGCTCGGCGAGAATCGTCACCATCGCCACGCGCGAGGAGCCGATACCGCCATAGGCGCTGCCGCTGTCGAGCCCCGCGAGCGTGATCATGAAGCCGCCCAGCGTCAGGATCAGCCCGCCACCCAGGATATCGCCCATGTCCGACAGCGGCAGCGGGAAGTTGGTCAGCACCGGAATGAGGATCGGCACCGTCAGCATGGCCGTAAAGGCGACGATCGGCGCCATCCAGAACAGCCAGGACGCCGTCTCCGGCACCACGATCTGCTTGCTGAACAGTTTGCGGAGATCGCGGTAGGGCTGGAAGATGCCCGGCCCCCGGGCGCGCTGTACCCGCTCCTCGAACTGCACGATGATCCCTTGCAGCAGCGGCGCCAGCACCAGCACCGCCACCACCTGGGCGATCTGCAGCAGGATGTCGCGGGTCATGCGTCCTCGCCGCGCAAAGCTGCGCAAACCATCATCCGCACCTGGAACTCCCCCTTCATCCGATCCGATCTAGGGAGGAGTCATCAGCCCCCAGGAAATCACCTCGGGACGGTCAAGGGCGAACTCCATCGCCGCAACGGGTTGGCGCATAAAGCGGGCTTCGTCGATCCTGTCAAGCCGCCCCATGCCGCGACATCAGGCAGTACCGGGGTGCGCTTATCGAGGGCGGCAGGACCGCGGCGCTCTCTGTTATCGCCGCCCGGGTCACATGAGCGGTCACATGAGCCTGAGCAGCGGCGCTCCTTCGCTCGCCGGGAAAACCTCGCCGATGGCGGCGGCAATCAGCCCCGCCGCGGCCAGATCCGAAAGCAAATCCCTGCTCGCCTCGGCACCGACGCCCGCCAGCAGCCCGCCGGAAGTCTCTGGATCGACGAGCAGCGCAACCGCCCGATGAGCCAGTGGCGGCCCACCGAGCGCCGTTTCCAGCACCGCACGGTTCGCCGGCGCAAGCGAGCTCTCGATTCCGCTCTCCGCAAGCTGAAGCGCGCCGGAAAGGGCCGGAATCGCCGCCAGGTCGAGCCGGGCGGCAACGTTCGATGCGCGCACCATCTCGATCAGGTGCCCGGCCAGCCCGAAGCCCGTCACATCGGTCACGGCACGAATGCCGTAGCAGCGAAAGACAGCGGCCGCGGCGGCATTGCTCTGCCGCATCACTCCGATTGCGGCGCCGAGATCCGCCGCGCCAAGCCGCCCGCGCGCCAGCGCCGCCAGCAGGATGCCGACACCGAGCGGCTTGGTCAGCACCAGCCGATCCCCGGCCCGAAGCGCCGATTTGCTGAAGAGCGCCCCCGGCTCGGCAAGCCCGGTGACAGAAAAGCCAAGCCCAAGCTCGGCCGCTTCCCCCGAATGCCCCCCGGTCAGAACAGAGCCCGCCGCCGACAGAGCCCGCGCCGCTCCTGCCATCAGGACAGCGAGCTCTTCGGCCATCTTCGCCCCGCGCATGTACGGCACGCCGGCAATCGCCAGCGCCGTCCACGGCTCGGCACCCATCGCGTAGAGATCCGAAAGCGCGTGCACCGCGGCGATCTCGCCGAACAGAAACGGGTCGTCGATAAACGCGCGCAGGTAATCGACGCTCTGCACAAGCACCAGGCCCGGCGGCGGCGCGCTCACCGCGGCATCCTCGGCCGCGGCAAGCCCGGCCAGGATGTCCGGGCGGGCCGGCTCTGCAAGCGGCGCCAGCGCCTCGACCAGCGCGTCGGCTCCGAGCTTCCCCCCGCACCCGGCGCAGCGCATCGGTTCTTCCGCTGCCATCGCTCCCATCGCGCCGGGCGCGTACATCGCCATCCAGCGCGCGTCGATGCGCTCCTTCCAGCGCGCCACCCAACGGCCCGACAAACAGAAGCGCGCGCCGCGCCAGGCAAGCGCGCGGCCCTCGCCGAGCCCAAGTATCGCCAGCGCCTCGCGCTGCGGGCGCCAGGATCTCAGCTTCCTTCCCGCCGCCGCCGCGCGCAGATTCTCCGCCAGCACCGGCCCCGCCCGCACCGCGAAAACGCCTGCCCTGGGCCGCGGAAATCCCTCCATCGCGGCACAATCTCCGGCCGCAAAAACGTGCGCATGGCTCAGGCTTTCGAGCGTCGGCGCAACCTTGACGAAACCCGCCTCGTCGCACGCCAGCCCGGCATCGGCAAGGAATGGCGGGCCGACCACGGCAGTGGCCCAGATCGCCGCATCGGCCGCCACCGTCTCTCCATCGCCGAGACCAACAACGCCACAGGAAAAACCCGTCGCGGGAACTCCGAGGGCGAGGCTGACGCCGGCGCGGGCAAGCGCAACGCGGGCAATGCGGCGCGCCCCAGGCGGAGCATCGAAAAGAATCTCGGGACGGTCGGATACGAGCACGAGCGCAAAACGGCCGGCAAAGCGGCGTGCCAGCGCGAGGGCAAGCTCCACACCCCCTGCCCCGCCGCCCACCACCGCAATCCGTCCGCCGCGGGAAAGCCCGGACTCGATTTCCGCAAGCCGGGCCAGGAATCGGCTGATCGGCTTGACCGCAATCGCGCCCTCGGGCGCCGATGGCGCCGCTCCGACATCGATCGAAAGAAGATCGAACGAGAGGGAAGCGCGCTCCGCGAACAGCACGCGGCGCGATGCGAGATCGAGGCCCTCCGCCTCGGCCATGATCAGCCTTGCGCGCGACCTCGCCGCCAGCCGGGCAAGGTCGATATGCGCCTCTGCCGGGAAAATCTCCCCGCGGATGACCGCCGGCAGGAGGCCGGAATACGGGGTGAGCGGCTCGCGCGCCACCAGAGTGACACGCAGGCCAGGAACCGGGCGCTGCCCGAGCCGCCGCAGCAC